>JAPLJX010000158.1 GCA_026388375.1 Deltaproteobacteria bacterium
TCCCAAGTTCCTTGATATCCACAAGAGAGTCACTATCGTCTGAACTTCTCCACTTATCAGGATGAGCATGAGCATCAATTATATAAAACTCACAGTCATCATCTTGGTCTTTGTCAGCAGCATATAGAGACTTAGGTACTGCGCCTGACACAGATAATATAGCTCCGCCTATAGCTACGCATTTGATAAAGTCTCTCCTAGTCACTTCTCCCTTGTCCTTCTTTTCCATTGTTTTCCTCCTTTTTTAAAATTGAGTCGAGTAGATCGGTTTCTTCCGATATGTCAGGTTGATGGTTGTTTTCTCCGTTTATCGCCTTGTTTTCCGGTAGCTCCACAATATTTCAACCATATACCCACTGGCGCCAGCCCTTTTCAGAACAGGGCATCAATATAAAAAATTTTAGGCGATCTCCTGATGGTTAGTGGTTGAGATTTTAGGTTAACGGCGACCGGGCGAGAGAGAGATTTGGCTATCTTCAGCTCATTGAAGATGCACTTTAGGCTAGAGGGAGATCAGACGGAACTCAACCGTGAATTTTATTGGGAGATAGATGAAAGGACCTCCAAGAGAGTTATTGAACTCCCTTAGAGGCATCATATGATCACTTTTTTGTAACCCCACCTTCTCATTTTACTCTCCAGAAGGTTAAAAGGTTAGGTTGCTGGGTTTACAGTGGAATTAAGCACTATTGTCAAATATTCCTTAAAAATGGTAATGTCAAGGGGGAAAATTGCCCGACGGTGCTTACTCCAAGCAGGAAGTACGCATCACCCGGATGAACCATTTTTAACTCTGTTTGGCCCCATTTTACATCCGCTTTCCCTGAAGTCTACTTTACCTTGGTACTAATTTTGTATTTTTTCCTCTCTGATGGAATTATTAAGATATCTACAGGAATACCATTTGAAAGCGCGTATATCTGTGAAAGATCCGATGCGCTACATTACAGGAAGAAACACATTTTAGACACGTACGCTTAACCTATTTGCCGAAGGTTTCCGCGGGTTGATCGATCACAAGGCGGGGTTCCCGAACCTCGGCTTTTTGCCTCGCGGGATGGGTCTTCTCCAGCGCCACTGCCGCTGCGTTCTTCTCATGGAAGGAACAGGGTTCGTAGCTCCAGCCAGCGGCAAGACGCGCCTCTTCCCTCTTCAGCGCAATCCAGGCAAACCTCCCGATGAGCGGGGCAAGCAGACGGGTCTTCCAGCCGAAGGCCATGTAGATATCCTTTAGCAACTGCGCCGCTTTTTCTTTTTGGCGGGGATCGTCCCGATACCACTGTCTCATTGCCCAGACGGCGCCGGCATAGATCGAGCGCAGCGGGAAAGACTCCCAGGCGACACGCTTGCGGATGCGCGGTCGGGGATCTTTGCCGTACCGCTGCCAGCCGTTGAGCAGCACCCGGATCAACCGGAGCAGGCTCGGCCCATTCACCGCGAAGTCTCGTTGGAAGGCCTCCAGCAGATATTGTTCCTCAAGACCCGCCGGGATGTACGGGTGGCGGTAATTGAAGCGGTACTGCCCATGGGCGTCGGCAGCGGGAAACTCCGCTTCCGGCAGCAGCGAACCGTCCTGCCTGTGCTTTTCATAGAGGGGCGTTCCCGGAATCGGCGTGTAGAGCATAAATTGGTGAAAGACCGTCTCATGGCCGATCGCGTAATCGATGATGGCATCCATATTTTCCGGTCGGTGGTCCTCCAGGCCGATGATCGAGGACCCCAGCACGCGGATTCCGTGAGACTGCAAGAGATCGACCAGCGCGCGCGTATCGACCCCCTCGAGTTTGTCATAGGCGCTCTCCTCCCCTTCCAGCCCCATCCAGACCCAGCCGATCCCCAGCCGCACCAGTTGATCGATCGTATAAGACTTCAAAACCCGCGCGGAGCTGAAAACATAGATGGCCCAGCTTTTCCCGTTGGCCTCCATCAAGTCCAGCAGCCGAAGCGCCCGCTTTTTGTGAAGGAGAAAATTCTCGTCCAGGGTGAAGAACGATTTCACCTTGAGTTTTTCTTCCATTTTACACATCGCGGCAAAGAGTTCATCCCCCGTTTCAAAGAAATTGACGAATTTCCCTTTTCCACCGAACAAGGCGGAGGTGGAGCAGAAGTTGCAGCCCATCGGACATCCGACCGACGGGATCAGGATCGCCGCCGTGCCTCCGGGTCGGTTGTCGAGGCCGATCCCCATCATCCGCCCGCCAAAACCCGAGATCGCCAGCGGGTGGATGATCGGGGCCTGGTCGTCCTGCCCCAGATAGCGCTGAAACCAACGAACCCCTTCGCCGCGGACGATATGGTCCGCATCGATGATCTCCGCGAGCCCCTCCTTGTTGCTGATGTGGCCGCCGATCACGATAGCGGCGTCTGGCCGGTACCGACGGATCAGCTCGCACATCTTCCGGACCTTGCCTATATTCGGAACAATGCCGCTGATCCCGATGATATCGTAGGTATTTTTCCGGATATCCTCCGTGAACGCCTCCAGCGTCGGAAAATCCAGCAGGGTACAGGGGGCCTCGATATTGCTCTGGATCATCATCAACCCGAAGGAACGGTGGAACATCCGGAGCGAGAATCCCCCCTGGACACGGGTGACTTGATTCTGATACAATTCCATCGGGTTCATCCGGCGGCTCCCGTACTCGTCATCCCGTGCGTAAGGCCCGAAGACGCTCGCAAGCAAAACGCGGGCGCGGCTTCCGAGAGGATGGACTGGCTGATTTCTTTCCGGCATGATAACCTCCTTTTGGGGCCGTCTTATGGCGGCACGGAGGCACCCTAAATGATATTGTGTGGAATGAAAAGAGGCAAGTTGTTGTTTTACAATACTTTTACAATTCACATCCGGTACGTTTGCGAATGAAACAGGCAAAATGGTTCATCCATCCGGTTTTTGTCTTCAGCCTCTCCACGGTCGCGCTGGCGATCTCCCTTTTTCTGTACATATACTGGTACATCGGTGTCAGCGAAAACCTGAAATCGGTGATCCGGCGCTACCAACTGGATGGAAATCAGTTTTTCGAAGCCAAGACCTGGGTGGTGATCCTCAGCCTTTCGCTGCTGGTCGCCGCCATCATGCTGGGGATCCTCATCATCTTCATCTACAACCTAAAGACACTTCAGCTCTATCGCCTCCAGCACACTTTCATCAACAACTTTACCCATGAACTGAAAACCCCGGTAACATCACTGAAAATCTATCTCGAGACCTTCGCAAAATATCAACTGCCCAGGGAGGAGCAACTTAAATACATCGGATTCATGCTCCAGGATACGGAGCGCCTCTCCGACAACATCAACAGCATCCTGAACCTTGCCCGAATCGAGAGCAGGCTCCATCAAGGAGAACCGACACCGGTCGACCTGTCGGAGACCATCCGGCAGTTCATCATTCAGAACCAACACCTCTTCCACGACTGCGATATTCTCGTCGCGCCACCCGTTACCGGCCCGCTGATCTGCCCGCTCATCGTTCCGCTGTTTGAGATGCTGCTCATGAACATCCTGACCAATGCCATGAGATACAATGCTTCCGGGAAACCCCGGATCGACATCACCTTCGAACAGGATCGGCACGCCCTGCGGATCCGTTTCCGGGACAACGGGATCGGAATTCCCAAAGAGGAGAGAAAGAGGATCTTCAGCAAGTTCTATCAAGGGCGGCACGATGAACGCGTACCCGTGGGAGGAAGCGGTATCGGCCTCTATCTCGTTCAGCAGATCGCCCGGCTGCACCATGGAAAGGTCGCCGCCGACAGCGAAGGCGATGGGAAAGGCTCCGTTTTTACACTCACTCTGCCGGCGATTGCGCCCAAATGAGGTCCTATGAAACAGACGGAACAAAAACGAATTCTGATCGTCGAGGATGACGTTCATATCGCAGAGGGGCTGAAGTTGAATCTCACGCTGCAGGGTTATGAGGCGGCCATTGCCGGCAGCGGAACCGCCGGGCTCAAGATGTGGAAAGAATGGAATCCGCAGTTGATCGTCCTTGATATCATGTTGCCGGGTCTGGACGGATGGTCCGTTCTGCGCCACATCCGCCTGGAGGAGGAGCGACTCCCGATTCTGATCCTTTCCGCCAAAGCGGCTCCGGACGATCGGGTCATGGGTTTTTCCTGCGGCGTCGATGACTATCTCGCCAAACCCTTCAACCTTGAGGAATTTCTTCTCAGGGTCCAACGTCTCCTGACCAGGGCCTCCTGGGGCCGGAACCAGGAGCGCGGCGGCGGGCCGGAAGAGACGGCTGAATCGATGGAATACAGCTTCGGCGGCAATACGATCGACTGGAAGACTCTGAATGTATCCTGCAGGCAGGGAACAATCCGACTGACGGAGCAAGAGGCCAAACTGCTGAAGGTCTTCATCGCCAACCGCGGAAAACCGCTGTCGCGCAAGCTGCTTCTGGAGGTGGGATGGGGCTACTCCGGCGTAACGTCTACCCGGACCGTTGACAACTTCATCGTCCGCCTCCGAAAATATTTCGAGGAGGACCCGCAGAATCCCGTTTACTTCCGGAGCCTGCGCTCCGTGGGGTATCTGTTCGATCATCCCTGACGGGGGAAAAGGAGTGAACCGTGGCCTTTCTCTTGGCCCTCGATCAGGGCACGACCAGTTCCCGCGCAATCATTTTCGATGACGGCGGCGCCATCGTCGCTTCGGCGCAGCAGGAGTTCCACCAGCACTATCCCCGGCCCGGCTGGGTCGAACATGATCCCATCGAAATCTGGGAAACCCAGGTCGGCGTTGCAACCCTCGCCTTGAAAAATGCGGGGCTCGGCAGCGGAGATATCGCCGCCATCGGCATCGCAAACCAGCGGGAGACAACGGTCGTCTGGGAGCGGGCCACGGGCCGGCCGATTTGTAATGCGATCGTCTGGCAGGACCGACGGACAGCCGCGGTCTGCGACCGTCTCCGGGCGGACGGCCATGAACCGCTCATCCGCAGCAAGACGGGACTCGTCCCGGACGCCTATTTTTCCGGAACCAAGATCGCCTGGATCCTCGATCATATCCCGAATGCACGCAAAATGGCCGAGCAGGGACTCCTGGCCTTCGGCACGATCGATTCCTGGCTGGTCTGGAACCTGACCGCCGGGGCAAGGCATCTCACCGACTGCTCCAATGCCTCCCGGACGATGCTCTTCAACATCCATACGGGCGGCTGGGACGACGAGCTTCTTCGGATCCTGAATGTTCCCCGGGCCATTCTTCCGGAAATCCGTTCCTCCAGCGAGGTCTATGGCGAGACCCGCTCCCCGGCTTTCCCGGTCGCGATCCCGATCGGCGGCGCGGCCGGCGATCAGCAGGCCGCCCTCTTCGGTCAGATGTGCACGAGGCCGGGAATGGTGAAAAACACCTATGGGACCGGATGCTTCATGCTGATGAACACCGGAATAACCCCCATTGCGTCGGCGAACCATCTGCTCACTACCGTCGCCTGGAAGATCGGCGACAAGACCGATTACGCCCTCGAGGGGAGCGTCTTCATTGGGGGCGCGGTCGTCCAGTGGCTGCGGGACGGGCTGGGCATCATCCGCTCTTCCGCCGATGTGGAGGCGCTGGCCCTTGAGGTCGAAGATACGGAAGGGCTCTACCTCGTCCCCGCCTTCTCCGGCCTGGGCGCACCCCACTGGGACCCCTACGCCCGGGGACTCCTGATCGGCATCACCCGCGGGACGAAGGCGGCCCACATCGCCCGTGCCGCGCTGGAGAGCATCGCCTACCAGTCGATGGACCTGCTCCGTTGCATGACGGCGGATGCGGGGATCTCCATCGAAGAACTTCGCGTGGATGGCGGCGCCACCGCAAACGATACCCTGATGCAGTTCCAGGCGGACATCCTGGGTGTTCCGGTCGCCAGACCGCCCGTCCGGGAGACGACCGCGCTGGGCGCCGTCTATCTGGCCGGCCTCGCCGTCGGCTGCTGGAAGGGCGTGGACGAGATCAGCCACCGCGTGCCGGTGGAAAAGAGGTTTCTGCCGATGATGGGCACAGAGAAGGTCGACCGGTTGGCCCGGGGGTGGAGGCGGGCGTTGGAACGCTCCCGGAACTGGGTCGAGACCTGATAACATTTTTAGGTCGCCGGATTACCGGTTTGCGGCCGGAGGGCCGGAAGGAGGATGGATCATGAAACACCAGGAAGGGTTTTTCAACGGCGTGCGGAATCACCGGATCTACTACCAGTACTGGCTCCCGGAAATCGAACCGAAGGCCGTGCTCCTCGTCGTTCACGGACTTGCAGAACACAGCGGGCGATACATGAATCTTGTCAACCACTTCCTCCCGCTGGGCTACGCCGTGTACGCAGCCGATCACCTCGGACACGGCCGGTCTGAAGGTACACGGGTCCATGTGGAACGGTTCGCGGATTATACGGATACACTCTTATCGTTCCGGGAGATGATCCGCGGCTGGCAGAAGGAGAAACCGGTTTTTCTCGTCGGCCACAGCATGGGAGGCCTGATCGGCGCGCTTTATCTGCTCTCCCACCAGAACGAGTTGGCCGGTGCGGTTCTTTCCGGACCGGCGGTCAAGGCGCCGGACGACCTCTCCCCGTTCACCATTTTTGCGGCAAAGGTTCTTTCCGCCCTCATGCCCAGGCTCGGACTGAGACAATTGGAGGCGGAAGGCGTGAGCCGGGATCCGGCGGTGGTTAAGGCGTATGAGACCGATCCCCTTGTCTACCGGGGGAAGCTTACGACGCGGCTGGGTGCGGAAATGATCAAGGCGATGAGGCAGGTCGGCGCCGAAGCGTCGCGGATCAGCCTTCCGCTGCTTGCTGATCCTCCAAGGGGGTGCAGACCGCCTGGTCCATCCGTCCGGCGCGCAGATGCTCCATGACGGGGTGGCCTCCATCGACCGGAAGATCATCCTCTACGAGGGCTTTTACCACGAGGTCTTCAACGAACCGGAACATGATCGCGTCCTGCGGGATGTCGAGATGTGGCTGGAGGCGCATCCCGGCTAATCTTTTTTTTCAACCATCCTGGACGATTTCAGGAAAACCCATGACACGCTGAACCCCGTCATCACGGCGTATTTGTTCTTGACCAGCGGACTCTCTTCAAAGACGGCGCCCTGAAGGAAATCCACGCTGACAAAGGCGCTGATGATGAACGGTTTTATGTTCTTATTCAAACCAACGGTGAGAGTCGACCCGCTGTATCCGCCGCCGGCTTCGTATGCGCGACGGGTTGGCGTCGCATAGGGCGGATCGACGGTGTAAAAGTAACGGTGATAGCCCCGGTCGGCAAACATGGGACCGGCTGAAATGCCCAGGCTCACCCCGGAGCCGGCGATCATATCGGCTTTTTGAAAAACCAGTCGCGGGTGAAATACCCATCCTTCGTGACGGACCGAAGAGAAATCGGTCGAAAAAGCGGCCCGGACCGGCAAGGAGAGCGTCAGTTTGTAATGGTCCTGCCTGTTTTCCAGCAGGGTCACATTGAGAGAGGGGCCGATTTCAAAGGTCGGATCCAGATCAGCCATCCCCTGACGGTCCGGATTATCCGAACTGCTCACGGGCGCGCTGCCGTTTCCGCTGATATCCAGCAATACCCGGTCCGTTTCAAAGATGCGTCCGGAAATGCGCTCCCTTTCAACCCGCAAGATATCCCCCCGGTAGACGAAGTAGGGATAGGGAAGCAGATAGCGCCTGTTTTCGTCAGAGCCCCGGTAATCGGGCATCTGGAGGAGGAACAACCCCGCGCCGAGTTCCCAGAGCGGTTTTTCCTCGCACCAGCCCCGTACCGGAGACAGAACAATCAAAGCGATGAATACGATGAACAGCCGTCGAATACGCATCTCGGTTCTCCGCCTCGCCATGGTAGGATTCACCTTATTTAGGAATACAAAGATTCCGTTCTTTTGTCAATGTCGCAAAAATGACCGACTGGTAAGGCGTCTCTATAGAATGAATCCGCAATCCGTGAACGAGGCGATTCAACCGTACACTACTTGGCGAGGTGGTAGTACCGGTTCAAATCGAACAGTCCCGCGTTTACGGGTTCATCCTCATAGAATCGCTTTTGAAACCAGTCATACGTATCCCAAAGCCGGTCCTCCGCCCTGTTGATGCCGTACTTGGCCAGCCGCTCATAATCTCTCGGACTTTTCTCAAAATGGGCAAGGAGATCAAAAAAGTCGGGCAGGTCCTCTTCACGGACATCAAAAAAGTAGTTTGGATAGGATCCGATGAGGCCGTGAATAAAATCGGCACTGTCCTTTGATGCATCGAGCGTGTCCTTTTCACCGAACAAATAGGTAACATTGTTATGCCAACGATTGATCACGATGGAGATCGCAAGATCTTTTCCATTTTTCAGGCGGATCCTCATGTAGGCGACATTGGCGTTGTAATCATTGATCACTGAGAAAAATGCCGTGCCGGGTTTGGAAACGGCACGAAAAGCCTTGAGGTAATCATCCTTCGTTTCGTATTTTTCCGGCAAGCCTGGATAGGCAACTTCTGCCCGCTCATAGTTCACGGCATCAAAAGCGATATTTGTTGCAGGCAAAATGTGTTTGTTCACAATATGTTCTATGAACTCACGCTTCGGCTCGTCCGTCACAAAAGAAATTTTCGTCGGCAGGGTGGAAGAATAGTAATGAATCTTTTTGAGATCAACCCCCTTATACCACGACTGCATAATCTCCTGTCGCTTTGACGCGGGCAGAAAATCCAGGAAGTAGCTTTCGCCTTCAACACGGAGCGCATCCA
>JAPLJX010000308.1 GCA_026388375.1 Deltaproteobacteria bacterium
CGGAGCAGCTCCCCACCGTACCCTCCCTTGCCGTTCAGGGTCCGCTCCTCTGGGAAGTGACCATTCCCATCGCCCGGACGGCGCCCTTCGTCTACGACGGCTGCACGAACATCTACTTTCCCATCCATACGTCGGTGAAATTCGCCCGCCAGGTCGGGCTGCCCGATATCATCTACCAGGGGACGGCGACCCTGGCCCTGGGAGTGCGTGAGATGATCGACCGTGAAGCGGCCGGCGATCCCGGGCGCGTGAAATCCATTGCCTGCCGTTTCACGGGAATGGTCATCCCGGGCAGTGAAATCCGCGTGCAACTTTTCGGACGACAGTCCGACGGCGATCAGACGCATCTATTTTTTACCATCCTGAACGCCGATGGGAAAAGGGCTGTCAGCGACGGCGTTGTCACCTTGTCGGAATAATCATCCATCGAAAGGAGGAGAAGCATGGGCTGGAAGGATTTGAATTTGACCTGGCACTATGTGGAGAAATGGGCGGAGGTGAAACCGGCGGCGGAGGCGCTCGCCTTTGGCGAAGAACGGTTGAACTGGGGGGATTTCAAGAAACGCATGGACCGGATCGCGCGGGCCTATCTGGAAATCGGCGTTCAGAAGGGCGACCGGATCGCGCTTTTGTCCGCAGCGCGCAACGAATTCCCTTTGAGTTACATGGCGGCGGGCAAGGTCGGGGCGATGTGGCTCGGGTTGAACCCGAAGTTCACCCTCGATGAGCTCCGCTATCAGATCGGCGATGCGCAGCCGGCGATCCTCATCGCCGTACGCACCTTCCTCGGCAACGACTTGGCGGGAACGATCACGGCCCTCAAGCGGGAATTTCCGTTTCTGAAGAAGGTTCTCATCATCGGCGAACCGGTGGAAGGCGCCGAGGGTTTTGGGGATTTTGTCGATAGAGCCCGCCCGGAATTCGACGCCGCCCTGGCAAAACGCGCCGCAGAGATCCATCCCGACGACGAGGCCCTCCTCATGTACACCTCCGGCTCCACGGGCAAGCCCAAGGGGGTCGTCCACACGCATGCAAGCATCGTCGAGAACATCAAGGTGGAGGTCGTGAAGTTTTATGTCGACGAGGAGACGCGGTGCCTCCTCCACTTCCCCATCAATCACGTCGCCGCGGACGTGGAGATCGGCTTCGCTGCGATCATGGCCGGCGGCGCCCTGATCTTCATGGAGCAGTTCGATCCCGTGAGTGCGCTTAAGACCATCGAGAAGGAAAAGATCACGATGTTCGGCCAAGTCCCGGTGATGTTCCTCCTCCAGATGAAACAGCCCGAATTCTTCCAGACCGACTTCAGCCACGTCCGGCTCATGGCCTGGGCCGGCGCCGCCGCACCTAAAGTCATGATCGACGTCCTTTCGGGAATCAGCGGGCAGACAGGGTCCATGTTGATCACGGGCTACGGCAGCACGGAGGTCTGCGGTTTCGTGACCTACACCGAAAAAGGCGACGATATCAACACCCTGCTCAAGACCGCGGGCAAGATCGCGCCGCCCTTCGAGCTCAAAATCGTCGATGACGACCACCGGGAACTGCCGGATGGGGAAATCGGGGAGATCGCCGTTCGGGGACCGTTCATGTTCAAGGGATACCTGAACAAACCGGAAGCCACGGCTGAGGTCTTGGACAAAGATGGCTGGTATTACACTTCGGACCTGGCTTTTAAGGACAACCGCGGTTATATTACGATCACCGGCCGGAAGTCGGAGATGTTCAAGACCGGGGGCGAGAACGTCTATCCACGTGAGATCGAAGAAGTTATTGAAACGCATGCCAGCGTGCTCTTCTCCGCCGTGATGGGCGTCCCCGACGAGACCTACCAGGAGGTCGGCTGGGCTTTCGTCATGCCGATGCCGGGCAAGGAAGTGACGGAAGAGGAACTGCGGGAACTGTGCCGCACGAAGCTTGCGAACTTCAAGGTCCCAAAGAAATTCATCATTCGGCCGCTCCTGCCGCTCTTGGCCAGCGGCAAGGTGAGCAAGCTCGCCCTGAAGGAAGAGATTAAGGGCATGATCCGAGATGTAAAATCGGAATAATCATCACCAGGAGGATCTGAAACATGGCTGATATTGAACTCCCCAATCCCGAAGAACTGGAAGAACAGAAAAAAGATGTCTTTTCCAAACGGGTAGCGCTCTGTACGGCGTTGTTCGCCGTGATTCTGGCGATAACTTCACTGGGTGGCAACAATGCCTCCAAGCAGATGATGCTGTCCCAGCAGCAGTCCTCCAACCTCTGGGCCTACTACCAGTCCAAGGTCACGCGCGAACATCTCTACCGTGTGGAGAAGCAGAAAGCCGAGGCGCAGCTCGTCGAACGTGGCAGGGCCATGAACGCCCAGGCGCGTGATTTGTACGAAAAGAACCGCCAAGTATACGCTGCCGAGGAAAAGCGTTATGGCGAGGAAAAACGGGAGATCGAGCAGAACGCCAAGAAACTCGAGCAGCAGCGCGATATAGGCATCGCCAAGGATCCCTATTTCGATTATGCCGAGGTGCTGCTGCAGATTGCCATCGTGATGGCATCCATTTCGATCCTGTCGGGTTCGCGGCCGGTATTCGGCATATCCATCGCCTGTGCCATCATGGGCTCTTTCCTCTGTCTCAACGGGTATCTGTTGCTCGTGCGGTTGCCTTTTTTAGATTGAAGGTGTGAGGATGCATAAGCTCGGGATAGTCCGGCCGGAGATAAAAGAACCAGATTAGACTGTCTGGGACCGGTCGGTAAAACCGGGGCTGAGCCCCGGGAATCGCTCTATCTTATCGCCGCCCATCTGCAGGATTGTGATAACCGAAAATTGATCAGAAGAAGGGTGATTTCGGACCGGGATCGTTACTCGTAATGCAGGGCGTCGATGGGGTTGAGCAGGGACGCCTTGTAGGCGGGATAGAAACCGAAGAAGAGCCCGACGAGGCCGGAAAAGCTGAAGGACATATCGAAAGTTGAGGGCAGTGGCCAAAGATCTCAACATCACCACCTGGGAGGTTTAAAATGCAGGTTTACACCTATTCAGAAGCCAGACAGAAGCTTGCCAGAGTCCTGGAACAGGCGGAATCCGCGGGCAAGGTCTTCATTCGCCGGAAAGACGGCCGAACTTTCGCGTTGGTTCCGGAGCAACTTCGTTCCTCGCCTTTGGACATCCCTTCTATCAAGGCAGACATCTCAACAGAGGAGATCGTAAGCATTGTCCGAAAAGGCAGAGAGAGGATCACCGGGACGAGCAAATTATAAGCACCAATTTGAATATCCCGCGATAGCCAGAGGCAGCTATCGAATAAAATAAGGTTCTTCCGGTTTATGTGTACTTCAGTCAGTAAAACGTTACCCTTGAAGAAAATCCTTGATTTTAAACAGAAATAAATGATGCTGATTCCTAGGCGATCATGATAAAAGGATGAGCACACTGGATTTTTTCACCGGAGACCAATTTTTGTATGGAGCAGGTGGGCGCATTGAGGAGTGGGCTTCTTAAAAGCGACAGCGCGTCAACATCGAAGAAGATGCAAGAGTGCAAATAAAAGTGCTGATACTGGATCTTCGGGGCAACTTATTGAATACCAAATGAAATGTGCTCTTTTTGAAAGGTGATTATTCTTGGATCGGGAGTATTTGTAACTTCCTGAACTACACAAAACGTTGCCCTTGAAAATAATAGTTGACTTTAAATGGAAGTCACTAAGACCAATCGAATTAAAGAAGGAAGTAAGGTGGCGGATCTTATTCAACCATATTTTCAAATCGGCGATTGGAAATATGCTCTACGCCATCGGAATCGCCGCATGACCTTTTACGAGGTCGTCAACAGTTGAACCGAAACATTAAGGAGGGAAAAATGAAAAAGCAAAGATCAATCCTGTGCATTGCGGTCGCGTTCATTTTTATATTGCCGTTCCTTGTCAGCTGCAGCAGCAGCACAGAAAACGCTGTCGCGCAGCAGGGTGTGGCTTGGCAATACAAGGGCGTCAGTATGAATGAGAATGACCCCACCCTGCGACATTATGTCTGGGAGATGGCCCGTCCTCCCTACGGTCGCTGGGATAAGATCCAACTCCACCGCTACGTCAAGGAAACCGCCAATGCCGATTGCATACCCGGCAAACCCGCCGCCGACCCCCTGAAGGTTCTTTTCTTCAATCCCGGTACCTGGGATCGGGCAATTCATGCCACTCAGGATACGGCGACGTCCCAGCAGTGGTATTTTGCAGCCAACGGATATGATTTTTACGCTATTGACTTCCGCACGGCCTTCGTGACCACCATGGATTACGACCAGTATGCAACGTACGGCTATACCAGCGACTTGGCGGGAACGGCGGACTGGACCTATGGCCTCTTTCGGGAGGATATCAAGCTCTGTGTCGATCTGGCGAAACAGATGTCCGGGGCCTCCAAAGTTTTCATGTCCGGGTTTAGCCGGGGCGGGACTCACATGATGGCCTACGCCGCCAAGTACTGGCAGACCGATCTCAAGGGGATGATCTCCTTGGACGGCGGCGGTTTGTGGCGAACTGTAGATAATCCCGCCACGCAAAAGAGTAAAGCCGCATTTGATACAGCCGTCGCCGCATTTAAGGCGGGGACCCTCGCAGCGCCATACAATATATTTCTGACCGATGCGACAGGCACAGAGCGGACAAGGTTCGGCGGAATGTTCCCGTATTCCAAAAATACGGTGACCCGGGCGCCGGACAACACCACTTCCAGCCTACAGACCGATGTCGCCTTTCTTAAGGGCTATTTTACGTCCGCCGGCTTAAACCCCACGGATATTCCTGCGCCACCCCAAACCATCTCGGATGTCTTGGCCTACACTTATTACTGGGGATGGGGCAAGGGGCTGTTGACGAACATTTACGGTGGTTTTTCGACGATTGATGTGCAGATCAAATACCAGTCCATTCTAAGCCGCTGGTGGCCTAACATCCAGTACCTGGAGTCCAGCTACCTAACGGGCTACGCCAATAATCCCTATTTGGATTACCAGAATACTACGGATGTCACCCTCCCATTCATCTTTTTCGGTACCGAGCGAAGCTGTGCCGGAGGGAGCTGCCTGACGCCCGGCCCGGGTGGACCCATGACCAAAAGCACGGACGTAACGAAGATCTATCTCCAGGGCTACGGACACGTGGATACCATCATTGGGTCGAAATCGGCCACGGATGTCAAAGCCGTAGAGCTCAACTGGATGAACGCCAGACTGTAACCGCCATTAGCGTGGTGTGAAGACCGCATCCCCGCCCCCTTTGTTCCCTTTCTTGAAGCAGGGGGGCGGGGATCTTCTTGAAAAGAGCCTTGTCGAGCCGATGTTGAATCCAAGAGAAATGCTCCGGCATTTTGCCGAAGACTGCACGGCCTGCGGTCTCTGCGTGGAAGCCTGTCCCATTGTCGCAAACACGGTACTCCGGGACGTTGATTCGGGAAAGATTATGGAAGAGATCCTTGA
>JAPLJX010000378.1 GCA_026388375.1 Deltaproteobacteria bacterium
CAATCGCTCGCCGTGGTACGCGATTGGCTGGCGTCGGGCATCGATCGCGAAGCGCTCCTGGCCAAGTTGAATCCCAACGGCGGCGCCATCGCCATGGGGCATCCGCTCGGCTGCACGGGCGCGGCCCTGACGGTAAAGTGCCTCTACGAATTGCAGCGCGTAACCGCGCACCGGTATGGCCTCATCACCATGTGCTGCGCCGGCGGTCTCGGGGTGGCGATGATCGTCGGGAAAGGGGAGTGAACATGAATCAGGTGATCGTGGCAAGCGCCGTCCGGACGCCCCTGGGGGCTTTCTGCGGGCAATTGGAGGGCTTGTCGGAACAGCAGTTGGCTGCGGCGGCCATGCGGGAGGCGGTGGAGCGGGCGGGCATGCCGGCGGAGAAAATCGACGAGGTGATCGTAGGCATTGCCAAGCAGACGAGCCGACCGTCGAACGGCGGCCGGCATGCGATGCTCCTGGCCCGCCTGCCGGAACAGCTCCCCGCCTACACGGTGCAGCGGCAGAGCGCCTCCGGGCTCCAGGCGGTGGTGAACGGTTACTGGGCCATCCGGTGCGGCGACGCCGGGGTGATCCTCGCGGGGGGCGCGGAGAGCATGAGTCAGATCCCCTTCGAGATCCGGGACGCCCGCTATGCCTTTGATGCGAAACGGCGCGAGATCATTGACGCGATCCCGGCCCAGGAGGCGGGGGCGCAACCGGCGGCGCGTTACGGGCTGGTCACCACGGCGCGGGTGGCGGAGAATCTGGCGCAAAAATATTCGCTCGCGGATGAAGAATTGGCGGCCTTCGCGGAGGCGAGTTTGAAAAAGGCGCACGCGGCCCGGGAGAGCGGCGGTTGCGAAGGTGAAATCTTCCCCGTGACGGTCAAAAAGGGGAAAAAAGAAGAGTCCATCGGCGCAGACGAACTGGTCAATGAGGTCCCGTTGCTGGCCCCGCCGGCCGACGGGGCGGCGATGTGCCTCCTCGCGAGCCGGGAGAAGGTGGAAGTTCTGTCCCTCCCGGTGCTGGCGGAGATCATCTCCGTCGGGATCGCGGCGACGGACCCCCGGTACACGGGGGCGGCCGTCGTGGAGGCGAGCCGAAAAGCCCTCGGCCGGGCCGGTCTGACCCTGAACGAGGTGGATATCATCGAGCTGAACGAGATGTCCGCGGCCGAATGTCTGGCCGTCCTCCGGGAATGGCGGACCTGGGGGGTCGCTCCGGAGGCGCTTGCGGAGCGGGTCAATCCGGCGGGCGGCGCCCTGGCGACGGGAAATCCCTGGGGGGCGATGGGGGCGGTGCTGCTCGCGAGGGCCGTTCATGCGCTTCGCCGCCGGAGCGCCCGGATCGCCATGGTTGCGCTCGGGGCCGAAGGTGGCCAGGGGATGGCCCTGGTTTTGAGAAATCCCGGTTAAGGGGATCTGAATCGCTTGCGAACGGATCGGCATAGCCAAGGAGGAAGGAACGTGGAGATCAAACGGATTATGGTGATCGGCGCCGGATTCATGGGGTCCGGCATCGCGCAGGTCATGGCTGCGGCGGGATACGATGTGGTGCTGATGGATGTCGCCGACGGATTTGTCCGGAAAGGGATGGCCGCCATCGAGAAGAACCTGGCCGGGGGCGTCGCCAAAGGCAAGCTTGCCGAGGCGGACAAGACGGCGACGCTGGGGCGGATCATCGCGACGACGGAGCTGGCCCGGGCCAAGGATTGCGACCTCGTCATCGAGGCGATCATCGAGAACAAACAGGCGAAGATGGATCTCTACCGGCAACTGGAGGAGATCTGTCCTCCCCATGTCCTTTTCGCCAGCAACACCTCATCCATTCCTATTACGGAACTGGCGACGGCGACGAAGCGGCCGGATCGGTTCGCGGGCATGCACTTCTTCAGCCCGGTACCGGTCATGAAACTGGTGGAGATCATCCGGGGACTCAAGACGGCGGACGCGACGGTCCAGGCCATCAAGGAAATCACCGACCGGATCGGAAAGGTCGGCGTGTTCGTCAAGGACGGACCGGGGTTCCTGGTGAACCGGGTCAATGCTGCGCTGCGCAATGAGGTCTACAACTGCCTGGCGGAAGGGGTGGCCACCATCGAGGATATCGACAAGGCCCTGAAGTTCGGCTTGGGCCATCCCATGGGGCCGTTCGAGCTGGGGGATTTCGTGGGCCTCGAGATCGGGCTTGCCGTGGCGGAGACCCTCTGGGATAACTTCAAGGATCCCAAATGGCGGCCGGCCCTGTCCCTCCGGAAGCTCGTCGCCTCGGGCGACCTGGGCCGCAAAACGGGCAAGGGCTGGTACGACTATACGAGCGGGGAGAAAAAACCGCGGACGGACATCAATTTATAACGCTCTTGAAGGAGACGTTTCATGGAATTCCGATATGACACCCGAGATTTAAGGTTCATCGTCAAGGAGTGGCTCCCTGCGGAGGAGGTGTTCGCTTGCGAACATTTCCGGGACAATTTCAGCCTCGACGATGTCGATCTATATCTGAATGAGGGATACAAGATCGCCCGCGAGGTCGTCTTTCCGATCAATGGCCCGGGGGACAAGATCGGGGCAAGGCTGGAAAACGGCGTCGTCACGCCGGCGCCGGGTTATGCGGACGTTTACCGGTTCCTCCAGGCCAACGGCTGGGGATCGAGCAGCGAATGCATCCAGAGCGAGGGCGGCATGCCGCTCATCCTCTACAAGATGATCCACGAGATGAACACGGCAGCCTGCCCGGCCATCACCTCCTACATCAAGCTGACGAGCGGCGCCGCCAACCTGATCATCCGGTTCGGCACGGAGCAGGACAAGGCCCTGTTTCTGCCGAAGATGATGAGCGGCGACTGGCAGGGGACCATGTGCCTGACGGAGCCCAACGCCGGCTCCGACGTGGGCGACATCACGACGAGGGCCTGTCCGACGGCGGACCCGCGGATCTGCCGAATCCAGGGCACGAAGGCGTTCATCACCGGCGGGGACGCCGGCATCTGCGAGAACACGATCCACATGGTCCTGGCCCGTCCCGAGGGCGGTGCGCCTGGCTCGCCGGGCATCGGCCTCTATATCGTTCCCAGGATACGCGTCAATGAAGACGGAAGCCTCGGCCGGCCCAACGACGTAGCGACCATGAGCCTGGAGCACAAGATGGGGCTCAAGGCCCAGGCAACGGCCCTCCTCGGTTTCGGGGAGAACGACGACTGCTTTGGCATCCGGTTGGGACCGCCCCCCGACGAGCAGGGCCGCTCCCAGGGGCTCGCGATGATGTTCCACATGATGAACGAGTCCCGCATCGGCACGGGTCACAACGCCAACACCCAGGCAGCCGTCGCCTACGCCTTCGCCTCGCAGTACGCCCGGGAACGGGTGCAGGGCCGGCCTTTCGGCGTCCGGGACGCGGGACGGGTGCCGATCGTCGAGCATGAGGACATCCGCCGGATGCTGCTCGACATGAAGGCCCATACGGAAGGGATCCGGGCGATGATCTTCAAGGGATTCTATTATCTCGATCTCCAGGCCCACTCCGCGGACCGGGCGAAGGCCAAGGCCTGCGGCGCGCTTGCCGAGATCTACACCCCCCTTGTGAAGTGCTATGCAAGCGAAGCGAGCCTGCCGCTCATCGCCGAGGCGATCCAGATCCTGGGGGGCGTCGGCTACACCACGGAATATCCCGTGGAACAGTACCTTCGGGATTCCAAGATCCTCAGCATCTGGGAGGGTACCTCGTTCATCCATGCGATGGATCTCGTCAACCGCAAGATGAGGATGAACGACGGCGCCCCCTTCGCGAACTGGATGAAGGAGATCGACACCTTCATCGAGGAAAACCGCAATGCCGCGGGATTTGCGCCGGAGATGGGGAACCTCGCCCAGGGGTTCGCCTGCGTCAAGACGCTGAAGGAGCTCTACGATTCCTGGTACGCCGACCTCGCGGAGAAACGGCGCCTGATCCCCCTCAATGCGGTGAAGACCCTGTTCGTCTGCGCGCAGGTGCAGGTCGCGGAATGCCTGCTGGAGCAGGCCCTGATCGCCGGTCGTAAACTGGATGAACTTCCGGACAGGGACCATGAACGGACCTTCTATGCGGGCAAGATCGCCGCCGCCCGGTACTATCTCAACCAGGTTCTCCCACAGGTCTTCGTCCAGACGGAGATCATCCGGAACGAGGACCGGATCGTCCTGGAGGTTCCCGAGGAGGCCCTCGTCGTAGTGTAATGACCACCATTGCTGAAACGAAACGGATAACGTAAAATGGTTTCCAGGTTAGGGCGGTGACCGCGATGAGGATCCTGGGTGTCGATACGGGAACCACCTCCATGAAAATGGGGGTATTTGATGAAAAGGACGATTCCGTCGTACTCGTCAGGCAATTTTCGCAGGAATATCCGATCAATACCTATAACGACGCTCTTTTCAGCGACATCGAACCGGGAAAATGGCAGCAGGCGTTCATCGCCGGGTGCAAAGCCCTGGGAGAACTGCTGGCCACAGTGGATGTGGTCGCGCTATCCGGAACCACACCCGGGTTTACCGCCATGGACAAAGAAGGAAGGCCCCTGTACCCCGCCATCCTCATGCTGGACCAGCGATCCCGGCAGCAGGCCCGGCATATCATCGATGTCGTCGGAATGAACAGATTGCTGGCCGAGACGGCGAATATGCCCGTTGCCGGCGGGTGTTCGCTGGCAAGTCTTCTCTGGATCAAGGACAATCACCCGGAGATCTACCGAAAAACGGCAGTTTTCGGCCACTCCAATACATTCATGGGGAAATGGCTGACGGGCGCCTTTGCCATCGATCCATCTTCGGCATCTCTGACCGCCCTGTACAACACGGTTCAAAACGATCTGACCTGGAATGGAGAGATCGCCGGCGCCTTCGGCATCTCCCTGGAACGGCTGCCCCAGGTCATTCCTGCTTATGAAAGCCCGGGTCACCTGAGGCCCGAACTGGCATCCGAACTGGGGCTGAGACGGGAGCCGCCTGTGGTCATCGGCGGCAATGACGCCGTGTTGGCGGCATACTCGCTGGGAATCGAGGCCCCCGGCGAGACGGTGAACGTCAACGGTACCTGTGAAATCATGCTGGTCTGCCTGCCGAAGTGCTACCCGTCCCGAAACTACAACATCCGCTGCCACGTCGTTCCCGGCCGATGGATGACCCTGTATGTGATGAATGCACTCGGGTTGGCCTATGAATGGTTCCGGAAGCTGTTCTGTAGCGAGTTGTCTCCGGCGGCCTACTACGGGGAATTTATGCCAAAAAGCATTGACAAGTGGCTGGATCGGGAATCCGGGGTGACCTACGTTCCCTTTCTGATGGGCTCCCGCTATTCACAAGAACCGCTCCGAGCCGAATTTTTGGGCATGACCCAGGAGACGTCCCGGGAAGAGATGTTGGCGGCCCTGGTCAGGGGGCTCTGTCTATATCAGAGTGAGCACTTAAGGGAGATCGCCTTGCAGGTTCCGATCAAAGAAGAGATCCGCGTGACCGGGGGGGCGTTGAATCCGTCGCTGATCCGTGCAAAGGCCAAATGGATGCGGCCATGCCGGTATGTTTTTGAGGAGCAATCCTCGATGAAGGGCGCCGCTCTGCTGGGTCGAAAATATTGGATTGAAAGGAATGGCGGATCAGCGTAATCATCACTCGAAATAGGAGGCTTGTCATGAAAATGGTTCCCAGACTTACCCTCGACGATGCCCGCGTCATGATGGGCGCGGCAGAGGCCAAGGCGCGTGAGATCGGTGTCGACATGGATATTGCGATCACCGACGACGGCGGCTCCCTGCTGATGTTTCACCGCATGGACAATGCGCGTATCACCAGCATCGATATCGCGATCAGCAAGGCCTTTACGGCGGCTGCGGCGCGCAAGTCCACGCGTGCATACGGGGAGACCAGCCAGCCGGGCGGACCGTCATACGGCATCCATGTCAGCAACCAGGGACGCTTCATGATCGTCGCCGGCGGACTCCCCGTTTTTTGCGACGGCCAGATCGTCGGCGGCATCGGATGCAGCTCGGGCCATGCCGATCAGGATGAGGTGGTCTCCCAAGCGGGGGTCGACGCCCTCATGGAGAGGCTGAAAAAGTGAGGATTTCAGGGCCAGGGAGGGCATCCGGAAAGAAAGGACGGCAGGGCATGGCAAAGAGAGAAAGCATCGAAAAACAATCCTGGAAGCCCGGGAACGTCCTGTCTCCGGCGCCGCCGGTCCTGGTGAGCTGCGGCGGGACGCAGGAGTGGAAACCAAACCTGATCACGATTGCGTGGGCGGGAAACGTCTGCAGCGATCCGCCCATGCTGTCGATCTCCGTCCGGCCCGAACGGTATTCCTTTGAAATCATCCGAACCACGCGTGAATTTGTGGTGAATGTGCCGTCGCAAAAGCAGGCGAGGGCGGTGGACTGGTGCGGCGTGGTCTCCGGGCGTAGCGAGAACAAATTTGCCGGCGCGGGGTTGACGCCGGCTCCGGCCCTGAAGGTGCGTCCGCCGATCGTGCTGGAATGTCCGCTCAACATCGAATGCCGGGTAAAGGAATCCCTGGAGCTGGGCTCGCATACGATGTTTGTGGCGGAGGTGGTCGCCGTACAGGTCTCCTCGGATCTGGTGGACGGCAAGGGGCGCCTCCGGCTGGAGAAATGCGGCCTGCTGGCCTTCGCCCACGGGGAGTATTTCGTGCTTGGGCGCCGCATCGGACGATTCGGCTTCTCCGTCCGGAAACGCAGCCGCTGATTACACCGGCCGGCCGTGCCTTCGGATCAGAAATACGAAGAAGAAGATCATGGCGATGGTTGCCCATCCGCAGAATTGCATCAGGAATGCACCTCCCCATCGCTCGATCAGCATGCTTCCCAGAATGCCCCCCAGGGCGGAGGCCAGCGATATTCTTGCCACGGTCGCGATGTTCAGATAGGTGGCGCGCATCTCCGGATGGGCCCGCCGGTCGACGAAATCGATGATCCCGAGTTGGGAGAGGCCGTAGCCGGGTCCATGCAGCAGCGCGGCGGCCCACTTCCAGACGAACGGCGTCTCCAGCGTGAAGAAAGAGAAAAGAATTAGCCGGATTCCGCTCAACAACAGCCCAGATACGATCAGCCACCGGTTTCCGAACCGATCGATCAGCTCCTTGGAAAACATCATCACCGGGATTTCAAAGATCGCCCAGGTGCCCAGGATAAACCCGATCTCCAGCGGCGACTTCAGCACGTCGTCGAAAAAGTAACCGGTGTAGGTGAAAGAGGAGGTGGTCACCACCCCGTGGAGAAAAATGAAGAGCAGAAACCATCGGAAAAGGATATCTTTTTTCAGATGACTCCACGGGATGATAATCGGGGCAGCCGTCGGTTTGGCCTCGATTCCGGACCAGGCGACGAACCCCAGCACGGTGAACGCCAGTGCTGTGCAGTAGAAGATCAGGGGGGCGTGGCGGAAATAAAAGAGCAGGCCCCCCATCAGGATCGTGGAAACGCTCCATCCGTAGGTGCCCCACAACCGGTAGGCGCCGTAGAACTCCCTTCGGAAGTGTTTGTTGAGAAACAGGAGGGTCTCCGCATCAAGCATGGGCATGATCGGATAGAAGAAGCCGTTTAGAAAAAGCAGCAGCACGAAGATATAGATGAATTTGCCGTTTGCCGTCCAGTCGTGCGTAAAATTCTCGCCGACCAGTCCGATCAGCGCCGCGAAGAGGGCGACCCCGAAACAGAAGAGGGTAATCAGGTGCTTTCCCGAATCGAATTTGTCCGCCAGAATCCCCGCAGGGATGTTCGCGATCAGGCTGACCAGCGGCATCACGAAGAAGATGAGTCCGATCAGGCCGATGGCGGGGGCTCCATCCGCATGGACGATAACGTGTTTGTAGAAGATGCCGAAAAACGGCGAGCTGATTCCCAGGCCGATGAAGAGCAGAAAGAAGAGCGTTTTCAGGTAGGCCGACTGCTTCCGGATGGAATCCATGAGGCGGTCAGCGCGTCAGGAGGACCGGGATCGTGCTCTTCCGGATGATCGAGGAGGTCGTGGAGCCGACCAGGAGCTCCCGAAGGCGGTTGTGACCGTAGGCCCCCATGACGAGAAGTTCCACCGTTCCCTCCAGGATCAACTTGAGGAGTTCCTTGTCCTCCTTGCCCGGGAGGATGAGGGTGGTGCTGTCGATCTTGCGGGACGCCAGGAATTCCTCCGCCTTCTTCGAGGTCTTTTCCCCGACGGACGGATCGGTCGTGATGATGACGACAGACAGCGGCCAAGCGGCTTGCTTCGACAATTCGGCGGCGAGCTTCAGCGCCTTGTGGGCCGGGGCGCTCCCATCGTAAGCGATGGCCATGCTTTTGATCTCACGGAAATGTTCGGGCGTGACGAGAACCGGTTTGCCTGAGCGCCGGACGACGGATTGCGCCGTGGAGCCGAGGATCGCCCCGCCGTCGATATGGAAGTGTTCTCCCCGCTGGGCCAGCAGAATCCAGTCGCAGCTCTTGCGTCCCTCTTCGATGATCGTTTCGTCGATCACCCCGGTGACCTTCTTCGTTTCGGGGTGCACCCCCGCCGCCTCGCACTGCCCGCGGAAATCCTGGAGAATCGCTTCAGCTTTGGCGTCGAGACCGCTTTCGATGGCCGGCAGGAACTCCTGATACGGAGGGAGGCCGATGGAGCCGGAGATATCCGTGAAGACAGGACCCCGAATGAGGCGGATATCCACGACGTGAAGCCCGGTCAACTGTGCGTTCAGCTTCCGGGCGAAATAAACTCCGTAGGCGATGGCCGTTTTCCCGAAATCGGAGCCGTCGGTGGGAATGAGGATATTCTTGATCATGGAGCCTCCATTCATGCTAACAAACACGCGGCAGCGCGATCTGCTGCGGTTCTTCCGCCCCCGTCGGGATCATGCAGATGAAACGGAGGTCATCCGTGCCTCTGTTGATCAGGCAGTGGTTCTCCCCGCCGGGGATGAAAACGGTTGTGCCTTCTCCGATCGGGGTCTCTTTTCCGTCCTTGTCCCGCGCGAATCCTTGTCCGGCGAGGACGAAGATCTCGTGTTCCCAGGTGTGGGCGTGGTCCGGGCTTGTATGACCGGGAGAAATTTCGAAGACCCGCATGATGAAGTTTGGCGCCCCTTCCTCCGGACCGATAGGAACCCTCTTGCTGACGCCGGGCATCGGTGCCGTGGCCTGAATATCGCGGTAATCTCTAATTTTCATGAGAAATTTCACCCTTTCAGTTTGTGTGGATCGGATAGCGATGCAATCTGGTCAATGCAGTTTTTAAATATTCCAACTTCATAATGATTGCAATCAATTTCTGGTGGCCTCCCCTGAAAATGATTTCAGAATCTGTCATGCCGGAAACATGCCGATAGGTCTCAATCATCTTTTGTCGGTAATAGCGCAGTTCCCTGCGGTTTATTGGAGACCCTGCTGCTATAGGGTAGATGTGTTGATACCGAGCGCCTTTAGCTTAGTGGCGAATTTTCGGTCGGAAGTTACCACCATTGCCCTGCTTCGTGCTTTACCGGCTGCAGCAATAATGGCGTCACCGAAATCGGGAATCGGGTCGGGCCACCATGACAGGATTGTTTCAAAATCCACTTCCTGAATAACCTCAATGCCCGGCATTTTGATAAGATCCTTAATCATCCTGGCTATCTCTTCTTTGGGAACCTGGTAAATTCTGTCCAGCACATAAATGAACTCGGTCAAAACATGCTGATGGCAGAGGATCACGGCCTTCATCTGTGCCGCCGATTCGAACAGCGGGGCAATTTTCTGCTGCTGTTCCAGGTTCCGATCTGTAACGAAGGAAATCAGGGCATTCGTGTCAATGACGTATCGCTTCACCGGTATTTCTCCATGCTGAGATTCCGGGCCATGACGATGTCGCCGGCAATGTCTCCCTCTCCGGTTTTTACGGCATTCCTGTACTTCAAGAAATTCTGTTTCGCGAGATAGAGGGTAACTTTACCCTTTTCCAGCTTCCATTCCAGAGCATCTTTTACAGAAAGGCCGAGATTCTCGCGAATGGTTTTAGGAATAGTCGTCTGATATTTGGACGTAATGAGAGATTGCATATCGTTGTCCTCCGCGTGTGATTCCTTACGAATATAGAATAATGTAAGGAGTCATGCACGTCAAGCATAATTTTTCGTTCCCTTCAGCGTGGATCGGTTTCTTGCCCCACTGGTTTAATTTTCAAATGCGCAAGGACAATCAGTGAAAAAATGAAATGCGCCGGTTATTGGTGCCATTTACAAGCCAGTGGTTATTGATTTTGAATTGAGGTGATGATTTGATTACCGCTCGAACTGAAGTGTCCGATAGTGATGCCGAATCCGCAGTAAAGTGGCAAGGCAAGACCCGACCCCAATGGGTTTTTCCAACTTCATGGTGATTGCAATCAATTTCTGGTGGCCTCCCCTTTACACCCATTCAACCTTTGCGATTGTCATTTCGTTCTGAACGCCACCGGTATTGGGCACTCCCTCCGGCGTGAACTTCCACCTTTCGGTCGGGGAAGTTCATTACAAGCGTGCCATCCATGATGATGAATGTCTCGTCTGTATCAGGGTGGCTGTGCCAGAGGAAGTCGCCTTTGAATTTCACGATTTTGAACTCGTAGTCGGTCATCTTGGCGATCACACCCACTGCATAGTCGCCGGCTGGCAGCTTTCCGAACTTGTCCGAAATGTTGATTCTCTCAGATGTCATTCTTTCTCTTCGCATCGACCAAAATCAGAGGACCGCCCGAGATGGTACGGTTTCGCTTTCTATGCCACTTACTTGCCGCGCGGCACTGACCGGTGGGTCCGCTGCATTTTGCCAGTTAGGCCGCACTGCGCTGCCTCGGGTTTGTGCTAGCGCTTTAAGTCAATCTCAAGGATGTGAAGAATCTCGGCTAAGGACTTTTCGCAGTCCGTGACCATCTGGGTAAAGTGGCCGCGAAGACTTCCGAACACTGTCCTTGCTTCGGACTCGGCTTTCTTCCTTTTCTCGGTTGTCGCATGCCCTCGGACTTCGGTCCTTAACGCATGGAGCTTCGGCTAGTCCCAAGTGCTTCCCTTGTTGAGTTGAATGACCTTGATTACGTCCTCGATGTCGCCTCGGGCATCGAGTCGGCAATAGGCGCTCCGTTCAGGCACATAGTGCAAAGCCAAGCTGTGAACGAGCTTTTGACTCAACTCGATTGGTGACGGACCAAGTGCCACGCCTGTGAAGTGTCGACGAAAAATGAGCTTCTCGCCGCCTTGAAACGACTTGCTGCTGTCAGGGGCAGTTCAAGGTACATGCGATGACCTTCGCCACCACCCCAAACTCGCTGAATGCACCAGCAATCGTGTGGCATTGGAATGTTGTTGTCTTGCAGGTCTGCTCCATCAGCAGGGGTCACCTTACTCCTAATCGCTAGTACGCCATGAATGAGGACGCTACTTGCGCTAGCGTAGATGACGATCTCGTCGTTATGTGAATTGACCTTCAGGTAGTCTAGTGAGCCTTCGGCGCTCACTAGCCAACTTGTCGGGTCGGCGTCGGGAATTTCGTTGAGCGCCTTCAGGTCGGCAATCTTAAATGGTCGCATCGGCGTCGCCTCTGGAGTTTAGCCCGATTGAAATGTTGCTGGCCGCTGCACGGGAGCGCTGGTTCGAAGTGTTCGTGTTGTGCGGCCTAACGCCCCGGATGAGGAGCGCGCCTTCGCGTGTCTGCTCAATCCGGTTGATGGGCCAAGTGGTCGCACTTCGACTCCCTTATTTAAGGCGCGCGCTCCTCATCCGGGGCGCTCACCTGCCGGAAACCGCAGAGCGAGGAACGAGCGGCGCGGTTTTCCGGTCAGGTGCAGTGACCTTGTTCGGATTTCCGTAATGTTTCGGTTGTACTCTTACGGAAAACGAAAGTTTTCTCAAAGTACTTAGCCGAAAAGATGTTATCAATTCGGCTTTCGGCCAAATGCATGATGAGGTTGTAGTATAGGAATGACAAGTGGTTCCCTTCCGGGAGGGAATCGGGCGAACCGTGAATCCTAGAGAAATACCAAGTGGCCCCCCGCTCCGGATGGTACTCTGGGTATCTGTTGAGAGACAGGTCCTTCTCAGTGAGTTCACCAGCAAAGATGACTCCTGTGTTCAGTAATACAATGATGTTCGGAAGGGCGTCGTCCCCCGTCTGGGCGAAGAAATCCGTCATTTTGCTGCTATCGAAATCACCTCCATCCACGAATACCATGAAAGTGAAAAGAGGATTGTGGAGCCTATTCGGAGAGCCGTGAATTATGTCAAACATCAATGTTTCGTCTTTGATCTCTCCCCCAAAAGCTGTGTTTAGGATGTCGGGCCGAAGTAATTCACTCCTTGTCTTCCGAATGACCGAGCTGAAACTTTGAATAGGTTTTTCTGAGGAACTGTAAGTCGATTTTACTTCGCCGAAAGCGTACGTGCTGTCAAAGGGCACATACTCCGTCCCGTCCCTGCCTCTCATTAATGCGGGGAGGAGAACATTATCGGACACAATGATGTCCAACTGAGGACTTACTGCACCAACACGATCAATCAGATGTCCATGTGTGACGTGAAACTTGGCAGGTAGTGTTCGTGACAAGTACTCTCGGACGGCGACTTCCACCTCATTGCCAGCTGCCCGAATATCCTTGGTGCCGTGGATCTGCCGGGCCTGTTCTCTTGCGGCAAGAATTTCCCTTGCGCTATTCGCAAAGGTCGTACCAACATTAAAGTTCACAGATGTTGAAATCATATCATGATCTATCCTAACGAAAAAATCAGCCAGAGCGTAGCGATCGGCTGTATTGCTTGGTTGGGCAATTCATTAAATAGAACCGTCCCCTTTTTTATTGTCCTCTTTTTTATTTTTCTTCATTTCGGCTTCTGCTTACGTGCGAGAGCTTTACTGACACGTTCCGTGATTCGTTTAGCAGCTCCAAATTGCAGATCACGACGGTATAGTTCAAAATATTTTTCGGTATGTCGAGCCGCTTCCTCTGGTCTCCCCAGTTTAATAAGGCATATCGTGAGTCGGTTAAGCACATCAACTTTCCCGCATACCCCTAATTCTTCAGCTTCCTCGTTAAGCAGTTGACCGACAAGCCCCCCCTCGCAGGTTATAAATGCAAAGGACTTTATAGCTTCCATAGCCTCAAAGTACATAAAAATCGCTTTTTCAAGATCAACCTTTTTAATGGCTTTTGCCCGTCGCATTAAGTTGAAAAGCTCATCACGTAAGCCATTACGCCATGCAAGTGCCTTAAAATCTCTATCACGCCACACATTGAACAAATTGACAACCGTGTTTGAATATTGAGCTATCCATGCATCCTCAACTTCATCAATGTCTTCAGCGGCTAAATTATCACGAAGAATTTTAACTTTATACTCACCGTTTAGGTGTTTCTCGACACACCTTGACCATAGTGGATGGCGAACGGTAGACCAAGCCCTTCTTCCCGTACCTTTGCCTATATAGAAGATTTGCCCAGAGCTATCCAAATGTGCATAGACATAATATCGGCGTGGATGTTTTTGATCTGCATCGATTGCTGGTTCAAGAGGCACTGGAGGGTCGTTTTCATCCGTAGAAAACTCCCTACCACAAAATTTGAACTTCATAGATCAACACCTCCTGTAACCGCATTTGAATAGTGGCGGCGATTTCTTCTTCATTCTCGTATTCTGTTAAATCAACAGAGAAGGAGTGTTCATAATGTATTACCTTGGCTTCAAATACTTCAGGAGGTCATTAACAGCATGAACGATATCTGAATTATCGCCATCAAGAAATCCCCCCATTCCGTCTGGTTCGCGGTTTTTATAGATTTTGCTCTCCTTATAGTTCTCAATGGCCCGCTCAAAGCCTCGCCTTTTCCATCGGGGGAGCTTCTCACGTATCAAGGAGAAAGTTATCATCCAAGCACCCGTCAAATTGGAGCGGGGGTTATTCCTGATACCCAAGAGTTCACGACGAATGGGGCTGATCAGGTCATTAAACTCTCTTCTTTTGTCTCTACCAATAGCAAGGCGGTTGCTGAGAAGATACCCTATGAGGGCACCTACCAGAGTGAATGCAATGTTTTCTATGAGACCCATCATAGACTCCTAAAAACATCTTTTTCTCTTATGCGGCTACGCAATGACAGTGTTGATACGATTTACCTTCAACCTCCCATAACGTAAAGATCAGCCGCCGCGCCGCAGGCTTTGATGAAAACCGTCGAACGTTCCCGAGGTCGGCTTCAGTGACTGGTTGGGCAATCTTTTTTATCCGATATCAAGACTACACCTTGTCTCAAGTCTAAATTTCCAACAATTAAGTATCCTGTTCCCTGAATTCCCCCTGACTCCGTTATTTACGAGACACCTTGATAAACCCGTTGGAGTGCTGCGTTCGCTTCCTTTAGTTTCAAATCTCTTTCAGCTTTTTCTAGCTTTTGGTCGAGTATTAGCTCAATTCCAGCTTTAATTACTTCAAAGTGAGCTAAACATTCCTCCTCTGTTAGCTCATG
>JAPLJX010000090.1 GCA_026388375.1 Deltaproteobacteria bacterium
CACTGGTGGGGTCGAACGGGGCCGGCAAGAGCTCGACCCTCAAGGCCATCTCCGGCCTGGTTCCCCCTTCTTCCGGGGAGATTCGGCTGGAAGGAAACCGTATCGACCGGGCGCCGGCCCATAGTATCGTTGAAATGGGCATCGCACAGATCCCGGAAGGCCGGCGATTGTGGCCGGGCCTGAGCGTGCAGGAGAACCTGGAGCTCGGCGCCTATATCCCGGCTGCCCGGGCCGTGCGCGGGGAAACGATGGAATGGGTATTTCAGCTCTTTCCGCTGTTGAGGAAACGCCGATCGCAACTGGCCGGGACGCTCTCCGGCGGGGAACAGCAGATGCTGGCCATCGGCCGCGGGCTCCTTTCCCGTCCCAAATTGCTGATCCTGGATGAACCTTCTCTCGGTCTGGCCCCGTTGCTGGTGGATGAGGTCTTTGAAACCATTCAGAAGATCAACGGCGAGGGGATGACCATTCTGCTTGTGGAACAAAACGTGAACGTTGCCCTGGCCATCTCCAACCGGGGTTATGTGCTGGAGACCGGCCGTATCGTCATTTCCGGAAGCGGCAAAGAATTATTGGCGGACGACCACGTCAAGACGGCCTATCTCGGATTTTAGGTGTGAAGGCGGGGCCGGGGGAGGGCGATGACCCGGCCGTCGGCCGAATGCGCCGCGGCGGGTTTGGAATCATATCCGTCGGTCAAAGCCGTGTCATAGCCGGGATCATCAGGCGAATTGGTTCCGCAGGACGTTCTTCTGGACCTTGCCCATGCTGTTGCGCGGTAGTTCGTCGATAAAATGGACGCGCTTCGGCACCTTGAAGTTGGCAAGGGTGCCCTTCAATGTTTTAAGGATATCGGTTTCGCTCGCAGCCGCGCCGTTCGGGTTCTTCTGGCGTACGACCGCCGCAATAACCGCCTCGCCGAAGTCCGTATGGGGTACGCCGAAGACGGCGGATTCGAAAACGCCCGGCATGGCGTCGATCATTTCTTCGATTTCCTTCGGATAGACGTTCAGCCCCCCGCTGATGATGAGATCCTTTGAACGGCCGATGATCGAAATGTAGCCCTCTTTGTCCCGCTTGCCCATGTCGCCCGTCTTGAAAAAACCGTCCGCGGTGAACTCCTCCCTGGTTTTTTCCGGCATCCGCCAGTAGCCGCGGAAAATGTTATCACCCTTGACCTGAATTTGGCCGATCTCGCCGACCTCTGCCGGCCGGTTCTCGGCATCGGCAATCCGGATCGACACGCCCGGCAGTGGAAAACCGACCGTTCCCCCGCGCCGTTCGCCGTCGTATGGATTGGAGGTAAACATGTTGCCTTCCGTCATGCCGTAGCGTTCGAGAATCGTATAACCGGTACGGGTTTTGAACTCAGCGAACGTTTCCGTCAGCAGCGGCGCCGAACCGGAGATGAAAAGACGCATGTTTGAGCACAGTTCCCGTTTAAAATCGGGATCCGCGAGCAGGCGCACATAGTAGGTCGGCACGCCCATGAACACCGTCGCCCGGGGCAGCAATGCGAGGGCCCGTTTGACATCGAATTTTGGTTCGAAGAACATCGGGCTGCCGTTCATCAGGCTGCAGTGGGTGGCGACAAACAGCCCGTGGACATGAAAGATCGGCAGCATGTGTAAAAGCACGTCTCCGGACCGGAACCCCCAGTAGCGATGGAGCACCTTGGCATTGGAAGCCAGATTCCGATGGGACAACATGGCGCCCTTGGAGCGCCCGGTCGTCCCCGAGGTATAGAGGAGCGCGGCGAGGTCCTCTCCGGTACGCGCGACGGTAGCAAATTGATCCGGCCGGGATGAGGCGGCTTCCGCCAGGCTGCCGCGGCCGTCGTCATCCAGTTCAAGCAGGTGGGTTACGCCGGCCTTCGCCGCCAGTTCTTCGGCCAGCGCCCGGATCTGCGGTCTGCAGACGAAGACGCGGGGTGTGGCATCGCCCAGAAAATACTCGATTTCGTGACGCTGATAGGCGTCATTCATCGGCAGGTAAACGGCGCCGGCCCGCAGGGTGCCCAGGTAGAGAAAGAGCGCCTGCGGGGATTTTTTCACTTGAACGGCGACGCGGTCTCCCGGTTGCACGCCCAGCGATGCGAGCAGGGCGGCGTATCGGGCCGATTCGCGTTGCACGCTTCCGTAACTGACTTGAGAACCGTCGGGCAAGATCAGGCAGGGTGCATCAGGGTTTTCCGGAAAGCAGGACTGAAGAATTGCGTACAGGTTTTCGTTCATACACTTTTTCTCCGAAGGGCTTATTTCACGCCAACCGCGGTGGTCCAGGTTTGTGTGAACATGAGTTGACTGTCTCTCCGAAATGGCCGCATACCGGTGATGTGCTTTCCCTCAAGTTCCCCGGTCAACTCCTCTTGAATGATCCGCCGGACCTCCGCATCGGCGCCGGTCAGATCCATCCAGGAGTTCAGATTCACCTCAATGTTCCGGGAAGCCATCTCAACCTTCGTCAGACCGGAATCCTTAAGGGCCATCCGGAGTTCGGCGATCGTCAGGCAGCGGGTGTGGGACGGGTCTCGCAACCGTTCAAGCCGGTTATACCGCGCGGCCAGGATCGGATCGTCCGGGGAGACCATGTCCATGATCCCCATCTGTTTTCCCGGTCGGCAAACCCGCATCATCTCCCGGATGGCCGGATGCGGATCGGTAAAGTGGTGCAGGGAGAGGCGGGTGACCACCATATCAAACGAGTCGTTGAAATAGGGGAGTTTTTCGGCGCGTCCCTGTTCAAAGACGATGTTGTTGATGCCAGCCCTGGCAGCCTCGCCAATGCCTTGCCGGAGCATCTCCGGCGTCATGTCCACGGCGATCACGCGTTGAACCCGGGGGGCGATCGCCCGGCCGAGATGGCCGGTGCCGGCCGCCACATCCAGCACCACAAAGTCCGGCTTCAGGTTCAGACAGCCTACCACCCATTGCAGATACTCGGCGCTGGACAGTGTACGGCCCTCTTCATTGAAATAGACCGCCTGCCGGCTGAATTGCTTTCTGATTTCATCGTCATGCGTTTCTGTCATACAACCCATCCCTTATAGTCCAGTGATATCGAATAGAAGAACGAATAACATTAAGGATACGTTTAACAATACCGCTGTTGCCGGTTTTGAAGTGATCGTTTTGATCAGCGTCCGGTATATCCGATGCGGAGGCTACGAAGATCGGTCCTGGTTGTCAACAAATTTCTGCTGCGATAGGCCGATTCCATGAACCGATCTCAAAGCATCCTCTCTATCTCCTCGATTCTGGTGTCGAGACGCTTGCGCGAGATCGGAAAGGGCGTCTTCAGTTCCTGCGCAAATATGGAGACTTTGTACTCCTCGATCATCCAGACGAGATCCTCGATCGCCTTGCGTTTTTCCTCAGAGGCATAGGAGGGGAGCCCTTCGCCGATCTCCCGGCGACGGTCGCTCAGTTCACGGATTTCCGCCGCACGGGCCAGGGCCTTTTCCAGATGGACGCCGCCCCTTTCCGCACGGAGGGCGAGGGCGCGCAGATACCTGCCGATATGGAGGAGACGCCCCTCGTCGTACCGGATCAGGAAATCGGTCGGGAGGAGGGCGGTCAGTTCTTCCCGCAGACCGGCGAGAAACGTGAGGAACGGCCGGCTGCCGCGGTTGGCGATCTCGAGCGTGCGGAAAATCTCCGTAACGTCATAGAGGCCCTTCAAAATCGGCCGCACCGTTTTCAGGACCTCCTGACCCCGTGGGAGGAGCAGCGGGCGGACTCTTTCGGCGTGGGACGCGAAGGCCTCCGGGGTTCGGACGTCCGCTTCAAGAAGGTCGTGCATCACCTTTTCGCACAGTGCGTTCTCCAGGGCTTTGGCGCCGCCGAAGGCCGCGGCCCAGAGCTTCAGATCGCCCACCGGGGCGAGTCCCTTGCGCAAGTGGCGCAGCTCTTCCCGGAAACGCAGGGCGCAGAGTGCCTTCACCCCCAGACGGTGCACGCGGAGGGCCTCCGGAGCGGACCGGAAGAGACGAAGACGGACGCCATTCTCGTCCGCATCGAGGGCCGGATAGGCGACGCCCTGCCGCATCCCTTCGCCCCGCAGCGGAAAACTCTCCGCCAAGTCGCCGAAATCCCACTTCGTCAGGCCCGTCTTCTCCCAGGTTTTTCGGGCCTTCGCAAAGGCCCGCGATTCCTCCTCGTCGATGAAACCTCTCTCGAGGATGGCGATATCCCGTCCCGCCGCCAGTTCCCGGTCCTTCCCGTCCACTACGGAAAAGCGGAGCTTCAGGTGCTCCTCCAGATCATCGTGTGTCCAACGGTCGGCGGGGATATTGACGCCGAAACGTTTGTAGAGAAAACGGCCGAGGGCGGTGAGCAGCGCCCCTTCCCGCGGCATCTCCTGCAAAATAATATCACGGGTCTCGGCGAGCGGCATCAGCTTCTTGCGAAACTCCTTCGGAAGTCCGCGGAGGAGGGCGGCGATCTTCTCTCGGAGGAGGCCGGGAACGGCCCAATCGAGGGCGGTTGAGGGGAGGGAAGGCGCCGCCTGAACGGGGATCTTCAGCGTGATGCCGTCCGCCGGTTTTCCCGGATCGAAGCGATAAACGCAGTCCAAACGCCAGCCGCCTGCCGACACCACTTCGGGAAAGAGGGCCATCTCCTCCGAATCGGGTGATTGGATCAGCAGATCTTCCTCCCGCATCCGAAGAAAGGCGTCGCCGCCGCGGTCGCGGACAAGCCGCTGGAGCGTCCGGATGTCGAAGATCCCGGGGAGGCGCTTTTCATAAAATTGGGCCATCTCCTCCTCCCCGACGAGGAGGTCGTGACGACGCACCTTTTCCTCCATGCCGGCGATCTTCTCGATCAGCGTCCGGTTGTAGAGAAGGAAGGGGAGAGGGGGCTGAACCTCACCCTCGACCAGGGCGCTCCGGATAAAGATCCGGGAGGCCTCCACGGGATCGATCCGGCCATAGGAGATGGCCCTGCCGGGGACGATGATAAGCCCGAAGAGAGTTACCTGTTCGGATGCGACTACCTCGCCCCGGCTCTTCTCCCAATGCGGGGCAAAATAGGTGCGGCGGCAGAGCTCCCCGCCCAGTTCCTCCAGCCAGACGCTTTCGATGTTCGCCACGGTCCGGGCGAAGAGGCGCGAGGTTTCAACCATCTCCGCCGCGACGATCCAGTTCCCGGCGCGGTTGAAGAGGCCGGATCCCGGAAAAATCATCGCCTGTCTCCCCTGGGTCGCCGTGTAGAGGTTCTTCTCTTTTTTCACGGCAATATGTCCAAGGTAGCCGCTCAGGATGGAACGATGGATCGCATTGTAGAGATCGGCCCCCTCTTTTTGGGTTGAATTTGGCTTTGCCGAAAGAAATTTCTGTTCCGTCAGGATCGTCCGGAGCTGGTCATGGACATCCCGCCATTCCCGAATGCGCCGGTACGAGAGGAAATGCTCCCGGCAGAAGCGGCGGATCCGGTTCTGCATTTTCAGGGAATCCCCGACACCATAACAGCGCTGCCAGATTCGCAGAAGCGAGACGAAATCCGATGCGGGGTCCTTGAAGGGGGCGTGCATTTGGTCCGCCTGCGCCTCCTTCTCGGCCGGCCTCTCCCGCGGGTCCTGACTGCTGAGAGCCGCGGCGATAACGAGAATCTCCGTTAGACATTCTTCTTGTTTTGCTTCAAGAATCATCCGGGCGATCCTGGGGTCGATCGGAAGCCGTGCCATGATCCGCCCCCGCTCCGTCAGCCGCCAGGGATCGCTCTTTCGCCGCGATTCGTCTTCCTCCCGTTCGATCGCCCCCAGCTCCAGCAGGATGTCGATCCCATCCCGGATGCTTTTCGGGGCGGGCCTGTCGATGAATGGAAATGCGTCGATGTCGCCGAGGTCGAGGGCAAGCATTCGCAGGATCACTCCGGCCAGGTTCGAGCGGAGGATCTCCGGCGACGTATAGAGCGGCCGGCCGAGATAATCCTCCTCCGTGAAGAGGCGGATGCAGATGCCGTTTTCGACCCGGCCGCAGCGTCCTTTGCGCTGATCGGCGCTGCTTTGGGAGATCGCCCGGACGGGAAGACCCGCCGTCCGTGAACGGGGATTGTACTGGGAGATGCGGGCGAGGCCGGTGTCGATCACATACCGGATTCCCGGGATCGTGAGCGAGGTCTCGGCCACGTTTGTCGCGATTATAATCTTCCGGAGGTTCATCGGCTGGAAGACGCGCTCCTGCTCCGGCCGGGTGAGTCGGGAAAAGAGCGGCAGAATCGCGGCCTCTTCCCGGAGACGGCCGCTCAGAAGCTCCCGGGTCTCCCGGATGTCCCGCTCCGTCGGCATGAAGATCAGGATATCGCCTTGCTTGCGCCGCCCGGTTAACTCCTCGACCGCCCGGACCGCCGCATCGATGTGGTTGATCTCTCCTTTTTCCTCGAGGTCACGATCGAGCGGGTCATAGCGCACCTCGACGGGATAGAGTCGCCCCGACACCTCGATGATCGGGGCATCATCGAACGCGCGGGAAAACTTTTCCGTGTCGATCGTCGCCGAGGTGATGACGACGCGCAGATCCCGCCGCCGCACGAGGATGTTTTTCAGGATGCCGAGGATGAAGTCGATGTTGAGGCTCCGCTCGTGCGCCTCGTCGATAATGATCGTGTCGTAGGCCCGAAGCAGCGGATCGGTCTGCGCCTCCATCAGGAGAATCCCGTCGGTCATGATCTTGAGAAAGGCGCCTCGGGGGGTCCGGTCATCGAAACGGATCTTGTAGCCGACCGAATGGCCGACCTCCTCACCCATCTCTTCGGCGATTCTCCGGGCGACGGTCGTCGCCGCGATCCGCCGTGGCTGCGTGCAACCGATCAGACCGGCAAGACCCCGCCTCGCCTCCATGCACATCTTCGGGATCTGCGTCGTCTTCCCGGAGCCCGTCTCCCCGGTGACGACGACTACGGGGTGTTTTCGGACAGCGGCGACGATTTCCTCCTTTTTCAGCAGGATCGGAAGGGCAGGGGGGTAGTCGAGCCTTGGCAGACGGGCGCGTC
>JAPLJX010000150.1 GCA_026388375.1 Deltaproteobacteria bacterium
AGCTGAAAGCATAGACGAGATCGTCAGCCAGATCCCCACGCTCGCCTCCACATTTCGGGAGGGGCTGCGCTCGCTGTTGTGCGTTCCCTTGATTTCCCAGGACGAGGTGATCGGCGCCCTGCACTTCCGGACGAAGAAACCGAACGCCTACACCGAACAGGATCTCCGACTGGCGGAGAGGATCGGGTCGCAGATTGCCGGGGTGATCGCCAGCGCGCAGCTTTATAAAGACCTCAGGGAAACGGAAACGTCGTTGCGCGAAAGCGAAAAAGAATACCGTGAACTCAGTATCAAATTGCAGGATGCCTATCTCTGGATGAGTCAGAAAAAAGACAAAATTGAGGCACGGAAATATATTGAGAGCATTATTTTCCTGACCGCAGATGATGGCCGGATCTGCGGTTTCACGGAGGAAGCAGCTGGAATGACCAAGAAAAGTCATTCTGACCTTCAGGGCTGTAATATCCAGGACATTCTCGTTTTCCAGGAGGGTCAGACATTTATGGATCTCATCCCCAAAGCAAGGCCAAGAATGTCGCATCTTACCACCATCAGGTTCAAGAACCAGCCGGAAGACGGGCCAGTTTATGAGGCCAAACTGACGCGTATTGTTGTGGAAAGTAAAAGCTTATTCTACATTGTCCTATACTAGCGCTACTTCCAAATTCCGGGGATACCTAACTCAATTATTGTTGAATAAATGGTACATCACCCAATATTGGAAGCACACTGATTACAACTGGCAATATTCATAGCTTTTCTCGCTTCCGTTTTGAGTAGTTGTAGGTGATAGAGAGGGCCATCCTGTGGGAATATATACCTTCTCAAATCATAAAGTACGCATGAACCGGAAGAACCAACCTCAACCTTGACGTTACAAGAGCAGGCCGACGATGGCGCCGACCATGCACGTCGCCATGGTGCCGCAGAGGATCGATTTGAACCCCAGGGAGACGATCTCGTTGCGCCGTTCCGGAACCATCAGCAGGGAGATCATGATGGCCGCCGGTGTGCTGATGATCGAGGCAATCCATGATGACCTGGCTTCTGGCGCTGAGCGAACCCGCAGGCAGTCTGGCCATGTCCAGATAGGCGATGAGTTCGTTGAGGATCGTTTTTTCCCCGAGCAGAAAGCCCGCCGTCCTGCTCTCCGACCAGGGGATGCCGATCATCCAGGTCACGGGCGCCATCACGTAACCCAGCAACCGCTGAAGCGTGACCGGCTCCCCCTGAAAAGAGGGGAGGAGGCTGAGGATCTGATTGCTCAACGCCACCAGCGCAATCAGGACGATCACCATGGCGATGATGTTCAGATACAGCGTCATGCCCTCCGAGGTGCCCCGGGTGATGGCGTCCATCGCGCTGGATGCAGGCTGGGGTGGGATATACTGTCCCAGCGTGATTTCCCCAGTCTCCGGAACCATCAGCAGGGAGATCATGATGGCCGCCGGTGTGCTGATGATCGAGGCAATGAGGATATGGCCCATCACGTCGGGCATCTGCGGGCCGAGAATGGTCGCATAGAGGACCATCACGGTGCCGGCGATGTTGGCCATGCCACAGCTCATCGTGATGAACATTTCGCTGCGCGTGAGTTGACCGAGGTAGGGGCGGATCAGCAGCGGCGCCTCCACCATGCCCAGGAAAACATTCGCCGCCGCGCCGACGCCGACGGCGCCGCCGACGCGCAAGGTTTTCTGGAGCAGCCAGGAAAAGGCCCGGACCACGAGCGGCAGGATCTTCCAGTAGAAGAGCAGCGAGGAGAGGGCGCTCACAACCAGGATCAGGGGCAGCGCCTTGAAGGCAAAAATAAAGGTCGATCCGGGATAGGTTTCCGCAAAGGGAAGTTTTCCGCCTCCCAGATAGCCGAAGGCGAAGGTCGTGCCCGCGGTCGTGGCTTGTTCGATCGCGCTTACTCCGCGGTTGAGCAGCGCAAAGAGATCTTTGAAGATCGGAATCTTGAGCAGGATCAGTGCCAGCGTAAACTGGACGGCGAGGCCCTGCAGGTTCATGAAGTCTCAGATCTCTCCCGGGGGAGTCCTTTCTGAAGGGGCACTATAGGGAAAAGGGCAGCGACTGTCAAGCAGCATCCCCGGATCTCCACCGCAATCCTATGGACATAGCCTATGGATCGTTACTATTTCATTGAAACAGAGAGCCGCCCATCGTATACTCCGAACCCGCAGAACCGAGTTCTTATCAAAGAAAGGATCCCGATGTTGTTCGCCTGCCTCATTCCGATGCTGTTTTCCGTTCTGGTGCTGGCCGCCCATTTCCTGCGGACCGGCCCGATGATTCTCGTGATACTCTGTCTCATCGCGCCCCTGACACTCTTCGTCCGCCGCATATGGGCGCTACGGCTTGTGCAGCTGTTCCTGCTGCTCGGAGCCGCTGAATGGGTGCGGACATTGATCGTGCTGGT
>JAPLJX010000355.1 GCA_026388375.1 Deltaproteobacteria bacterium
CCCATCCAGGCCGTCAACAGGGGTTTGTCCGTCTTTGACGCCACCCCAACCAAGGTCTCCGCCAGCTCCTCGGGGGGGGCGAAGTCCTGGGGGGTGTAGATGGCCAGGAGCCCGTCCACGCCGGGATCCTTCAGGCAGATCTCCGCGGCCTCCGCATACCGAGAGGTATCGGCGTCGCGGAGGAGATGGACGGGATTTCCCCGGTTCCAGCAGGGGGGAATGAGGGCGTCCAGATCCCGGATGGTCTGTTCGGACAGCTCCGCCATCTTGCCGCCGGCGCCCAGCAGTTGCTTGTTGGCGATGATCCCGATCCCTCTGGCGTTTGTCATGATGGCCAGCCGCGGTCCCCGGGGGCGGTTGCGGGAGGACAGGACTCCGGCGGCGTTGAAGAGGTCCTGAGCCTCGCGGACCCGGACGACGCCAAGGCGGCGGAAGAGGGCGTCGTAGACCTTTTCCGGGCCGGCCATCGCGCCCGAGTGGGTCAGGCCGGCGCAATCGCCATCCTCCAGTATCGGGGGTTTGAGCAGGATGATGGGCTTGCTGCGGGCGAAGCAGCGGACGGCGCTGACGAACCGTTTCACATCGCCGACGATATCCTCCATGTAGAGGATGATGCTCTTCGTGTGGGGATCTTCGAAGAGAAAATCGATAACATCCCCGAAATCCACGTCGATGGCGGAACCCAGGGAAACGACCATGCTGAAGCCGATGTGGGAGCTCATGCCCCAGTCGAGCAGGGTCCTGCCGAAGCTTCCCACGTCGGAGATGAATGCAATGTTTCCCTTTTCCGGGTTCTCCCGGAGGAAGGTGGCGTTGAGGTTCACGGGGGGCCGCATGATTCCGAGGCAGTTGGGGCCGATGATCCTCATGCCGTAGGCCTTGTTGATTCGGAGGATCTCCTCCTCCAGGCTCCTTCCCGTTTCGCCCGTTTCCCGGAAACCGGCGGAAATGATGATGAGCCCTTCCACACCAGTCCGGCCGCAGGCGTCGACGATTTCCGGGACCGTGGCGGCGGGGGTTGCAATTACGGCCAGATCGATCGGTTCGGGGACGGCGCCGATGTCCCTCCAGCAGGGGTTTCCCAGAAGAGTTTCCCGGTTTGGATTGACGGGATAGACCGTCCGATCGCCGGAAGCGAGGGCATTTTCCAGGACGGCCCGCCCGAACGTCCCTTCCCTTTCCGTGGCACCGATTACGGCGATCGTCCGTGGATTGAAGATCTTCTGCAGATCACCCATGCCATTCTCTCCTTCGCGCGCGCAGGCGCAATGAGCCCGGATGCAGCAAGTGTGCACCGGCTCCCCTTTTCATGGGAACGACTATTTATACCATTCAGGGCGAATTTCAGAGGTGATCGCCATACTATCGATTGTAATGCGAAAATGCAAACATTTTTCCGATTGCCGGCAAGCTGGGAGGATCCGTCCGGATCGAGAACGCTTGAACCGGTCAGCCTTTAGCCGTCACTGAGGGTCATATCCGGCGCGATCTGCTGGATATGTTGGATGGAACGTTTTACCCAATCCTCGGGATCGCCGATCCGGTCCCCGGGAACCCCAAGCTCGAAGCTGATGACCAACTCGTCATAGCCGAAGCGTTTGACCCGCCGGTCGATTTCCATGCGGCGCAGCTCATCGAGGTAATCTTTGGTGCGCGTAAAGCCGGTCCCGATCACCTGGTTGGTATGCAGGAACGGCTTGTGGTCGCTGAAGTGGGCGTGGATGATCGCGTTGCCGACCCCGGCCAGCTCCTCCGGGCCTTCGCGCGCCAGCGCCATGTGGCCGAGATCAACCAGCGCCGTGAAATTCCGGCGATCGACATCCGCCATCATCCGCACCGTGGAGGCGATGTTGTTCACCAGAAACCAGACGTAAGGCTCTGGTTCTTGAGCGATGAAAACCCCCCGCGGGGCGGCATAATCGCACACCCTCCGCAAGAAGCGCACCGACTTCTCCCATGCCGCCTGGCGCGTCATACCATAGGCCCATTGACCCGCATTGAGCATGAGCTGGTTAACCCCCCAGGTCAGGGCCATGTCGATCCCCTCCCGCAGGCAGGCGAAGTTTTCTTCGACCTCGACCTCATTGGCCGAGGGCAGGTTGTGCAGGGCATGCAGCACGTAGTTGCGCGGGACCAACCCAAGCGCTTTCATCTCCGACTTTATCGCCAGCCGCTCCTCGGGCTTCAGAAGTGCCGGACCGCCATGAAAAACTCCGTGAATGTCCACATAACGGAAGCCCAAAGCCGTCGCCCTGCGCAGGCTATGGATCAGCGTCGCCCCTTCGGCGACAAACCACAGTCCGGTTAACATCCCTATTTTCATTGGCTATTTCGCTCGAAAGACCGGTTCGTTCCGGATCGCCGTTATCATGGATTTTCCCTCGTTATCCAGACCTGGGGAAGATCCATTCGGGCCAGTTCCTCAAAATGATGCTGCACTTCCGTGTAGAGTTTTTTGTAGATGGGATATAACCGGTTGTAAGCGGCATGGGCCTCGGGGTTCGGTTTGAATTCTTTTTCCGGAACCACAATCTTTTCGATGGCGGACGAAAGATCCGGATAGAGGCCCTGGCTGACGCCGGCCAGGATCGCTGCACCCAGCACCTCCGTGTGGCTTTGGGTCAGGCTGACCACTTTTTTCCCCAGAATATCGGCGATGATCTGGTTCCAGACCTCGCTTGCGGCGGCGGCTCCTCCGATCCGCAACTTCCGGATGCCAACGCCGTCATCGGTTTCAAGAAGTTCGATCACATGCCGGATCGCAAAGGAGGCCCCTTCCAGTACCGACCGGAAAAAATCATGGCGATTATGGCCCAGCGTGACGCCGAAAAAAACCCCGCGGGCATACGGGTTCCAGATGGGGGTCCGCTCGCCTGAAATGTAAGGCAGAAACAACAACCCCTTGCTTCCGGGAGGGGCCTGGGCGGCCTGGGCAGTGATCAGGTCATAGACATCCTGGCCGGTAAGGTCGGCTACCCCCTGCTCCATTTGGCAAAACGTGTCGCGAATCCACCGTAACGAGGAGCCCACCCCATTGACGGCCCCGATGTACAGCCAGAGTTCGGGAAGCACATGGGTGCAGTTCATGAAACGGCTGTCAAAACAGGCTTTTTCCAGCGGACCTGAAACCCTGGCCGCGGTACCCATGATGACAAAACACTCGCCCTGCTTGATGACGCCGGACCCGATGGATGCGCCGATGGTATCCATGCAGCCGGCAATCACCGGAATCCCCGGCATTAAACCGGTCAAACGCGCGGCCTCCGCGGTTACCCTTCCGACCACCGCATCGGAAGGCTCCAGTCTGGGGAGCTTTTCCACAGGGATGTCGAGCGCCGCCAGGAAAGGCTGGTGCCACTCCTTCTTGCGAATATCGAACAGCAGGGTCGTCGAGGCCCGCGAATGGTCGATGGTGAACTCTCCGGTGAAACGTGCCACCAGGTACCCGCCGGGTGCCATGAGTTTATGGGCCGCTTGAAATGTCTCCGGTTCATGGTGTTTCAACCAGAGAATCGTCGGCAGCGAATAGGCGCCCGGCGCAACGGGATTGCCGGTAATGTTGAAAACCGTATCCGCATCCAGTAACTTTCTGATTCGGTCGACTTCAGGCAGGGCGCGCTGATCCCAGAGCATGATCGCCGGTCTTAAGGGCTTTCCCTGGCGGTCGACCGCAACGAGTCCATTGGTACAGCCGATGCCGATTGCCAAAATCTCGTCGGCAGGGACGTCACGGATGGCATCCCGAACCGCTTTAATCGTCGCCTGCCACCACGCCTCGGCATCATGTTCGGCCTGACCCGGTACGTCGCTGATCATTTTATACTCGCCATAGCCGGTTCCGACCCGTTCGCCGCCGGCGGTGAAAACGCCCGCCTTGGCGCCGGTTCCCCCGATATCAATGCCCAGCAAATATGGACCCTGTTTCATGAATCATCCTACCTCAGGTTTCAAGGCTTTATCGACTTTAGGAGAGCATCGATGGGTGGAACCGCAAGCCTATGGCCTGCGCGCCAACCATTTGTTGATCTCCGGCGCGATAAAATCGAGACTGGAGAAGACCCTGCTTTGGATGGCGGCGGGCAGAGAATCCTTTACCCGGGCCATGGAAATCTGTGCGAGCATCACGACATCGACCTCGGCCAACAGCTCTTCAACGGTTTTGATCACGGCAAGATCATGCCCCTGGATATCGCCCTGGTTCAGTTTGGCAAAGGCATGCGGACAAAGGCGCGGGACAAGGGTTGCAGCCCGGCCCAACTTTTGGGAAACTTCCTGAAACAGTATTTTCGACGGGGCCTCGGTTGTCGGGTTTGTCATGACCAGCCCGATCCGTTTTGCATGGATCACGGCGTGTTCCATCATGGGCGCATCGATTCTTAATACCGGAATATCCACCTGTTTTTGAACCGCGGGAACACAGGGGGAGAGAGAGGAACAACTCACCACGGCCATATCCGCGCCCGCCCGTTGAGCCGAAAGAACCATTTCGGCGAGCCATTGGATGATCTCCGGGGTGATTTGCCCGGAGGCGGTCAGTTTTCGGAGGATGCCCTCGTCCATCAGATGGAAGAAATCGATGTCAGGGCATTGCAGGGCCATCACCCGATGTATGGGTTCAATCACCAACCGCGTCGAGTGGATCAGTCCAACCCGTCGCATCTCTTTTTTAACTCCTTTCGCCGCCTTGGCCACAGACGGCTCGTCGCTAGGCCTTCAGGCTTGCCGCCAGGCGGCCGGCAATCAGAAAAGCGCGGGTGATCCCCTCCGGATTGGCTTTTCCCTGTCCCGCAATATCGAACGCCGAACCCTGGGCGGGTGTGGCGATCGCCACCGGCAGGCCCGCATGCACGGTGACCCCGCGGTCAAAACCCAACAGCTTGGTCGCAATTTGACCCTGGTCATGGTACATGGAGACGACCGCATTGTAGTTTCCCTTTTTGATGCGCAGATAGATGGTGTCTGCCGGGAAGGGGCCTTCGGCGCTGACGCCTTCCCTCCTGGCCATTTCAATGGCCGGTGCGATGGCCTCTTTTTCTTCCGGGCCGAACATTCCGCCTTCGCCGGCATGGGGGTTGAGGGCGGAGACGGCCAGTCGCGGGGTTTTTATACCAAAAGTCCGCAGCACGCCGTCCATGAAACAGATCGTGTTGTAGACATTGTCCCGGGTGATCAGCGCGCTGACCTGACCGATCCCGACGTGAGAGGTGACCCGGGTCGTCCAAAGGTCGTCCAGCACGCTGACTTCGCCGGGAATATTCGGCCGGTTGAATTTTTCCTTGAAAAAGTCCAGTTCACTGTGATAGGGCGATCCCCCCAATCTCATCGCTTCTTTGTTGAACGGCGCAAATACAAACCCATCGATTTTTTTAACCAGCGCCAGGTCCAGTATGAAGGAGAGGGTGTCCATCACCGCCTTCCCCGATTTGGGATTGACCTTTCCCAGGGTGACTTCCTCGTCGGAAATGGTGGGAAAGTCATAAAAAAGAGGCCGGTCGATTTCGAACGGAACAGAATCGATATGATCCGTCACCGTAACGGGCTGGGAGAGGCCGGCAATCTTCTGTCCCATACGGAATACTCGATAATCGCCAACGATAACCACGTTGGCCAGTTCGTAAATCTCCGGACGGCTGATCAGTTTGGCAACGATTTCCGGGCCGATACCGGAAGAATCTCCCAGCAGTACGCCCAGCGTCGGTTTTTTATGCTTCACCGCTTATTCCATTTCTAATTCATTAGCGCATTAATAATCCAAGGCCAAGCGACGATGGAACGGATACGATCATGATCATGCTCCATATCGTGCAATGCTTTTTCCAGGTGATCTTCGAGGGAATCAATACTGTCGAAAACTCG
>JAPLJX010000391.1 GCA_026388375.1 Deltaproteobacteria bacterium
ATTGATTCCCTCGAAGATCACCTGGAAAAAGCATTGCACGATATGGAGCATGATCATGATCGTATCCGTTCCATCGTCGCTTGGCCTTGGATTATTAATGCGCTAATGAATTAGAAATGGAATAACAGCCAGTCCATATTTCCCTCCGGTATGATTATACGGGATGGAACACGTTCAACTGCCCATGAAATTTTGATCCTTCTTATCATGATTTACAAAAGAAATCTACTACATAATCGAAATTTGTTGGCCTAATGAATACAGGAAGGAGACGATACCACCTCCTGCCCCAAAAATCACGCTTAAAAATCTGCACCTTTCCACCCGTAATTTGCGCCGACGGTCAAAATCTGCACCTTTCGATTGGTTATCAATAGGGCTGAGCTTGATAAAATATCAATGAAGCCGAACACCTGTCACCTACTACTACTCAATGGTGGGTTGTTGTCATAATTGTGGATTATGGATGGAAAGAGAGTAACGAGAAGTTCAGGGCAAGCAGGCTTAAACATCTTTATATAAACAAAAAACACGCTCAAGCCTGCTTGTCCACCTGAAACGTTAGTGAGACGTGTTCGCCGCTACATCAAAAAAACACATTGCGCAATCCTTCAAGAACAGTAACATGTAATTGCATGGGCGTCCCCGTTTATTCTTAGGGGATGATCAACTCATAGCTCTGATTCACTGTCTTGCAGACCTCGTCAAATACCTGTTTATCTTCAAAGGTCAGCACCTTATCCCGCGTATTCATGCTTAAAATTCCATTGGCAAGCACCCGAGTGTACTTCATGTCGTTGCGATACTTGGGGTGTCCAATGAGTTCTCTGTTGTGAACTGCGAGGTACTCCTCAGCATAAACCTGCTTTCTTATTGACATTTGTCTTTCCTTTCTCCGCTTTGTGTTCTCTTATCCGTCCAACGACTTAAATAAGGTGCTGGTAAGGAGCGGAGCGAAACACCAGTCCCTCTTTATTTTATTGTTATGTATTTCGTGTTAGCTCCTTACAAGATCTATTAATTCGCTAGTATGATCGGATGCGCCCGCGCAAATTTCCCTAATTTTTTTTAATTTTGCAGGACCTATTCCCTTCAAAACTAGCAATTCCTTATCCGAGGCAGTGGCGATTGACGCTGGTGTGGTTAGGTTGAGCTCCCTGAGAGAAGCAACAGTTTCTTTTTGTAGACCGGGCAATCTATCGATAAAACGAGGGAAAAAGTAATCAATAATTGCCTTCTCCCCTCCATACCTTTGCACAAAGTCATTCCATTTCTCGTTGCTAACCTCGCCTTCCAATTCATTAAGTCGGTCAATTATTGAATCATTACGTTCAACGATGCATCTTATAACTAACAAGAATTTTAAATGGTTTTCTTCGTCAGAGGGTACCTGCTCCATGGCCATATCCAGCTTACTTAACTGTTCTTTTGAAAACTTTGAGTTAGGACCCGCAAGCTCTGACCATGACTTCGTAACCGGCGACCAAACACCTTCCCATAGTTCCTCAGCAAAGCGAGGGGGCGCGCCACGTCCACTAAAGAATTCGTTATGGTGCTTTAGAACACGCAACGGCGTTCTGAGCTGTAACGTCGCATTAAAACGTAAGCCATTAATTATGTCTTGGTTTCCCCATGCCGTAAGCGGTGATTCTTGTAATTCACCGATAGTTCGGGTGTAAATTTTGACATCATTCTGTTCATTATTTTGGCTTCCAAAAATCCTCTTTAACCAATTTGAAAATGCCATTTGATTCCCTCATTTTTTGGAAACGTGACAACATTGTTTATATGGATCGGCAAAATTCCCCTCGACCTCTTTGACAGCATTAAAAAACCCCGCTCTTTTAAAGAAAAACGGGACATTTATCAGCCAGTCCATATTTCCCTCCTGTATGGATACACGAGATGGTACTTATTTAAGGAGGTCCCATCGTCAAACGACCTCATCCCGGCACCCTCACTTCATCAAAAAGTCATATTTCCTGATTTTTCGGACGATCTTTTCCAGCGGTTTTCCGCGACGGAGGGTTTGGAGCGGGACCAATCGCCGCGTCGCGCGGCAATCGTTACCGTACGTGTCCTTGTACACAAAGTTACCTTCGCAAAGCTCGCAGATCGCGAGATCAGCTTCCATGCCCGGCTCGACCCCACCGATGATTTTCCCCAACCCAACCTTGGCCGCTGGGCCGGCCGTCGCCGCAGTCAGCGCCGTTTCGAGCGGCAGGCCGAGCGCCACCATCTTCGAGATGGTGGTCGGCACATCGACCGTGAGGCGCCGATTCAGGAGCGTCATGTCCGTGCCGAGGTAGTGGGGCAGGAACCCGGCGGCCAAGCCGGCGCGAGCCACCGCAAAGCTGGTGTGAACACGGTCGAGGCCGACGTCGAACTCGACGCCGCGCGTGCGCGCCTCATTGAAGGCCGGACGGACCTGACCGTTCGCATTCACCAGCGAATCGGCCCCGCCGTGATAGATGTGGGTGACGATGTCCCCGGCGCGGAGGAAGGGAAGGATGTCTTCGAAGCTGGGTGGGCCCGGGGCGATGTGGACCATCATCGGGAGCCTGGTCCGCTCCGCCACCTCCCGCCCGTTGCGCAGGGCTGCGAGGGATGCGAGGCCCGTATACATGCGCACCTTGACGCCCACGAGGATGTCGCGGTTCTTCTCAATAACCTCGATGGCCGAGGCCACGTCGAGCAGCCGGTCGTCATCGTTCTCGAAAAACGACACAGTCGACGCCCCGACCGATACCATGCCGATCGCCGAAATGTTCAAGAAGGCTAGGATGCGGACGTCCGCGGGCTCAATTACGTGCTCGCGAAACGCCTGGAAGTTCATCGAGCCGCTGCTCCCCCCGTCCACGAACGTCGTGGTCCCCGCGCACGGGGCCACGTCCTCGGCGTCGACGCTCAGGACTTGCCCCTGCCGGAAACAATGGAGGTGGAAGTCGACGAGACCCGGCAGCAGAAGTTTGCCTCGGCAATCCTGCACCGGCTCACCGGCCCGGGCGGCGAGCGTGGGGCCTACATCAAGGATCTTCCCGTCGCCAATGCGAACATCCCAGCGTTGAAAACCCAATGTCGAGGGGTCGAAGACTTGCGCGCCCGTCAGGAGCAGCTTGTTGCTGCTCTGTGTGTCGGCCAATATGCCTCCCACATCGCCAAGAAGATTATCGCGTTAGGATAGCCAAAGAGTGCTCAATTCCTTTCCCTTCTCTTTTCAAAGAGGGGATTCCCTGTCTTTCTGCGCGCTTTGCGTCGTTATGTAAGGAGCGCCTCCTCCGTCTCAATGTCAAAAAACCGCATGTTCTCCGGCGACGGCTGAAGACAGATTGCGGCATGCGGCTTCGCCTGCGTCGTCGGCCCCACCCGGGCAATCAAACTCCTCTCCCCAATCTTCACATCCAAATACACCTCGCACCCAAGAGGCTCCATCACCTCCACCACCGCCTCGATCGTCTCCCCAGGCAACGCACAAGCCGCCTCCGGCAAATCCTCCGGCCGAATCCCAAAGATCACCCGCTTCTTACCGTATGTCCTCAACGGCTCCGCCTTGTCCTTCGCCACCTTCAACTTCACCCCCGCCGCTTGAAAATAAAACTCTCCCCCCTCCGATAAAAGATCCCCCTCAATAAAATTCATCGCCGGACTCCCAATAAATCCCGCCACAAACTTGTTCGCCGGCTTAAAATAAAGTCCCAGAGGCGGCCCCACCTGCTGCTTCAACCCATCCTTCATCACCACGATCTGGTCCCCCATCGTCATCGCCTCCACCTGATCATGGGTCACATAGATTATGGTAGCCTGCAGCCGCTCATGCAGCTTCTTGAGTTCTGCCCGCATCTGAACTCTCAGCTTCGCATCCAGGTTCGATAAAGGCTCATCGAACAGGAATACCTTCGGCTTCCGCACGATCGCTCTCCCCACCGCCACCCTCTGCCGCTGCCCCCCGGACAAAGCCTTGGGTTTACGCTGTAACAGCTCGCCGATATTCAGTATTTCCGCCGCCTCCTTCACCCGCTGGTCGATCTCCGCCTTGGGGAGCTTCCGCAAGCTCAACGCAAAGGCCAAGTTCTGGTAAACCGTCATGTGGGGGTAGAGGGCGTAGTTCTGGAACACCATGGCAATGTCCCGGTCCTTGGGGGGGAGATGGTTAACCAATTTATCGTCGATGTAAATATTCCCGGCGGTGATCTCTTCCAGACCGGCGACCATGCGAAGAGTTGTTGTCTTGCCACAGCCCGAGGGGCCCACCAAAACCACGAACTCCTTGTCCGGAATCTCCAAATCCAGGTCCTTCACCGCCATCACTTCCCCGTAATACTTGTTCAGCTTCTCCATCACGACTTTGGCCATGGTGACTCTCCTTCACGAACGCCGGGAAACCCGGTTTATATAAAATTCAAGTTAGGGTAAATTCTACGGCGTTTACCCGCCGAAAGCCTTCCGAAAGGCCGCACCCTGCTCCTGGCAGAATTTTTGGATGATGAACACATCCCACCCGATGCAGAAATGTTTGACCCCCATTTTCAGGTAGGGCGCGGCATCCTTGAAATCCATCAGTTCGACCCGGGGGGCGACCCCCATTTTGATGGCTGTCTTAATCATGTATTCCTGAGCTTCTTGAACCTGAGGATGGGTCCACTGTCCCGGGATTCCGAGGGACATGGAGTAATCGGCCGGCCCGAACTGGACCATGTCGACCCCTTTCACGGAAAGGATCGCCTCCAGGTTTTCGATGGCGGCTTGTTTCTCGATCATCAGGGCGACAACGCCTTCTTCGAGCTGCTGCACGTATTCCTTGGACCCGGGTCCGAGAACATAGCCGACATCCCTCCGCATCGCCGCGCCCATAACACCTTTTGTTTTGGGCGTTTCCGCCCGGGCAGCGGCAACCGATTCCCGGGCGTCTTCCACGCCGCGGATATCCGCGAAAAGGAGGTTCGCAATGCCCGAACCGATCGCCCGGCTCGTCAAGAATCCCCTGGGGTCTTGATCGATCTTGATCATGGAGGTCATATGCGGAAAGAGATCCACGGCCCGTCCGAAATTTTCCAGGGAATAGAGGTCGTAGGGTGCGTATTCCCCCGCGAACTCAATGTAGTCGATGACACCGGTTTGCCCGATGACCTCCACG
>JAPLJX010000281.1 GCA_026388375.1 Deltaproteobacteria bacterium
CGGGAATATTACGAACAGGGGGCCGACGAAATCGTCTTCTATGACATCACTGCCTCCGCCGAGGGCCGCACGATCATGCTCGACGTCGTAAAAAGGGTTGCCGAGACGATCTTCATCCCTTTTTCCGTAGGGGGCGGCATCGGGACGGTGGAGGAGATGCGGCGGGTGATCCTCGCCGGGGCGGAAAAAGTCAGCGTCAATTCAGCAGCGGTGAAAAATCCCGGCATCATCGCGGAGGGGGCGAGGGCCTTCGGCAGCCAGTGCATCGTCCTTGGCATGGACGTTAAAAAAGTTCAGACAAGCGAACAGATTCCCTCGGGTTACGAGATGGTCATCCACGGTGGGCGGACCTTCACCGGCCTCGACGCCCTCCGGTGGGCAAAGGAGGCGGAACGTCTCGGCGCGGGGGAGATCTGTCTCAACTCCATCGACGCCGACGGGACTTTAGACGGTTACGAACTCGATCTGACCGCGCTGATCTCCAGCCATGTCGGCATCCCGGTGATCGCTTCCGGCGGCGCGGGGAAACCGGAGCACCTCCTCGACGTCCTTACCCGGGGGAAGGCTGACGCCGCTCTGATCGCGTCGATGGTCCACTACCGGACCCATACCATCGCTGAAATCAAGTCCTTTCTCCACGAACGCGGCGTGAATACTCGGATGCTTTGGTAAAAAGCCGCACAGAAAGAAGAAATCTCCGGGGAAACGGTGCAGGTTATTTTTCAGGATCTGAGCCCTTGATAATTGTCCTTGACGTCATTATACTAATGCCATAGAAATGAGCCGGGATGATTCATCCCACAGGGAGGTAAAAATATCGTGGATGCAAAGAGATATGAGCTGAATGTCCAGTTGGCGCAGATGCTCAAAGGCGGCGTCATCATGGATGTGACCAATGTGGAGCAGGCAAAGATCGCCGAAGAGGCGGGCGCGGTGGCCGTCATGGCCCTGGAGCGGGTGCCCGCGGACATCCGGAAGGACGGCGGGGTCGCGCGGATGTCGGACCCGCTTATGATTGCCGAGATCAAGAAGGCCGTCTCCATTCCGGTTATGGCGAAGGCGCGGATCGGTCACTTCGTAGAGGCTCAGATCATCGAGGCCCTGAAGATTGATTACATCGACGAGAGTGAAGTCCTCACCCCGGCCGATGAGGAGTGCCATATCGACAAGACCCGCTTTTCCATTCCCTTCGTCTGCGGCGCCCGCAACCTTGGAGAGGCGCTTCGCCGCATCGCCGAAGGTGCGGCGATGATCCGCACCAAGGGCGAGGCAGGAACCGGCAACGTCGTCGAGGCCGTCCGCCACATGAGGACGATGAACCGCGAGATCCGCCAGCTTGCCCATATGCCGGTGGAGGAGGTAACCGGTTTCGCCAAGGCGAACGGCATACCCTATGAACTGGCCCTCAAGGTGAGGGAATTGGGCCGCCTGCCGGTGGTCAACTTCGCCGCAGGTGGAATTGCGACGCCCGCCGATGCGGCGCTCATGATGCAACTCGGCTGCGACGGGGTTTTCGTCGGCTCCGGCATCTTCAAATCGGCGACCCCCGCCGTGCGCGCCCGTGCGATCGTCAAGGCCACGGCCTATTTCAATGATCCGGCTAAAGTTCTCGAGGCCTCCATGGGTCTTGGCGAGGCAATGCCCGGCCTGGAGATCTCTGCCCTCCCCAAGGAACAACTCCTGGCCGGCCGCGGCTGGTAGGGGAGGTCCTCAGGACGGAATCAATGAGCCGCACTGAATTGAATCCCTCCACCGCAGCGGGAAAGATGATCGGCGTCCTGGATCTGCAGGGGGACGTGTTCGAACATCTCGATCATTTGGGGCGCCTTGGCGTCGCCGCCCGGCCGGTGAAGCAGGCCGAAGACTTCGAAGGGCTGGCCGGTCTCATCCTGCCCGGCGGCGAGAGCACCTGTCTTGCCCGGCTTCTGCAAATCTTCAGCATCGATAAGGTCATCATCCGGAAATTCCATGAAGGGGTGAAACTCTGGGGCACCTGCGCGGGGGCGATTCTGCTTGCAAAATCGCTTTCGGGAGAGACGCCCCACCTCGGCCTGATCGACATCGAGGTCGAACGAAACGGCTTCGGGAGCCAGTTGGACAGTTTCGCCAGCGAGGCCTCCATCCCAAGGCTTTCCCAGACGCCCATACCGCTGACTTTTATCCGCGCCCCCAAGATCCTCAGCGTCGGGAGGGGGGTGGAGGTGCTCCTCCGGATCGGCGATTTCATCGCGGCCGCCGAATCACCTGGTGTCCTGGTGACTATTTTTCATCCCGAACTGACGCCTTCTCTCGCATTTCACCGCTATTTTGCACGCAAATGCGGCCTTCAGCCCGGCGAGGAGGAAACGGCAATCGATCCCTCCTGGGATAAAACAAGCTGGATGCGTCTCGCTCGAATCACGCCCATGGAAAGGCGGTCCGCCGAACCCCTCGCGAAGGTATTGCCACAGGAGATGGATCATGAAAACCCTGAAGGGATTTGAAAAGAAGTATCTGCGGGGTCTTGCCCACGATCTGAAGCCTGTCGTCCTCATCGGAAAGGATGGGATCACGGATGGGATCGTCCGTGCCGCCGATGAGGAGCTTTCCCAGCATGAACTGATCAAGATCAAGTTCAACGATTTCAAGGAGAAAAATCAGAAGGAAACCCTCACGGGCGAACTGGTTGACCAAACCGGAAGCGCGCTGATCGGGACGATCGGCCACACGGCCATTCTCTACCGGCCGCAGACGGACCCGGCAAAACGGCGAATTCAATTGCCGGCAAAAGGAAAGTAGGCCTCTCTCCGTTTTATTTCATCATATCGATGCGGGATCGGATGCAGAAAATATTGACAAAATTTGTTTGACGTTTATATTACGCGCGGTGGTTTCAAATGTGAATTGAATCGCCGATTGCAAAAAATCCATTTTGACTTGTTGGGAGGTAGAAAATGAAAACGGAAAACAAGGGACGCAAAACCTTTATCATGTTTCTCTTGGCTTTTTTGATCGGTTTTTTCGTCGTCTCAATCGTGGAGGTTCTCCGCTCCTCCTTTGCGCCGTCAGCTCCGGGACCGGATGTGCAGGTCGCATCCGCTGTCTCCCCCGGTGAAGTGTCACGGGCGCCCTTCTCCTTTGCGGATCTTGCCGAGAAACTGAAGCCCTCCGTCGTAAATATCAGTACGACCAAGACGATCCACGGAGGAGGATTACGTTCCCCTTTCGGCCAGGGATCGCCTTTCGATCGTAATTTCGGCGGGGATGATTTCTTTGAACGGTTTTTTGGCGACATGCCACAGCGGCAATTCAAGCAGAAGAGCCTCGGTTCTGGGTTCATTATCAGCCATGACGGCTATATCTTCACCAACAACCATGTCGTCGAACAGGCGGACAAAATCATTGTGAAGCTTTCCGACGGCAAGGAGTACGAAGCGAAAGTTATCGGGAAAGACGCAAAGACCGACATCGCCCTTATCAAGATCAAGTCCAGCGACAGCTTGCCCGTGGCGGAAACAGGTGATTCCGAAAAACTTAGGGTCGGTGACTGGGTTCTGGCCATCGGCAACCCTTTCGGTCTGGAGCAGACGGTAACAGCAGGCATCGTAAGCGCGAAAGGCCGGGTGATCGGCGCGGGGCCCTACGACAATTTTATTCAGACGGACGCCTCCATCAACCCGGGAAACAGCGGCGGGCCGCTCTTCAACATGGAAGGAAAGGTGGTCGGCATCAATACGGCCATCGTCGCCCAAGGGCAGGGAATTGGCTTCGCCATCCCGATCAGCATGGCCAAGACCATTCTTCCGGATCTGAAGGCCAAAGGAAAAGTTACCCGGGGGTGGCTGGGGGTTTCCGTACAGGACATCAGTGAGGACATCGCAAAAAGCATGAAGCTTAGAGACCGGACAGGCGCTCTGATTTCTGATGTCTTCAAGGGGGATCCCGCCGACAAGGCCGGGCTCAAATCGGGAGATGTCGTAATTGAGATCAATGGGAAACCGATTAAAGATACACACGAGCTGCTGGTGATGATCGCCGGATTCCACGTCGGCGAAACCGTAAAGATCAAGATCATTCGGGACGGACAGGAAAAAAGTCTCTCCCTGGTCATTGCCGAAAGAACAGAAAAATCGGAGATGGCATCTGCTCAGCGCACGGGTGAGGCCTTCGGCATGTCTGTCCAGGAGATAACACCGGAGATCGCGCAGCAACTCGGTCTTTCGATCAAAAAGGGCCTCATCGTCGTCGATGTCCAGGATGGCAGCGTCGCGGATGAGGTCGGCATTCAGGTGCAGGACCTCATTCTCCAGGTGAACAAGGCCAAAATCGCAACCATGAAGGAGTATCAGCGGGAGATCGCAAAAGCGGGAGAAAAGGGCAGTATTCTCCTTCTGATCAAGCGAGGGAAATCGACCTTTTTCGTACCGTTGATCAAATAGAAAAGGATAATCAGGAAACCCGGATGGACCACCGTGAAGAACTGCTGAAGATCTATAAACTGCTCGACGGATATTTCGGCGATCTTCACTGGTGGCCCGCTGACGAGCCCTTCGAGGTCATGATTGGCGCGATCCTTACGCAAAATACCGCCTGGACTAACGTCGAAATGGCCATCAAGGCGTTGCGAAAGAGGCGGCTTCTCACTCCCGCAGCGCTTTTACAAATACCGGAAGATGATCTTGCCGAGATCATCCGGGCGTCCGGTTATTATCATTTGAAGGCTGCACGGCTGAAGGCGTTTGTTCGGTTTCTCATGGATCATTATTCCGGAAACATTGCGGCCATGAAGACCGAAGGGCTTCCACTTCTCCGCGAGAAGCTCTTGAGCGTCCGAGGCGTCGGCCCGGAAACCGCCGACAGCATCCTCCTCTATGCCTGTCAAAAGCCTATCTTCGTCTGCGATGCCTATACTCGGCGAGTTCTACTCCGCCATGCTCTGATCGATGAGGCAACTGATTATGATGGAATCCAGTCCCTGGTGATGGCTTCTCTCCCGAACGACATGAACCTGTTCAACCAGTTTCACGCCCTGATCGTCGTTGTGGCTAAAACCTTCTGCAGGAAGAGACCGCGATGCACGGACTGCCCGTTGGCCATTTTGAATATGGGGAGGAAGATCTGTTGAGAAAACTGGCAGAGCCGCTATGCAGTTGAACGACAACACGGGTGTAATCCATCTGCATTCCGCCTATTCCTTTGACGGCCGCACCCCGATTGCGGAGATCATCGCGGCGGCGCAACAAAAGGGGCTTGACTTCCTCCTGCTGACGGACCATTCGACGACACAGGCTCGCGAAGACGGATACGAAGGATGGCACGACGGCACTCTTCTCATTGTAGGCGAGGAGATTGCACCCCGCTTCAACCACTACCTTGCATTTGGGCTGAGTGAGCCGATTGCATGCGCGGAAAGGGAGCCGGATCTGCCGCCGCAGGAATACATCGACCGCGTGCAGGCTCATGGAGGGGTGGGCTTCATCGCCCACCCGGATCACAGAGGGACCGCATTGTTTCACGTGAAACACTACCCCTGGAACGACTGGTCCGTCACAGGTTACACGGGCATGGGAATCTGGGATTTCATGACGGACTGGCAGAACAGCCTTACCGGCCATCTTCGGGCCATCCTCAGTTACGCATTCCCGGCCTATTTTCTCCACGGTCCTGCCCCGGATACCCTCGAACGCTGGGACCGTATGACACAGCTGCGCCGCATCGCAGGAATCGGCGAACTGGACAACCACAACAGCCGGATACGTATCCTGGGAATTTATTTTTCCATTTTTCCCTTCTCCAGGGTCTTTCGTCTCATCCGGACGCACATCCTCACCGAAAAACCCCTCTGCGGTGACAGCCGGTCCGATATCCCCACCCTTCTGGACGCCTTGAAAAGGGGGCGGGCCTATATCTCCCTCGACCATTTCCGACCGGCAAATGGATTCTCGCTGATCCTGATTGAAGAGGGGAGAAAAGCGACGATGGGAGACGACTTCATTCTCCACCATTCCGCGGAACTCCGGGCCTCTTTTCCCCACCGGGCACGGATCCGCCTGATAAGAAACGGAAAACTCTTCCATGAAGCTGCAGGGAAGGAACTTTCCCTGATTCTCCACGATTGCGGCGTTTATCGGATCGAAGCGGACCTGAAGGCCTTTGGCCGCTATCGCCCCTGGATTTTTTCCAACCCGATCTACGTAAAATTTTGCTAAGAAAAGATGCGTGCTCTTATTGCACGGTGTGTTGTTCGTGCACATATTGTCGGGAATTGAAGTACCAAATGGGTTTCCTGCCCCGAACGTCACCACATCGTGCCGATTCCGCACTTATTCCCCACTGCCCGCCTTTTTTCCGGACCTATTGGCTGACTTTTCGTCCGGTCGCCGGACAAGTCAGCCAATAACCTGACCCATGGCAAATATTCTTTATCACGACGTTTTTTATTCCCCCTTGTTTATTGCGGTAATACCTGCCATCATGCAAACACCTTACGATTTTCGTTGGCACCATTATTGCTCTCTATGCTCATACATTAAACCGGACATCCGTTGCATGCGGCACGATATGTGCGTTGTCGAAAGCACAACAACATTGTTGCTCCTGTGAATGGTTAGATATCGTCGAGATGCACTTGGAAGGAGAAGAAACATGGCAGACATTATGAAGGATGGGCCTGTCCATCCCGTTAAGATCCAGGACAATACATTGCGTGATGGTCATCAGTCCATCTATGCGACCCGGATGCGCACGGAGGATATGCTCCCCATCGCCGAGCAGATGGACGAGATGGGTTTTTGGGCAATGGAAGTCTGGGGAGGCGCGACTTTTGACACGATGCACCGCTTCCTCGGTGAGGACCCCTGGGAAAGACCAAAGACCCTGAAGAAGTATATCAAGAAGACCCCCTTTACGATGCTGCTCCGCGGGCAGAATCTGGTCGGCTACCGGAATTATGCGGATGATGTCGTCCGGGCCTTCGTCGACAAATCCTGCGAAGTCGGCATCGATATCTTCCGGGTATTCGACGCGCTGAACGATCTCAGAAATTTCCAGACCTGTGTGGAGAGGATCAAGGCCAACGGGAAGCACTTCCAGGGCGCAATCTGCTACTCCCTGACCCAACCCCGTCTCGGTGGCGACGTCTTCAATCTGGCATATTTCGTGAAAAAATGTAAAGCAATCGAGGCAATGGGGGCCGATAGCATCTGCATCAAGGATATGGCCGGGATCGTTTCGCCGTATGACATCTACGATCTCGTCACCGAGCTGAAGAAGGTCACCAAGCTCCCCATTCACCTCCATACCCATTACACCAGCGGCATGGCCTCCATGTCTTATCTCAAGGCAATCGAAGCGGGCATCGATATCGTCGATACCTGCCTTGCTCCCTATGCCCTCCGGAGCTCGATGCCCGCTATCGAACCGCTCGTCGTCACGCTCCAGGGGACGAAGCGTGACACCGGCATGGATGTGCGCAAACTGATCGGGATGGGCGAACATCTCGAGAGGATCGCTCCCAAATATCAGAAGAACCTCATGACAAACAAGCTCTCCCTTATCGATGCGGGCGTGCTCGCGCACCAGATCCCCGGCGGCATGATCTCCAACCTCGTCAGCCAGCTCAAGGAGATGAATGCCTTGGATCGACTGGATGAGGTTTATGCTGAGATCCCGAGGACGAGAAAGGAAGCGGGAACACCGCCCCTGGTCACCCCCACCTCCCAGATCGTCGGCGTTCAGTCGGTCATGAATGTGGTTCAGGGCCGGTACAAGATGGTGACCAATCAGTTCAAGGACCTCATGTACGGGCTTTACGGCGAGACCCCGGCCCCGGTCGATCCTGAGGTGCAGAAGATGGTCCTGAAACATAATAAACGCGGCCAGACCCCGATCACCGGGAGACCCGCCGATTACCTGGAACCGGAACTTGCGGACGACAAAAAGAAGATCGGCGATCTTGCCAAGACCGAGGAAGATCTGCTGACCTACGCCCTCTACCCGTCGACCGGCGAGCAGTTCCTGAAGTGGAAGTACGGCGTGGAGCCCATGCCGGAAAGCGTGAAACCTCCCAAGGCCCCGGAAGAAGTCAAGGGGAAAGAGGGATAGCGCGAAAAAACATTAGCAAGCCTTTCATTTCCTCCAATGGACCAAGGTGTGCCTTCAGGAGCGCCTTCGTCCATTGGAGGACCTTCCATATGCCGGTCAAGCTTTACCCCTGCCGGAGCTTTCGTTGCGTGTTTATTTTCTGCGATGATTTTGTCTTTTCACGGGAACGGCAATGATGATATAGATCCCCCGAAGGGAAATGGTCGGTAGGCCCGGCAAGCCGGAAGCGTCTCGCCAAAGGCGAGTTCCGGCATCCGCCGCCGAATCCGGAACAATCCATAACCACGATGATCAAAGAACTATCCACCTTTGCCATCCGCCACGGCCTGATCCCGATCGCCTACTGGATACTCCGCCTCTATCTTCTTATGGTCCGGATCCGCGTCTTCCATGAAGAGGAGCTCCTTGACCATCTCCGTCGGGGCGGAAAGGGAATCGTCGCCGTCTGGCATCAGCGGATCCTGCTGGCCGTCAGTTACGCGCGGCGTTTCAGGGAATTCACCCCGGCCCTAATGATCAGCCAAAGTCGGGATGGGGATTTGATCGCAGATGTCAGCCGGCGGCTGAACTTCCGCCCCGTCCGCGGTTCGAGCTCCCGCGGCGGCCGCGAGGCGCTTGCCGCGATGGTCGCGGAGCTTTCGGCTCATCCGCTGGCCGTTCATGCCGTGGACGGACCGCAAGGTCCTCGGGGCCTCATCAAGGCCGGCATCATCCGGATGGCCCAGCTCTCCTGCGTCCCGATCATCCCGGTCTACATTTCCGTGAACCGCGCCTGGATCCTCCGAAGCTGGGACCGCTTCCTCATCCCGAAACCTTTCAGCACGGTCTGGGTCCGCTGGGATGAACCGATCCCCGTTCCGGCGACACTCGACAACGATGTCTTCGAGGCCCTCCGCCTGAAGATCGAAAAAAAAATGCGGGACAACCAGCAGGGGGATGACCGGAAATGCGGCTGGGGCGAAACCCTATTTTAGCCCCTGCAGTAATATACCGCCATCGATAACGATTTCCGTTCCCGTGGTATAGTTGGATGCTTCGGAAGCAAGGTAGAGGGCAGCGCCCACGATCTCATCGGGCTGGCCGATGCGGCCCGTGGGCAGCATCTTTTCCAATGCCGCTTTCGCCTTTTCGGCCTCTTCCGGCGCGAGGTGCGCCCAGTGGGAATTCATCATCTTGGTGCTGATGGGTCCCGGAGCGATGGTGTTGACCTGGATATTCATGGGGGCCAGCTCACTGGCAAATGCCCTCGTAATCATCCGTACGCCGGCCTTGGAGACGGAATAGACGCTCACACCGGGCTCCGGATTGAACCCATCGATGGAAGCAATATTGATGATTTTCCCGCCACCCTGCTTTTTCATAATCCTGGCCACGGCCTGACTTACGAAATAAACCCCCTTCAAGTTCAGGTTCATGATCGTATCCCAGAGGCGCTCGTCGGATTCGAGGACGGAGCCCATGGCCGGGCTGGCGCCGGCGTTGTTGACAAGGATATCGATCCGGCCGAACCGATCCATCACGGTGTTGACCATTTTTTGGATCTCATCCATCTTGCCCAAGTGGGCCGGGAGCGGAAACGCCTCGCCGCCGAAGGTCTTGATTTCGGTCACCGTCGCTTCCAGATCCTGCGCCTTGCGGCTGGTGACGACCACTTTGGCCCCGCTTTTGGCGAAACCAAACGCTATCGCCTGGCCGATGCCGCGGCCGCCGCCGGTAACGACCGCTACTTTTCCTTTGAGTGAAAATTTGGATAGATCGAACATCGTTTCATTCTCCTATAATATGTACTATTTACGTTTTCCCCTCCCCATTGAAGGGGAGGGGTCGGTTCAGGATTATTCACCTTTGGGACCGTTTTTGTGCCCGGCTAACTTTCGTTTGCCTTGTTCGTCGTCTTCTTGCTGAAGACGTCGCGATCTCCGCCGCTCATGCCAGCGATATATTTCACCAGCGTCTTCCGGGATTCGATATCGTACTGAGTCGTAATGGCGATCTGCTCCATAATCGGTGAGCCGCCGCCATGGTAGTTGCCCACGTTCATTATGCCGCCTGTCGCCGAGCAGAGAAAGTCGCCCAAATATCTCCAAAACTGGGCCTGATCCTCGGCCGACATGTTCGGGTTCCGCTTGGTATACTTGAGGAGCATATCCCCAGTCTCCGGATTCTTGAAATCATTCTCGTGGGGGAACGTGGCCACAACGCCGCCCGCGATGTCGCAAAGGATCTCCGCCTCGCGCCAGACCGCTTCGCCCGACAGGCAACGACCGACGTTGCAGTAAATCGAATTGGGAATGTAAGAGCCGGGACCGTAAGGCACGAAACCGATACCCGGTATGTAGACCTCGGGTTTTCCCAGATCGGATGCGGTATATCCCGCGGCGTAACCCAATTCGGCAGTCATGATGAGCTCCGCCAGCTTTTCCCGGACATGGGATTGCTTATGAATGTTGTTCACCTCGGCGGCAAGGGCGGCCATCCCCATGATCACGTCGCCGATCGCGGGTTTGCAGCCTGAATAGGAATGGCGGTGGAACAGGGCGAACAGCAGGGCCAATACGCCGCCGTGCTGATGTTCTCCGGCCAGGAAGACCCTTTCCCAGGGAACAAAGCAATTTTCAAAGATCATATAGGAATCGGTCGCACCCGGCACAAACCCGCGCTTGTAATGATCTCTCGGCCTTAAATTGTGAATGGTAACGACCTGTTTCAACCCTTCCCAGTCTCCCGGAACGGCGAAACCCACCGCGTAATCTTTGTCCTCGGCACGCAATGCGCGGGTGGGCAGCACCAGAACTTCATCGGCCACGGAGGCTTCCGAGATATGCACCTTGCAGCCTTCAACCACGATGCCGTCCTTCATCCGCTCCTTGATCCGCACATACGCGCCGGGATTCGGCTGATCGGCAGGCCGGAGCATCCGGTCGCCCTTTACGTCTGTCTGGGCGCAGCAGCCGATCAGGTCCTCCATCTGGAAGCGGGTGAGCCACTTCTTGAAGTTCTCATGGTACTGGGTGGCGCCGTTGTTCACCTTGTCCGCCTCATAGGAAACGTTGTACATCGCATTGGTGCCGTCGATCCCCATGCAGCGCTGGATGCAGCCGCCGACCTTCTGGCAGAGCATCCGGGTCATGTCCTGTTTCTTATGCAGGTCGTCCTTGTTCTGATGGATGTGTGTAAAACGGTTGATTCTCTCTCCAGTGAGGTGAGAAATCGCCGTGCAGAGCTCCTGATTCTCCAGTTTGGCCGCTTCATCATACGTCGTGCCGATGGTATTGAGGCAATCCATCTGCAGTTCATCCGTCCTGTCGAGCAACTGGCCGTCGTAGTAAATGTTCCGTTTCATCTTGGCCAGCCCCTGGATGTAATCTTGCTTGGTTCTCATGGCAATGCTCCTTTCTGTATTATGTCGTATTGAGTGGATAGGCTGTCTGCTTTCGCTGAAGCCAGAAGGTGAAAACTCTAATATCAATGACTGTGTGGGCGAGGCTAACAGGACTGCGTTTGAGATGTCAAGAAATAATTATGAGGATGCCCCTTGGGGGATTCGGAAAGTCGCTCGCAGTTCCGGCCCCGGAAGGATGCCCGTCTGTGACGGGACGGATGGCGCCCCTATTTTTCCTCCCGCTCCCGCCACTGACGGTAGGTGTTCATCCGGGCCAGCGCCTTGACGGCCCGCTCCGGCGTGAGGAAAGAGACCCCCTTGTACGGACTCCCCTCGACGTCCATAATGGTGCGGGCGTTCTCCTCCGGCAGCAGGTTCACCCCGAGGATCGGCTTGCCGGACTTCTCCATGAGATGAACCATATGGATCGTAAACCGGTTTTCGAACTCGGCCAACGCCCCCGGAATTGCATCGAGAAATTTCCGGTCCATCACCGGATCAACTTCCTGGATCGAGCGGATCATCTGCCTGACGGAAGCCATGCGTCCGATGATCCCCAGATGGAGCACCGCATCACACCCCTCCCACTTCACCAGCTCATCCATCACCTGCATCGCGATCTTGGGATTGAACTTGCCGACCAGATCGATGGGGTTGGACCGGCTCCAGTACGGGGGAAGGATCTCATCGATACGCGAAATCAGATCCGGCGGGAGATCGGGTATCGTGAGGCCGTTTTCAACGCAGAGATCGGAGGCGACAACCCCCCAGCCGCCGCCCAGGGTCATGAGACCGACCCGGTTGCCGCGGGGGAGCGGAAGAGAGGAAAAGGCCGCCGACAGGTCGAGGAGGTCCATCGGCTGCTCCGCAACGACGATCCCCGCCTGGCGCGCGGCGGCGTCGAAGACGCGCAGGTTGGAGGCGAGCGCCCCGGTATGGCTCGCGGCGGCGCGGTTCCCCGCCTGCGTGCGGCCCCCCTTAAGCAACACGACGGGCTTCTTCCGGCCTACACGCCGGGCGGATTCGAAAAAACGGCGGCCGTTCTTGACACTTTCAAGATAGAGGACGACCGTCCTGGTCAGTTCATCAACCTCGAACGCTTCCATGTAGTCCTCGATCGTGATCATCGCCTCGTTCCCCGAACCGCAGAAGGCGCGGATGCCGATCCCCTCATGTTCGGCAAAGCCGAGGAGTTGCACCCCGAGGTTTCCCGACTGGGAGACCAGCGTGGTGGTGCCCGGCTTCGGAAGGACGTTCGAGCCGCAGCAAAAAAGGGCGTCATGGGGATTGCAGATCCCCATCGTGTTGGGACCGAGGATCAGGATTCCCGCCTCCCGCGCCTGCCGGACGAGTTCTTCCTCCAGGCGCCGCCCCTCGGCGCCCGTTTCGGCAAAGCCGGAGGTGATCAGGAGCATGTTCCGGACGCCCTTTTCCTTGAATTGCGGGATCAGGTCGAGGACCTTTTCTGCCGGGATGGTCACGACGGCCAGATCGATCGGCCCAGGAATCTCGCCGACCGATTTGAAAGTCGGCCGGCCGGCGATCTCCCCACCTCTGGCGTTGACCAGATAGATCGGCCCTTTGAATCCGCCCGCGGCCACATTGCAGAAGAGCATGTACCCCCATTTGGCAAACGTCCCGGAGGCGCCGACGAAGGCGATGGAACGGGGATAGAACAGTTTTGCGATGGCGACCGGATCGACCGGCGGAAGAAGCGTCTTTGCCGTGGGGCGGCCGCCCAGGATGACGAGGGCGTCTACCGCCGTAGCCTGCCCGTCCGGACCGACCAGGAGGGGGTTGATGTCTACCTCCGTAACGTCCGGAAACTCAAGACCAAGGCGGGAGAGCCCCGTCAGGGTTCGAACAAGCCGTTCCCGAACCGCCGCCGGTTCGCCGCGGAACGGCCCGAGGAGCTTCCGTGAACGGAGCTCATCGATCATCTCGCCGGCGTCTCTCTCATCGACGGGCGCGATGCGGAAGGCCACATCGTTCAACGCCTCGGTGAAGACACCGCCGAGGCCGAACATCACTACCGGCCCGAACTGGTCGTCGAGGAAGAGACCGGCGACAAACTCCCGGCGACCGGAAAGCATCGGCTGAATCAGATACCCCTCCAGATCCGCCCCCGCCGACCCAGCCACCACCGCCGCCGCCTGCCTTACGTCCCCGCTGTCCTTGAGATTCAGACGGACGAGCCCCCGTTCCGTCTTGTGCGTCAGCTTTGTTCCGAGCCCCTTTAGCACGACGGGAAACCCGATCTCCTCCGCCTTTGCCGCGGCCTCCTCCGGCGTGGTTGCAATCGACTCCTTCACAACCGGCACGCCGAATTGTCTCAGAAGCTCCTTGGACTCCGCCTCGGTGAGGGCGGTCCGCCCCTCCGCCTTCGCCTTCCGGATCATCGCCGCTGCATCCATACCGTCTCCCTCTTTAAGATGACCACCCTTCCGCGGGCGGGTATTTTTCCAGGGGAAACCTTACCACACGCCGGGAATGAGTGCAATTCTGATAACCCCTCAACTGTTCCCTTATTTCCGATACGACAGCAGCGTCTCGTAGAAGTGCGGCGTGGACAAGCCGAGAACGAGGGGCTCCACCTGCAGGAAGAGTTCTTCCCGGTCGTCGCTCAGGTGCATGTCCATGAAGGTCTCCTTCGATTCATGCTCGACCACGGCCGCGTAACGGCTGCCGCCATCGATCGGCCCGAGGAGCGTCCGGGAGATGAATCCCGGATGCTTTGCGAAGACCTGACTGGAATTGTGGAACCACTCCCGGAAGGTCTCCTCCTTCCCCGGCTTCGGCGGCGCAAAATCGACCAGATTGACAAACGTCCCCGGCTTCTTTGCCAGGACGGAGTCCCGGTCCGGTTCGTCCGCCAGCGGTGTCTTGATCACGAGAAAAACCAGCGGCTCCATCGATTCATTCCGAACTCCCATCTGCGCACCCTTCGGGATCCGGAGGAGTTTACCCGGCCCCATCCGAACGCTCTCGCCCCCCGCGGAGAAGACCCCCTCGCCGCGAACCACCTGAACCGTCACCGGGGCGTCGGCCATGTGGACAGGCACCTCCTTCCCCGGCTCCAGGCCGACCTGACGGATCTTCAAATTCGGCTCATCCCCGAGTGCCGCTACGCCGCGCCCTTCATGGCTGAATACCTCCCTGCTTTTGAGATCGATAACATCCATTTTTAAACCTCCAATAGCACCCCCTTTTCAGGGCAGCCTCTTCCCCTCCAGCGCGATCTCCTCCAGGCCCCGCCGGTCGAGGATCCGGATCTGCGCCCCCCGTGAGCGGATCAACCCCCGGCGGTTCAGCTTGGCGAGAATCCGGGAGAGGGTCTCCGGAATCGTCCCCAGCAGCGCCGCGAGCTGACCCTTGGAGACATCCAGATCCACCGTTCCGTTGCCCTCCCGGCCACCCAGGTAGAGCAGGTATTTGGCAAGCCTTCCGGGAACCTCCTTCAGCGACAGATCCTCAATGAGCCCGGCGAACTGCCGGAGGCGCTCCGACAACTGCGCCATCATGTTCAGCGCAAGGGCCGGATCCTGCCGGATAAGGCTGCTAAAGGCCACACGGGGAAAGAAAAGAACGGTTGACGGAAGCGCGGCCACGGCATCCGCCGGAAATCCCTGACCGGTAAAAACAGAAACTTCGCCAAAGGACTCCCCCGGCCCGCAGAGGTGCAGGATCTGCTCCTTCCCCTCCGTGGAGATCTTGAAAATCTTTACGCGGCCCCCGCAGACCACGTAAAATCCCGTCCCCTCATCGCCTTCAGAGAAGATCCGCTCTCCTTTCAGGAAGGAACGTTTCACACCGATCCGGGACAGAGCTTCGTACTGCGCCGGCAAAAGGCCGCTGAAAAGGGAAATCCCGGCCAACTGTCCGGCTACGTCCGCCATTTTGGTCTCCTTCGGAGAAATGATTTACACATCCCTTTGACTGATGTCAAAGTCCTTTTCGGAATATTCCTGGGGGGACCGCTCACTTCCACCGCTATTGTTGACAGGATGGGCAGAACCATGTCCCTCTCCCACCTTGGGTGATCCGTTCGATTCTGCCGCCGCAGCGTCGGCAGATTTCGCCTTTACGGGCATAAACCGCGAGATGGTCCTGATTCGTGCCGCCACATCCGAAGAGATCCCGCCAGTCCGAGACCGTCGTTCCGCGGCAGGCGACAGCCCGTTCGAGGATCGCGACAGACATCTTCGCCACCTTCCGCCATTCCACCGGCGACAGACCGGACGAGGGTCGCCTTGGGTCGATCCCCGCCGCAAAGAGGATCTCGCAGGCATAGATATTTCCGATCCCGGCGATCAGCCGTTGATCCATCAGAAAAGATTTCACCGGGAGCCGCCGCGTCCGGGCGATCTCCCGAAGACGGTGCGCCGAAAGCCCTCCGAGAGGATCTTCCACAAGCGCAGGGGTGCTCTCCAGCGGTTGCACGGTGAAGGTCGCAAACCGGCGCGGATCTATGAGAATAAGCGTTCCGGCGGGAAAAGCGATCACCAGACGGCTGTAAGCAAAAACCGGAACGCCGCCTTTCTGCCAGAAAAGCCTTCCGGACATCCGGAGATGAAGCTCCGCCGTCAGACCGCCGCTGATGCAGATCTGCAAGAATTTTCCTCGGCGTTTCACGGCTTCGACCCGCCGCCCAACCAGCCCCTCGATTTTCCCCAGCCGGGCATCGAGGATCTCGATTCGGAGGATCTCCTCACCCGGCAGGATGGTTTTCAACTGGCGGCAGAGGGTTTCGACCTCAGGAAGTTCCGGCATCGTGCGTTCTCCTCGAATAGAAAAAAGCGGCCGTACGCCGGCCCGCTTGTCCCTGTTTGCCGTGCGATTCTAACCGACGGAACAACCTTGTCAAGGAGAAAAAAGGGTGGGTGAAAAATCAGGGCTCTTCCATCTCTCTGAAAATCGGACATGAGAGTTCTCTTTGCCTGCCAACATGAACTATAAGTTCCGTATTTACTTTATCTATGTGTTATAGTATGTTACATATCATTTCTGTTAATAAGCCACGTATCAGGAATGCATTTCCGTAAATACAGGAACTTCAGGTTCCCATGACAATGGGCGCGGGTTTATAAAAAGGGTCACATAACGGCATGTTATGTCGATGGTATGGATCTTCCAATATATTCCGGTATCGTTTGTCCGGCGGACAGATTCCGGGAACGGCCATCACCTTGATCGGGGCAAAGATTGCTGTAGCACCTGAACGATCGTCTCGCCCGTGGAGAGGCGGCCACGGTGGCGAGGAACCAGAGACGGACGAACGGCGAGGATGATGCGGCATGGCTCTGCCCAAGGGAAAAACAGTCACTCTGACAGGGATCGTCATCCCGGCGGACTGGAACGACCGGTGCGCTCCAGCGCGAGATCGAGGCGACCGGCGTCTTGGATCGGGATGAAAAAGGCAGGAATGTCATCACCGTCAGAAGCTATATCGTTAAGTAAACAGAAGGATAACGGCCATGCCGCCCCGTCAAAATTATCTATTGACAGACCCGTTCAGAAAGAGTAGATGCTCGGCGAAAATGAACAGGGATGGTTGCATCGTGACATTTGCTTACAAAATACAGAGATCCCGACAGCAATGACGATTTCCAACAAAAAGAGAGGTCTCGTCCTCTCTTTTTGAGCATTCAGAACATAAGGAGGCATAAAACAGATGGAAAGTGAGACACTTTTTGCGGAAGAGGCGGAACCTCCAGGTAGTAGGACCGGCAACGGTCTGCAACTTTACAATGAACATGTAGGCGCATCCCTGGACACCATCTTCACCCTCGCTGCGGTTCCGGTCAGACCGGCGCCGAGGCTGTCCGATTTCAGCGACAGCCGGGCGAGGGCCTTCCGGAAACGTTTTTTCCCGAACACAACCCTCAAGGAATGGAACGACTGGCACTGGCAGCTTCGCAACCGCATCCGCGACGCGGAGACGCTGGGGCGAATGATCCGCCTGTCGGAGGATGAGCTCCACGCTATGATCGGCGCGGCAGGCGCCATCCCGCTTGCAATCACCCCCTACTACATGAGCCTGATCGATCCGTGGAACCCGCGTCAGGCGCTGCGTCGGACGGTCGTGCCCACCGTGCACGAGCACTTCCGCAGCAGCGGCGAGGCGGATGATCCGCTCCACGAGGATGAGGACAGCCCGGTCCCCGGGATCGTCCACCGCTATCCGGACCGTGTCCTGTTTCTGGTGACGGGGATCTGCTCGACCTACTGCCGGTACTGCACCCGGTCGCGGATGGTCGGCCACCAAGGCAACCACTGCCAGAACACCGAACAGTGGGAAAAAGGGATCGCTTACATTGCGGCGCACCCGGAGCTCCGGGACGTCCTCCTTTCGGGCGGAGATCCATTAACCCTGGCCGACGAACAACTGGAGCGGCTGCTCGCACATCTGCACCGGATCCCGCATGTGGAGATGATCCGGATCGGCACGAAGGCGCCGGTCGTCCTCCCGCAGCGGATCACGCCCGCGCTGGTGAAGATGCTCAAGCGGTACCACCCGCTCTGGATCAGTATCCACACGGCCCATCCGGATGAGTTGACCCCGGATGTCGCCCGGGCGTGCGCACGCCTTGCCGATGCGGGGATCCCGCTCGGAAGCCAGACGGTCCTGCTTTCCGGAATCAACGACGGCGTGGAGACAATGAAGCGTCTTGTCCACGGCCTGCTGAAGATCCGAGTCAAGCCCTACTACCTCTACCAGTGCGACCCCATCCCCGGCTCGTCCCATTTCCGGACCCCGGTCTCGAAAGGGTTGGAGGTGATCCGGGGCCTCCGGGGATTCACGACCGGCTATGCGGTGCCGACCTACGTCATCGACGCCCCCGGCGGTGGCGGGAAGATCCCGCTCCTTCCGGAATACGTCGAGGGACGTGAGGAGGGCGACCTGCTGCTGCGCAACTACGAGGGGAAGGTCTTCCGCTATCCGGACTGCCCATTGCAGGAGGGCGTTATCCATTAATGAAGATCGGCATCACGTACGACCTTCGGGTTGATTACATCGCCGAGGGTTACACGGAGGAAGAGACGGCGGAGTTCGACCACCCGAGGACGATCGCCGCGATCGAAGAGACGCTGCGAGATCTCGGCTACGAGACAGACCGGATCGGCCACCTCCGGGCGCTGACCCTGCGCCTCGTCGCCGGCGACCGATGGGATCTCGTCTTCAACATCGCCGAAGGGCTCCGGGGGTTCGGCCGCGAGGCGCAGGTCCCGGCTCTCCTGGACGCCTGGGAAATTCCGTACACCTTCTCCGATCCGCTCGTGCTTTCGCTCACCCTGCACAAGGGAATGACGAAGCGGGTGATCCGCGATCTCGGCATCCCGACGCCGGATTTCGCCGTCGTAGAGACGCCGGAGGAGATCGCGACTGTGGCGCTGCCCTTTCCACTCTTCGCCAAACCGGTCGCGGAGGGGACGGGGAAGGGGGTCACCGCTGCCTCGAAGATCGTAGACCCGGGAGGACTCGATCGCGTCTGCCGCGAATTGTTGGCGGTTTTCAGGCAGCCCGTCCTCGTCGAGACCTTCCTGCCAGGCAGGGAGTTCACCGTCGGAATCATCGGGACCGGCGCGGAGGCGTTCGCCCCCGGGGTGATGGAGGTTCATCTCACGGAAAAGGCGGAAAAGGAGGTCTATTCCTACGCGAACAAGGAAGACTGGCACGGACGGATCGAATACGCCCTCGCCGCGGGTCCAATGGCCCGGGCGGCCGAGAAAACGGCACTCGCCGCCTGGCGCGGTCTCGGCTGCCGCGACGGGGGGAGGATCGACCTGCGCGCCGACGCAAACGGGGTGCCCAACTTCATCGAGGTGAACCCGCTCGCCGGCATCCGTCCGGAACACTCGGATCTGCCGATCCTCTGTGAGCTCGCCGGGATTCACTACCGGGAGCTAATCGCCGGGATCATGCGTTCCGCCCTGAAACGCATCGGGAACGGATCATGAGAATTGCCGTCATCCACGGAGAGGTCGGCGCAGGGGCAGGCCGGGACGAACAGGATGTCCTCACGCAGGTCGATTTCGTCTCCCGGGGGCTTGCCGCCCTGGGCCATGAGCCTGTTGCCGTTCCCGCCTCCCTGAACCTCGAAGCGGTCGCGCGGACGCTTACGGATCTGCAGCCCGCGATCGTCTTCAATCTCGTGGAGACGCTTGCCGGAAAGGGGAGTCTGATCCACATCGTTCCTGCCCTTCTCGACGTCCTGAAGATCCCTTACACCGGCGCGGGGACGGAGGCGATGCTCCTCACGTCGAACAAGCTCATCGCAAAGCGGTGGCTCGCCGCCACCGGCCTCCCGACGCCCGCCTGGTTCACGGCTTCAGAAATGCGTGAAGAATTTCGGATCGAAGGGCCGTGGCTCATCAAGTCGGTCTGGGAGCACGCATCCATCGGTCTCGACGAGGATTCGGTCTTTTTCGGGGCGGACCGGAAGCGGCTCCTCGCGGAAATGGACACCCGCTGCGAGGCGCTGGGAGGTGCCTGCCTGGCCGAGGCCTACATCGACGGCCGGGAGTTTAACCTCTCCCTGCTGGCTGGCGAGGGCGGGCCGGAGGTCCTGCCCCCTGCCGAGATCCGCTTCGACAGCTACCCGCCGGGGAAGGTCCGCGTCGTCGGCTACCGGTCGAAATGGGAGGAGGGGACATTTGAGTTCGCGAACACACCCCGGACCTTCCAATTTCCCGCACAGGACGCCCCGCTGCTTTCACAACTGAAGGAACTAGCACGCACGTGCTGGAAAATCTTCGCTCTGCAGGGATACGCGCGGGTCGATTTCCGTGTGGACGGGACGGGGCGGCCCTGGATCCTCGAGGTGAACGCGAATCCCTGCCTCTCGCCGGACGCAGGCTTCTCCGCGGCGACCCTTCGGGCCGGCCTGACGTTCCCGGATGTCCTTTGCCGCATCATCAACAAGGGGAAATAATGCTGAAACCGCTTATATTGTTAACATTTTCAAACCTTTTCATGACGTTTGCGTGGTACGGCCACCTGAAGAACATGAACGGAAAGCCCCTGTTCCTGATCATCCTGTTAAGCTGGGAGATCGCCTTTTTCGAATACGTTCTCCAGGTGCCCGCGAACCGACTCGGCATCCATTATTTCAATCTGGGCCAATTGAAAGTGATCCAGGAGATCATCACGATGATCGTCTTTGCCGGCTTCGCCTTCTTCTGTATGAGGCAGCCCCTGAAGCTGGATTACCTCTGGGCGGGATTCTGCCTCGTCGGGGCGGCCTATTTCATGTTCCGGGGAGACCTCCTCCATGTCTGAAAAAAATCGGGGGTTGTTCCCCTTTTTCCGCGAGGA
>JAPLJX010000092.1:0-1137 GCA_026388375.1 Deltaproteobacteria bacterium
TTCCTGACCAAGGATGTACCCCAATCGATCGCAATTTTCGGCTGGCTGGCGCCTGCCAAAAGGGATGCCCAATTCTATCCTTTTGAGGTTTTGGACTTTATCGTCGGGAGTGGAGGATTCCGTTCCCGGATTTTTCAGGAAATTCGGACCAATCTGGGTCTGGCCTACAGCACGGGCAGTTTTTACAACGCGAAAGGGGGGTATGGTCTGTTCGGTGCGTATGCACTGACGAAATCCGCGTCCACCGTCAAGGTGATCTCCCGGATCGAAGAGATCCTCAGGGAGATGGGTCGGAAACCCGTTTCCCCCGAGGAGTTGGACGGGGCGAAGAAGGCGATTCTGAACAGTTTCATTTTTTCCTTCACCTCAGCGGAGCAGATCGCCTTTCAGCAATTGATGATCGAATATGAGGATCTGTCCGAGGACTATCTCCTTACCTATCGCTCCAAAATCGAAAAAGTGAGGGCAGCGGATATCCGGGAGGCGGCGATACGGCTTGGCCCGGAGAGGGCGATCCTGCTGATTGTCGGGAACGAAGATGTTTATCGGGAGATTGCATCAAAATTCGGAAAAGTTTCCCGAATTGAAGCAAACTTTTAGGGTCTGTAACCGGTGGGGGCGAGATTAATCGCGCCCCTACAAGCCCTTCGTGATGATCGTGCAGTAAAACTGTCATAAAGGATGGACGCCATTTGAAAGAAACGACGAAAACAGGCATCGCGGAAAGTGTCGATTTTGGCAACAATGAAACCCTGCGAAGTCTCTGTGGAGAGCAGGACAGAAACATCAGACTCATCGAGAAGCTCGCGGCGGTCAATCTTGGGGTTCGGGGGAATGCAGTCTCCATCACCGGCGACCGCATTTCCGTCCTTCATATTCGGAATCTGCTCTCGCAATTGTATCAAATATCGGGGAAGGGATACCCGCTTTTTCCGGCGGATATTGAGTACGCCCATCGGATCCTTTCCGAAGACGCCACCGCGGATCTGCAGCGGATCTTTCTGGATACGGTATTCATTTCATCCAAGAAGCGGATCATCACCCCCAAGAGCATCGCACAGAAATCCTACATCGACGCGATCCGGAGCTCGGATATGGTCTTCGGCATTGGACCGGCGGGAACGGGCAAGACCTATC
>JAPLJX010000092.1:1143-2357 GCA_026388375.1 Deltaproteobacteria bacterium
AGACCTATCTGGCGATGGCCATGGCCATTTCCGCACTGCTCGAAAAGAAGGTCAACCGCATTTCCCTGGCCAGACCAGCCGTCGAAGCCGGTGAAAAGCTTGGATTTCTTCCGGGAGACCTTGCGGAAAAGGTTAACCCCTATCTGCGTCCCCTTTATGACGCCCTCTTTGACATGATCGATTTTGACCGGGCCTCGGCCCTGATCCATAAAGGGGTGATCGAAGTAGCACCTCTCGCCTTCATGAGAGGCCGAACCTTGAACGACTCCTTCGTCATCCTCGATGAGGCCCAGAATACGACCTCGGAACAGATGAAGATGTTCCTGACGAGACTCGGATACGGCTCGAAAGCGGTCATTACCGGGGATGTGACGCAGATCGATCTCCCGACGGACAAGATGTCCGGTCTCGTCGAAGCCGAGAGGCTCCTCTGCAAGACCGACGGCATCCGTTTCGTCCACTTCTCTGAACTGGATGTGGTCCGACATCCGCTCGTGCAAGAGGTGATCCGCGCTTATAATCATCTGGATAACAGAAAAAGGAAAGATGGCCCGGCCCAAAAGGGATAGAATAAAAGGATGTCCATTTCAATCCAAAATCGGCAGAAACTGCTTACCGTGGATCTCGGCAGGGTGCGACGAAGCCTGAAGCGGCTTCTGAAGGAACTCGGCTTCAGAGATAGCGAAGTCAGCCTTCTTCTCGTCGATGACGATCAAATCCGGGAGATCAACAAGAATTATCTTCAAAGGGATCGTCCGACCAACGTGATCTCTTTTGCGATGACGGAAGGCGCGTTCGGCGACGTCCATCCGGAGATCCTGGGGGATATCATCCTTTCCGTCGAAACGGCTGCCCGGGACGCCATGGCCTGTGAAATTGATTTTATGGATGAAGTTGAATTTCTACTGATCCACGGTCTTCTCCATCTCCTGGGATACAACCATGAAAACGTAGAAAGCAGGGAATCGAAAAAAATGAAAAAGCTGGAACGGGAACTCTTTTTCCTCCGGCGGCATTACCATCTCGATTGATCGATTGCGGAGGTTGGGGGCAAGTTTAGCGATGAAGTAACAAATAGATGTCTGTCACCGGAACTCCAGAAAGCATCGAAAAAAAGGCAGGGCCGTTTCCGACCCTGCCAAAATACATCATAATGTGAACCCGTCTCTAATCACTCAGAGCCGGTCTGGCAAAACTGGACAGTGACATAAGTG
>JAPLJX010000116.1 GCA_026388375.1 Deltaproteobacteria bacterium
GATCGCGCGGGCGATGGCGACCCGCTGTTGTTCGCCTCCGGACATCTCCTTGGGATAATGATCCATCCGGTGTTCCAGGCTCACCAGGCGCAGGGCCATTTCGGCGTGCTCCCGCCTTTCCCGCCGGGAGAGCGCGGTCAGATGGAGAGGCAGCTCAACATTTTCGACCGCCTTGAGCACCGGGATAAGGTTGTAGAACTGAAAGATGAAGCCGACGTTATTGGCGCGCCAATGGGCGAGCTCGGTCTCCGAAAGGGCCGTGATGTCGACACCGCCCACCCGGATCGTCCCGCTGTCCGCCTTGTCGATCCCGGCCAGGAGGTTCAGGAGGGTCGTTTTCCCGGAACCGGATGGGCCCATCAGCGCCAGGAATTCCCCTTCGGCGATGTCAAAGGTGATATCGTGCAGGACCGGGACGGCGAGGTTTTCCCGGTGATAGGATTTGAAGATATTCCTGATTTCTACAATGGGTGGTTTCGGTTCGGTCAAATCAGATCCTTTTTCTTATGTAGCAAGACGAGACAGTATAAAATGGTTCAGTGAAACTCCTTCCTCAGCGCAACGGATAGCCAAATCCCGGTGCTTTTCAGGGGGGATTCTCAGGGTGAGATGCCCCCTGAATTTCTTAAGCCCCAATGGCTTTGGCGCTGCTTCACCTTCATCAAGCATCCATTTGACGGACTCCGCAACAACATATTTAATTTCCCGCAGCGCTTCCTCCAGGGTATCACCGTGGGCCGCCAGGGAAGGAAACTCCAGGCACCTGGCTACATGACAATGGTCATCTTCCGACCACTCGATCCGGTAGGTGTATTTCTCAATGTCATTTTTCATTATTCTTCGTCTCCATTTTCTCGATGGCTTTCTTCACATCTCTTACCTGATAGAATTTTGCCAGCTTATCAACTTTTTGCAGGTTTATCCTCGGATCGCCATTCCAGGGTATCTTGAAGATGTAATGACTGCCCCGTATCCTCGGTTTGCCGAAATATTTTTTACAGATCTTCAGCAGATCGGCAAATAAGACATTTTGGAGATTCCCTCTGTGCCAATGTAAGTGAGACACTTCCCACCCCGTAATTTAGAGTATATGATTGAGGGCGGGAAAGAGAGATATGATGGAGAAGAAGGAATCGATGTTGGTTCATGTTTCAAAGGGACTTGAGGAAATGGAAGGAGCCCGTAGGGCGACTGGAATTTCCTCAAGTGGCCGGACCGGAGGTCTGGCAGATCTGTCTGTTGTTCCTGATTCCGAGGTACCCGAGAAGGCGGTTCGCCGCCGGTTCACGGCAGAATACAAACGTCGTATTCTCCAGGAGGCGGAAGCCTGCAAAGAGCAAGGTCGGTTGGGCGCCCTTTTGCGTCGGGAGGGGTTATACTCCTCCAATCTGATCACTTGGCGGCGACAAGCGGAGCGGGGAACATTAGAGGCGCTTTCACCGAAAAAACGGGGTCCGAAGGAAAAGAAACCCGATCCATCTCTTCGCCGGATTGCCGAACTGGAGAAGATAACCCAGCGGTTAGAACATAAGCTCCGGCAGGCAGAATTGATCATCGCTGCTCAAAAAAAAATCGCCGAGATTTTCCAGATGCCCCTCGATCCCAAGGAAGAGACGAACTCATGAAGATAACCGAATCTCTGGCAAAAGAGGTGAATGTCCGACAGGCCTGTGTTGCTTTAGCAGTCCCCGGGGCCAGTTTCTACCGCTGGCAGGATCCGGAGGAAGATAACCGAGAGGAGTGTCAGCGGTCGGCCCCGCCCCTGGCTTTGTCCGGTGATGAGGAAATGGCTGTTCTGGAGATTCTCCACGCAGATCGCTTTGTCGATCAGGCCCCCCTGGAGATCTATAACACCCTTCTGGATGAAGGTCATTACCTGTGCTCCGTGAGGACCCGAGCTGCTTGCCGAGGCGCCCAATCAACTCTGGACATGGGACATCACGAAACTCAAAGGGCCGGCAAAGTGGACGTACTATTACCTTTATGTGATCCTCGACGTCTTCAGCCGGTACGTGGTGGGATGGATGGTGGCCCATCGGGAACTATCCTCCCTGGCGCAGAAACTGATTGAACAGACTTGTGAAAAACAGAATATCCACCCGGGGCAACTGACGATCCATGCCGATCGAGGTTCCAGTATGAAGTCCAACCCGGTAGCTTTTTTGATGGCTGATCTGGGAATCACCAAGAGCCATTCACGGCCCTATGTGAGTAATGATAACCCCTATTCTGAATCCCAGTTCAAGACCCTCAAATATCGGCCCGAGTTTCCGGAACGGTTTGGCGCCATCGTGGATACCCGATTATTCTGTCAGACTTTCTTCCGTTGGTACAACAGCGAGCATTACCACTCCGGCATCGGGTTCCTGACTCCGGAGGATGTCCATTACGGACGGGCTGATCAAATTATCAAAGAACGACAAGCAGTTCTGATGACTGCCTATGAAATACATCCAAAACGGTTCAAAGGAAAAATGCCGAAACCTGCGGTACTTCCCCCAGCCGTCTGGATCAACAAACCGGAGCTACCAAATAGCGAATCGGTGCTACACTAAATTGTTGCAGGAAGTGTCTCATTTTCATTGACACGCTCCGATTTTCCAGATGATCCTTGTCTTTCATGGACTATATGGCGTATGTGCTATCGCCTGTCAAGGTTGTAGTTCG
>JAPLJX010000283.1 GCA_026388375.1 Deltaproteobacteria bacterium
GTTGTGGCCTTCATCCGGATCATGGGCAGGTCCGTCGGCGTGATCGCCAACAATCCACGCTTCGGCGCCGGCGTCCTCGACGTGAACGCCTCGGACAAGGCCGCGCGGTTCATCCGGTTCTGCGACGCCTTCAACATCCCTCTCCTGACATTCACGGATCTCCCCGGCTACATGCCCGGCACCCAGCAGGAATGGTCCGGGATCATCCGGCATGGCGCCAAACTGCTCCACGCCTACTCCGAAGCCACGGTCACGAAGATCTCCGTCGTCGTCCGCAAGGCTTACGGCGGCGGCTACATCGCGATGTGTGCCAAGGGATTGGGCGCCGATTATGTGATGGCCTGGCCTTCCGCGGAGATCGCCGTCATGGGGGCCGAAGGGGCGTGCAACGTCATCTATCGGCGCGAGATAGCGGGCGCCGACGATCCGGCGGCCAAGCGCGCGGAACTGGCCGCCTCCTACGAAGCGCAGTTCAACAACCCCTATTTTGCCGCCAGTCTCGGCATCGTCGATGAAATCATCCTGCCCCGGGAAACGAGGAAAAGGGTGGCCGCCGTCCTCGATGCGTTTCAGGACAAGTCGCAGACGCGGCTTCCCAAGAAACATAACAATATTCCGCTGTAATCATTCAGGGAGGGGCGTCCTGTACAGGGGACCCAGTTGCCATATTTGACATAACCCACAGGGAAGCGTAGATCAACTCGTAGCCATAACCATTGAAAGAATTCAATGCTCTTGCGCTGCTATTCTGTACAGCAATGGTAACGGCATTTGAATTTTATGTCGATCTGGATATACGTTTTCAGGGGAACAGTGGGTCACGAATGGCTGGAGGCATCATGTCCCGTTTGTCCATCGTCGAAGGCGACATCACCTGTCTGCAGGTCGACGCAATCGTGAACGCGGCGAATTCCTCTCTACTTGGCGGCGGCGGTGTGGATGGGGCGATTCATCGTGCGGCCGGACCAGGATTGCTCGCCGAATGCAGTCGGCTTGGCGGCTGTCCTACCGGTGAAGCCCGCCTGACCGGGGGGTACTCCCTTCCGGCCCGGCACGTCATCCATACCGTCGGGCCTGTTTATAAGGATGGGCAGTCCTGTGAGCCGGAGCTTCTGCGATCCTGCTATCGAGAGTCTCTCCGGTTGGCGTCTGAGGCCGGGCTGGAGACGGTCGCTTTCCCGTGCATCTCTACCGGTGTGTACGGCTACCCAAAGTCGGCTGCCTGCCGAGAGGCGATCACGACTGTAACCGAGTGGCTGTCAGCACACGATTTGCCGAGGTCGATTATCTTCTGCTGCTACGGATCGGACGATGCCGAGCTGTACCGTATGCAACTGACGAGTTTCGCCTAATCGGGTAGCCGGGGTTTTCTCCCCCAGTCCATGCGCTACCCGCCATGCTGGTCCGCACCGGGCGGTGCTTTAGGCAAAGACGGATTGAAGTCGGCAAATCGCCGCAATGGATGAAGATGCGTGGTGTCCATCCGCTCATGTTGATTCCGCTCGGTTTAGATGGCTTCCGGGCTAATTCGGTGCAAAATATCCGACCGGCCTTGATTTTTCAAGCTCATGCTATTATAATCTCCTCCATTATCCGATTCAATGATTGTAGTTGTGATCGCATCAGGGAATTACAACCATTGCACAAATAAAGAACAATATTTCAGCAGCCGACAATAATGCCATGATAAATTTTCCCAGCTTCTTTTCAAAACCGCCGAGCCTCAAACAGCTCCCCCTTAAACGTTATCGAATCAAATTTTCTTTGGACAGGCTTGTTTTCGGGGTAGACAGCATCCATATCGATGTCCACATCAGTCCTCAGGTTCACGCCGTTATCAAACAGGCGGTATCTGTTTCAATGATTAAACATAGCCGCTCTGAAAATTTTTTCGTGGACGATAAAAAAGAACGCCGTGAAAATGAAAAAATTGCTTTAAAGCATGTGTACACAAATGTCTTGCTGGAAGGAATAAACAGGGCCAAATCCGAGTCTGAAGTTCAAATTGATTTCCTGGGACAGTTTTCTCTTGCAAAAATGTTTCTTGAAGAAATCAATAACGAATATCGAAAATTGATAACGAAATTTGAAATCCTCATCAGAACCTTTGAATTATCTCGACAATATGACCAGCATGAATGGTTAAAAATGAAGGAGAAACTGACTGAAATCAAGCACAATCAGAAACTGATTGTTCGACTGGTGGGAGAAGAACTGTTTCAGGTAATGGCTGATGTTCACGCCAAGAATCTGAAAAATATCCGGGAGTCGAATTTCCCTTCCGAGTACATTCTCCCGGACCACTTTTTCATCAATCCGACACTCCATTGCGATAACGTTGCAGACGATTTTCTTCTGATGGATGCATATGCGCTCTTGATCCAGCGATCCGATGAGCCCGATAATTACAGCAATATTAAATCGATCATCGATGACCTGTTGAGCAAAACGGATTTAGGGCGGGAGAGTGCCACCGACGGTGAAAATGAAAACAGAGAAACAAAGGAGGCGGACATTCTATCTGCGGACGGCAATGCATTGGAGCCCTGGTTAATGGAAATCGACAATATCGACCTGATGTTCAACTGTTTTGATTCTAAGGAACAGTATAAAAAGGCCAAAGGGAGGAATGAGTCCAAAAATATTCTTCTCGAATTGAAATCGCGGTTGAAAAACCAAGAGAGGCTATTAAATCTATTTTATAAGAAGTTCAAGAAATTTCGGCTGTTAAAACTTATTGTGGCAGCATATGAAATGAAAATCGTATACCGCAGCTACTGCCCCCCTCTGCGACCGCTGCAGATCCGGGAATATCTTGTAAACCCCGGGTCGAGAAAATCCATTGTTCGAGAACTGAAGCGCCGGGAATCATTTAACGGCAATAACTTTTCTCTTGCACCGCTTCATGAAACGATCCGCCGGATAAAGAGCAGCTCCGCTCGAAAAAAGAAGGAACATCTGCTGAGTTTTCTCAAAGATTTTCTCCGTTATCATAGGGACCTGGAAAATGGCCGGCTCCTGAAACAGGCAATGGATGCAATCAATCTGGTAAAGGATGAAAAAATTTTATTGCTGTCGAAGAAAAATCGATTGTTGTATGAGTTTCCGCTTCCGGAGGAACGGGTCAAGGAAGAAAAACCCGTCATCAGTCATGTCATTATCAAAGCGGACATTCGCGGCTCGATGGATATAACGCACACGATGAGAGCCAGGGGCCTCAACCCGGCATCCTATTTCAGCCTTAACTTTTTTGATCCGATTTCCGAAATCGTCTGCGACTATAATGCGTCCAAGGAATTTATCGAAGGAGATGCGATTATTCTGTCAATCTTCGAAAACGAAGACACGGCGCAAGGCTGGTATAGTGTGGCCCGGGCATGCGGACTGGCGGTCAACATACTTCATATTGTTCGGCAGTATAATGATAAAAATCGAAAGCATGATCTGCCGATTCTCGAACTGGGAATTGGTATCTGTTACAAGCAGAGCCCTCCGGCGTTTCTGTTCGATGGAGATTCCAGGATCATGATTTCCCAGGCAATTAATCTTGCAGATCGATTGTCCGGCTGCGACAAGAGGTTGCGCAAGCTTTTGAAAAATCAAGACCGGATGTTTAATCTGTTTGTATTTCAGAATGTTCAGGATGAAGACATCGAGGCTACGGCAGATGACCTTTCTCTGCGATACAATGTCAACGGGATTGAACTTGACCCGGAGGGTTTTGCCAAGCTCTCCAGAGAAATCAACCTGAAAAGCATCGAGTATCCGACAGAAAATAATGAAAAGATCTCACTTTATACCGGAAAGGTGCCGACATTAAGCGGAAAGTATCAGTGTCTGGTGATTCGAGAAGCCGCCATTCTTGAGGTCAACCCAGAAACCATGGATGCGATCGGCCCAACATCAAAAAAATACTATGAAGTTTGCACCCAACCGGCAATTTACGAATTCATCGACAACCATACGTAAACGAAAATGAACATGATGAAAATAATAAGGAGCCCCACACCCTTTATGCGGTCTCTCATGGTGGACCAGCAACTCCTTTCATCGGGATAAAGTCTAACACGCATCCATTCCTCTGGGTATGACCTTTATTCCTGGATGCGCGTTTTCATGGGGATGACAGATTGGAGAAAAACACACCCTTCAATTTGTAGTGCCCCCATTCATTGAGTGTGAACCCTCAGTCGTTCAGACAAAGACTGGGACACTGCTTTTATGGGCAAAGGAGAATGAAGCA
>JAPLJX010000340.1 GCA_026388375.1 Deltaproteobacteria bacterium
ACAACCTGCTGTCGGAGGATTGGGGCGGCGAAACCATCTTCTGCGAGGTGTCGGCGAAGAAAAAGCAGGGGATCGAGGAACTCCTGGAGATGATCCTTCTGCAGGCCGACGTCATGGAACTCAAGGCCGATCCCGATCGGCCCGCCCGCGGTGTCATCATTGAAGCAAAGCTGGACCGGGGCCGGGGGCCGGTTGCGACCGTCCTGATTCAGGAGGGCACGCTGCGCGAAGGGGACGCCTTTGTCTCCCGAACGGAATTCGGCCGGGTCCGGGCGATAATCGACGATCAGGGACGGCGGATCAGCGAGGCCGGTCCCGCGATGCCGGTGGAGGTCATCGGGTTCTCGAGGGTCCCCCAGGCCAGCTCGGAATTCATCTGTGTCGAGGATGAGAAGAAGGCCCGCAGCATCGGAGAATACTGGATCCGGAAGGAACGGGAGCGGGAGCTCTCCGTCTCCTCCAAGATCACCCTGGAACAGCTCTATCAGCGGATGAAGGAGGGGGTCAAGGAGCTCAACGTGATCCTCAAGGCCGACGTCCAGGGATCCATCGAGGCCCTGATCGACGCCCTGAACAAACTCAGCACGGATGATATCAAGCTGAAGATCATCCACAGCTCCACGGGAACGATCACGGAAACGGATGTCATGCTTGCCTCGGCCTCCGATGCGGTGATCATCGGCTTCAACGTCCGTCCCGACGCCCGCGTCGTGGAGGTGGCCGAGCAGGAAGGGGTGGACATCAAGCTCTATGATATCATTTATAACGTGATCGCCGATGTGCGGGCCGCCATGGAAGGACTGCTCGATCCGATCTTCAAGGAGGTCGTCCAGGGACGCGCCGAGGTCCGGGAGATCTTCCGGGTGCCCAAGATAGGAGCCATCGCCGGGAGCTACGTGACGGATGGCAAGATCACCCGATCGGCCGGACTTCGGCTGCTTCGGGACGGCGTGGTCGTCTATGAGGGCCGAATCGCCTCCCTGCGGCGGTTCAAGGACGATGCGAAGGAGGTAGCCGCGGGGTTTGAGTGCGGCATCGGCATCGAGGGATTCAACGATATCCGGGTGGCGGATGTGATCGAGGCGTATGTGAAGGAACAGATCGAACGGAAACTGTAAATCCTATGAATAGCTTTAAAAGGGCGGACCGTGTGGCCGACCTCATCAAAATCGAGATCTCCAATCTCCTCCTCAAGCAGGTCCGGGACCCGCGGATCGGTCTTGTAACGATCACCGGCGTGAAGGTCACCGATGATCTGCGGACGGCGAGGGTCTTTTTCGTTGAATTGGGCAAAGATCAATGCAGCGAGGAGGTCCAGGCCGGGCTTGGAAAGGCGGCGGGGTTCCTGAGACGGGAGCTGGGTCGCAGGCTTCAGCTTCGTTGTGTTCCGGAGCTTGTGTTTGCCTACGATCCCTCCTTTGCCTATGGGAACCGGATCGAGCGACTGATTTCGGAGATCCACCGGGAAGAGGAGGCGCATGTTCCGGAGGATTAGCGAACTGATCGGCCGACACCAGGTATTTCTGATTACGGCCCATGAGCGGCTTGACGGGGATGCCCTCGGTTCGGAGCTGGCCCTTTTCCATATGCTGCGGGGGCTCAGGAAAGAGGTCACCATCTATAATCAGGACCGGACGCCGGAGAATTACCTTTTCCTCACGGGAAGCGACGGGATCGTCCGCGAGCTTCCTCCTCTCGAACCCTTCGAGGTTGCCTTTATTCTCGATTGCAGCGAACTGGATCGGATCGAGAAAGAGTCGGCCCGGGTCGGGTTGATCCCGAACCTTGTCAACATCGATCATCACGTATCCAACGGGGGGTTCTGTGATGTTCGGCTGACCGATCCGCAGGCGAGTTCGACGGGCGAGCTGATTTTTCGGCTCGTCCGGGAGATGGGTCTTGCGGTGACCGGCGAGATGGCGACTTGCCTCTATACGGCGATCTTGACGGATACGGGCGGTTGCCGCTACGGAAACACCCGCCGGGGCGCCCTTCTGGCCGCGGCGGATCTGGTGGCCGGCGGCGCCGAGCCCCAGTGGATCTCGGAAAATGT
>JAPLJX010000080.1 GCA_026388375.1 Deltaproteobacteria bacterium
CTCTGTTCTGGGGGCGATTGAAAAGGCGATCCAGAAATCCGATTTGGGAATGATGCCCAGCAACGACGGCAAGTTGATCCGCCTGTCGATCCCCGTCCTTACGGAAGAGAGACGCCGGGAGTTGGTGAAAGTCGTACGCAAAATGGCGGAGGAGTGCAAGGTCAAGGAGCGCAACGTCCGGCGGGATGCCAATGAGCAGTTCAAAACCCTGAAGAAGGACAATGAGATTCCGGAGGATGAGCTCTACAACCTTCAGGAGGAGGTCCAGAAACTGACCGATCGGTATATCGAGAAGGCGGATAAGTTGCTTTCTGCCAAGGAGAAGGAGATCATGGAGATCTGACGGGATCGCCTGATTCGGCTTGTAACGGGGAGTCTGCGGGCTCCCCGTTTTGTTTCGATCCGTCTTGATAAGTTGCGTTCGATGTGTTAGTCGGTTTGCACGAGGGATTCATAATCAGATTTCAGGTGGATGATGAAGGAGATCGATCCGGATAAACTACCGCAGCATATCGCGATCATCATGGACGGTAACGGTCGCTGGGCCGGGCGGCATGCCATGGGGAGGGTCCTGGGGCACAGAAAGGGCGCCGAATCCGTTCGGGTCGTGGTGAGGACCTGCCGCCGGATCGGGCTCTCCTGCCTCACACTGTATGCCTTTTCGATGGAGAACTGGCTTCGTCCCAAGACGGAGGTCCGCGCCCTTCTCAAACTGCTCGAGGAATATCTGGTGAATGAGGCTCAGGAGATGATGGATCAGGGCATCCGTTTGACGGCCATCGGAAACCTGGATTCACTCGGAGCACCCGTGCTGATGAAACTCCGGGAGACGATCGAGCGAACGGCCGGAAATCAGGGGATGGTCTTAAACCTGGCCCTGAGTTACGGGGGACGCGACGAAATTGCGATGGCTGCGGGCCGCATGGTGAGCGACAGTCTGGCCGGAAAGATCAAGCCAGAGGACGTCACCAAAGAGCTCCTTCAACGCTATCTCTACACGAGCGCGCTCCCGGATCCGGACCTGCTCATCCGGACGGGTGGAGAATATCGGATCAGCAATTTTCTTCTCTGGCAGATGGCCTACACGGAATTCTATTTTACCGATATCCTCTGGCCTGACTTCCGTGAACCGGATCTGATGGAGGCGATAACCGAATATCAACAGCGGGAACGCCGTTTCGGCCGAACGAGCGAGCAGCTCCGCAGAACATAATAGATGAACGCCCATCGTCCGCCTGGACGGCCGATAGGACCGACCCAAGGGAGCGATGATGTGCTCGGCGTCCGTGCCTGAGAGAAAAGGTATGTCTCCTCACGTGAAAAGATGGATCACGGCCTTGATCGCCGTTCCGATCCTGTTCGGAATCATCGCTTACGGCGGAAGAGAATCCTTTGCCGTTCTGATCATGATCGCCTCACTTGCAGGGATGTACGAATACAACCGGATGGCGTTCGGCAAAGGCGTCTCCGCAGAAAAAACAGTGACGATGGCGAGCGCCCTGCTGATCCTGCTGACGGCGGTCTCCGGTGATATGAAACTGCTTTTCTCCCTGCTCCCCTTTTCCGTCATGGCGGTTCTGATGCTCAACCTCCTTCGAATCCGGGAAAAAGGATTGGACATGGCGCCTGCCGGACGGGCGCTCCTGGGGATATTGTACATCCCCGTTTTGATGTCCCACTTCATCCTGATCCGCCGGACGCAATCGGGCGTCCTGTGGATTTTCTTCATTTTAGTCCTGGCCTTTTCGGGGGATGTCGCCGCCTACTATGTGGGACGGCGGCTGGGAAAGCGAAAACTGCTCCCCGAGGTCAGTCCCGGAAAAACCGTCGAGGGGACGATTGGCCTGATTGTCGGCAGCGTCGTCGGGTGCCTTCTTTTCCGACAATGGTTTTTCCCCGTGTTGACGGTGACGCATGCCGCCATTCTCGGACTGGTGGGAAGCGTGGTAGGGCAGCTTGGCGATCTTTCCGAGTCTGCCTTAAAACGGGCGGCGGGGGTCAAGGATTCCGGCGTAATCCTTCCAGGTCATGGGGGTATCCTCGACCGTTTGGATTGCCTGATGTTCATTACGCCGTTTGTCTTCTATTATCAGGAATTTGTCATCCGATGAAAAGGATTTCCATCCTCGGGTCCACCGGTTCAATCGGGGTCAGCACACTGGACGTCATCAGCGCCCATCCGGGGGAGTTTACCATCACCGCCCTTGCCGGAGGCCGCAACATCGCCCTGCTGAAGCAGCAGATCGAGCGGTTTCGCCCGCGTTTGGTTGCGGTGATCGACGAGGCACATGCGCGCGACCTCCGGACTCTATTGGGTGCGACGACCACCGGGATTCTTTCCGGACCGGAGGGGTATCGGGAAGCGGCTGCGATTGACGGTACGGATATGGTGGTCTCCGCCATGGTCGGAGCGGCCGGCCTGCTCCCGACCCTGGATGCGATTGCGGCGGGAAGGGACATCGCTCTGGCCAACAAAGAGACGCTCGTGATGGCGGGCGGCATCGTTCTCAACCACGCGGCCCAAAAAGGGGTGACGATCATTCCGGTCGACAGTGAGCACAGCGCGATCTTCCAGTGCTTGCGGGGGCATCATCGGGAAGATCTCCGCCGGATCATTCTGACGGCCTCCGGCGGTCCATTTCTCCATGCCTCTGCCGAAGAGCTGGCGGAGGTTACGCCGGCACAGGCCCTCCGGCACCCCAACTGGGTCATGGGCAAGAAGATCACGATCGATTCGGCGACGATGATGAACAAGGGGCTGGAGGTGATCGAAGCCTCGTGGCTCTTCGGCTTGCCCGTGTCGAAGATCGATGTACTGATCCACCCCCAGAGCAGCATCCATTCAATGGTCGAGTACCGGGACGGGAGCGTGATCGCCCAGTTGGGGGTTCCGGACATGAGGGTTCCCATTGCCTATGCCCTCTCCTACCCGCGCCGCATGATCCGGGATGAAGCCGGCCTCGATCTTGCGAACGTGGGCGCACTCACTTTTTTGAAACCCGATCCGGTTCGCTTTCCCGCCTTGAGGTTGGCATATGCGGCGGCGGAAACCGGCGGAACGATGCCGGCCGTTCTGAATGCGGTGAATGAAGTCGCGGTGACGGCGTTCATCGATGCAGAGATCGGCTTTAACGAGATCAGCCATCTGGTTGACAAGGTCCTTTCCCGACATTGCGTTCGGATGGAACCGCCGATCGAGGAGATCCTTGACGCGGACCGGCAGACGAGGGAAGAGACCAAAAATATAATTAAAGGAATAAAACATTGATTGGAATCAGTATAATATCGGTGATTGTGTTGCTGGGTGTCCTGATTTTTGCCCATGAACTCGGCCATTTTCTGATGGCCAAACGGGCGGGTGTCGGAGTCCTGAAATTTTCCCTCGGTTTCGGTCCGAGGATCCTCGGCAGAAAGATCGGAGAGACGGAATATCTCCTCTCCCTGATCCCGCTCGGCGGGTATGTAAAGCTCCTCGGGGAATCCCCCGGAGAAGAATTGGCAGCGGAGGATCAAAAAAGGTCCTTTCTGACACAGACGGTCTGGAAAAGAATTGCCATTGTGGCGGCAGGACCGGTATTCAATCTGCTGCTGGCGCTGACGATCTTCACCCTCGTCAACATGACCGGACTTCCCGTATTGACGGCGGAAGTCGGTATGACGCATCCGGGTTCCGCCGCGATGGAATCCGGGATCAAGGCAGGGGATCGAATCATGGTCATCGGCGGAAAGGCCGTGACAAAATGGGATGAGATCTCCGAAATCATATCGAAAAGCAACGGGATGCCGCTTTTGATCACCGTGCAGAGCGACGGCTTGCCCCGGGAGATTACGGTGACACCCAAGGCGATGAAAAGCCGTAATCTTTTTGGGGAAGAGGTGGAATCCTACAAGTTAGGCATTTCTCCATCGTCCCATACCGTCATCCAGAGACGCAATCCACTATCGGCCTTCGGGGAAGGCATCCGCCAGACATGGATGATCAGCAAACTGACCGTGATCAGCATCGTCAAGATGTTTCAGGGAGTCATTTCGCCGAAGACGATGGGCGGACCGATCCTCATCGCCCAGATCGCGGGCGCACAGGTGAAAGAGGGGATCGTCCCGTTTTTGCTGTTCATGGCCCTGTTGAGCATCAACCTTGCGATCCTGAACCTCCTGCCCATTCCGGTACTGGACGGCGGCCATCTCCTGTTCTACGGAATTGAAGCGCTAACCGGTCGCGAGGTCAATCTCCGCTGGCGGGAAATGGCCCAGCAGGTCGGTTTTGCCCTGCTGATTCTGCTGATGATTTTTGTCTTCATGCTGGATATTGAGCGGTTGAACATCAAGTTTATCAACGATTTTATTCGTGTATTGACCGGATAGCGATGATTACCCTGGCGATTGAGTGTGCGACCCAAACGGTAGGGATAGCCTTCCTCGATCAGAAGAAGATTCTCGCAGAGCTCTATCTGGATACGGGAGGAGGCCATGCAGAGGTTCTGCTGCCGGCCCTGGAAAAGCTCTTTTTCTTGACGGGGCTGACGACGGAGCGGATCGACCTTCTGGTCTGTACGACCGGACCTGGCTCGTTTACAGGGGTGCGGATCGGGGTGAGCACCATCAAAGGCCTGGCACTTGCCACAGGGAAGCCGATCGTCGGGGTCTCCACGCTTGAGGCGCTGGCCATGAACGTCTTTCCCTCCCGGAAGCTGATCTGTCCACTCCTGGATGCCCGGAAGAATCAGGTTTATGCGGGTCTGTACCGGGTGGGACCGGATGGCTACCCGGAAGCCGTTGCCCCGGACCGATTAACCGATATCGAATCTCTGGTAAAAACACTGGTTGCTGAAGAGGTCGATTTTGTCGGCGAAGCGGCCGTTCTCTATCAGCAGCAGATCTTTGAGGGGAGGGCGCGGGGATCCACCCTGCAGACCTGCCGTTGCTGCCGACTCAACGCGTCGGCTGTCGGGCTGATCGGCCTTCACCGGTATCAACACGGGAGAATCGAGGATCCGCTGACCTTCTCCCCAAGATATCTTCGCCTCTCGGAGGCGGAGAATAACAGCACGAAATAAGCAGGGGGGCAGTTCTCCTTTTCTATAGACAAGAGGTTGACATATGGATCAGACTACGGTAGCGTTTTCACCGTTTATTAGGAGCAGCCATTTTTTCGCCATACTCGACAAATATCGTCAGGGTTAGAGATACCGGTTGAAGGAAGGGCCGGCTTGCAGCACATTTTACGGGAGGCGGGCATTTTGCCTAACGACAGCGATCACAGCAGCTACATTGTTGGCGAAGGTCTTCCCTTCATCATCCCGCTCGCGGGGGTAACGGTCATCGCTTTCGTTGCCGGCTTCAATGGGGTTGGCCTTGTTCTTTTGGGTGTGACCGCTTTTGTCGTCTGGTTCTTTCGCAATCCGCAGAGGACAACGCCGGAAGATGGACGTCTGGTCATCTCTCCGGCGGACGGGAGGGTCATCCGGATTGAGGAAGCGACCAGCGATGAACAACCCGGCTTGACTTTTAAGAAAATCAGCATCTTCATGAATGTCTTCAATGTTCATGTCAACCGGATTCCCTGTTCGGGCGAGATCCGGTTCATCCGTTACCGGGCGGGGAAATTTCTGTCGGCCAATCTCGACAAGGCCTCGGCGCAAAACGAAAGGAATATCGTCCTTCTGCGTACGGCGGATGGACGTGAAATAATGACGGTGCAGATCGCGGGATTGATCGCAAGGAGAATTGTCTGCTGGCTGAAGGAAGGGATGCAGGTCAGCAGAGGGGAACGATTCGGTCTGATCCGGTTCGGTTCACGGGTCGAACTGTTTCTGCCGATCGAATCGACGATTCTTGTCCGCACAGGGGATAAGGTTCGGGCAGGGGAGACGCCCATAGGAGAGCTGACATGAGAAGCAGTGCTTCATTCAGGCGGGACCGCATGAAAAGGGGGATCTATGTCCTTCCGAATCTTTTCACCACGGCCAATCTTTTCTGCGGGTTTTATTCCGCGATTGCCTCCATGAAAGGGATGTATGAGATCGCGGCGATCACCATCCTGATCGCGGTGGTTCTCGACAGTCTGGACGGCAAGATTGCGCGCATTACCCATACTACGAGCAAGTTTGGCGGTGAGTATGATTCCCTATGTGATCTGGTAACCTTCGGCGTGGCGCCGGCCATTCTGATATACAACTGGTCGCTTCTCACCTACGGCAAGTGGGGATGGCTCGCGGCGTTTCTCTTTGTCGTTTGCGGTGCGCTTCGTCTGGCCCGATTCAATGTCCAGATCGGCGTCATCGACAGTCGCGTTTTCAACGGCTTGCCTATCCCGGGTGGAGCTGCGGTTGTAGCGACCAGCGTATTGCTGTTTTACTATCTCGGAGGAGATGGGCGATTCCCGAGCCCGTCGGTCATGATCGGCATGACCGCCCTTGCACTGTTCATGGTCAGCAGCATTAAGTATTACAGCTTCAAGGACCTGAATTATTTTTTACGCAAGCCCTTCATGTCTTTCGTCGTGATCGTGGTGATTCTCGTGATCGTTGTCGCGGAACCCCAGATCATGTTGTTCACGTTCGCTTTCGGATACAGCCTTTCAGGACCGGCATGGGCCCTGTTCAAGCTTGGCCGCAGGTTGTTGGTTGAATTCCGGGCGAGAAAATCGCAATGTCCGGATCGTCCGCTGTAGAAAAAAGGAAGAGGCAATAAGTAAGGAGTGTGGGGACATGATGTCGCATCGTGCTGTTAGGGGGGGACACCTTGCGGCAAGATGTCAAAGATTGTCGGAGGAGTATGATATGAGAAATTACAATGTTGCCGTTGTGGGCGCCACGGGGGCGGTGGGCAATGAGATGATCCGGATTCTGGAAGAGCGTAATTTTCCGGTAGAAAAATTGACGCTCCTCGCATCGGAAAGGTCGATCGGAAAAGAGCTCACCTTCCGGGGGAAGGCGCTGCCGGTGGAGCTTTTGACCGAGAATTCCTTCCCGGGAATCGAAATCGGTCTTTTCTCCGCGGGAGGAGGCATCAGTGAAAAGTTCGCCCCCTTCGCCGCACGGGCCGGTTGTGTCGTCATTGACAACACGAACGCCTTCCGCATGGTGCCGGAGATCCCGCTGGTTGTTCCCGAGGTGAATCCGGAGGCCATTGCTCTCTATAAGAACCGGGGAATCATCGCCAACCCGAACTGTTCCACGATTCAGATGGTCGTTGCGCTGAAACCGATCCATGATGCCGTTCGGATCAAACGGATCGTGGTCTCCACGTACCAGGCCGTTTCCGGTACGGGGAA
>JAPLJX010000499.1 GCA_026388375.1 Deltaproteobacteria bacterium
CATGTATATTCATCAACATCGACGATTTACTGACTACAGAGGAAGATAGTCGGATTCTGCATGAGCTGAAAATAAGCTGTCAAGCATCTGCACCTTTCATTCCGCATTCAATAAGCTGGCCTGGATGGGTATGGTATTGACTTGTATTTGAAATATTCAACTCCAACCGCATGTAATTTCCCTTTTCCCTTGACAGAACCCCTCCGCCCTTCTATCGTCACAACCACTTAATTTCTCATACAGAGCAAAAGGATGGACAGCCGTGCCTCGGTACGGCGGGAAGAGCAGAGAGCATGAGCATGTGCGATAGAAAAGATGAAAACATCTCTGGAAACACCCCCCGGGATAATCAACGTAGCCGCAGAGTGGCGTTCGGCAGCAAGGGCGGGTTCTGTTTCCGGAGGCTGCTTCTGCTTCTGCTGCTGATCCTGCTATTGCCTGTTTCCTCAATGGCCGAAAACCTTACCTGCAGCCGCCTGCCCATGCTGATGGAACGGTTCCTAGCCAATCACTACGCGATGAAGAATATGACCGGGGAGATCAATACTCACGCCGTTGACCAGATGATCAAGAGTCTTGATCCCTCTAAGACGTTGTTGTACGAGTCCGATTTGGAAAGGCTAAAGCCGGTTCTGCAAGGCGTATTTGTAAGCATGCAATCGGGCGACTGTGTCGCACTGCCGCAGGTTTACGATGTCCTTGTCGCGCGGGCGCGGGAGAACGAGGCCATTGTCAAGAATATTCTGGGGCCGGACTACCGCCTCGACGAGACGGTGGAGATGAACATCAACGTGAACAAGCGCCCCTATGTGAAGACGACGGCGGAAAAGTTTGAGCTCCTGAGAAAGGTCGTGCAATTCCAGATCGAAAACGCCCTGCTGGCAGGCGTCGACTTGGCGGAGGCCAAGAAGCAGCAGATTCACCGCTACGAACTGCAGACGATGCGGGTGGTCGAGCGCAATCCCGAAAAACTCATTACGAGCTTCGCCGGGGCCTTCGCCCGAACCCTGGATCCGCACACGAGCTACCTATCCCCTGAAAACTTGGATGACCTCCAGATTCAGATGCAGCTTTCCCTGGAAGGGATCGGAGCCCTCCTCAGCAGCGACAACGGCTTTACCGTCATTGAGGAGTTGATTCCCGGGGGAGGAGCCGAGCGCTCGGGCCTACTGAAACCGAAGGACAAGATCATCGCCGTGGCCCAGGAAGGAGAAAAGCCCGTTGACGTCATTGACATGGACCTGCGCGACATTATCAAGATGATTCGCGGCAAGAAAGGCACGCAGGTAACGCTGACAATCCTGCGGCAGGCAGAACACACGGATCGCTTCGACGCTACTATCACGCGCGACAAGATCGACATCAAGGAGCAGGAGGCCAAGATCGCCTACGAGACCCGGACAGTGGACGGCAGACAATACCACTTCGGCGTGATCGATCTTCCTTCCTTCTACGGCGATGAGAAGGAAAATAAGTCCTGCTATGAAGACGTGAAAAGCCTCCTCGCGGAGGCCAGGCAGCGGCATGTCGATGGGATCGTGCTGGACCTGTCGCGCAACACGGGGGGCCTGCTCAAGGAGGCGGTGCGCCTTGCCGGCCTTTTCCTTGGCAAGGGCGGAATCGTGGCAACCAAAGACAGCCGCGAGCAAGTGACTATTCTCGCGAATGGTTCGGCCGCATCGGAGACGGAAAGCGATCAGCGCAAAGTGCTTGGGTTCCCCGCGGAAGACCCGCGCTCAGTCTATACAGGTCCACTCGTCGTGCTGACGAGCCGCCGGAGCGCATCGGCCAGC
>JAPLJX010000289.1:0-10353 GCA_026388375.1 Deltaproteobacteria bacterium
CGTTTCCCGTCAATGTGATCTGCTGGATCTTCCCATGTCATCATATTCTACAACATGGAACGGATTCACAAATCTCTGGGGTATCGAACCCCCTATGAGCTTTATGTCAAGGAGCGTTTAAACCCAAACCCCGTGCATGCTAACACGATGCACCATAAACAACCCGTTTTTGTCCTGACAATGGGGAGACCCTTACTTACTTACTTAGGAGGTCTCAGGAACGGTTCTTTTGGTTTATAATTTGCCTTCTGCTTTTAACTTTTCGATAATATCCTTGCAAAGAGGTCCTTTTGCAATTTTTTGAAGCCCCTTCAGTGGGAGTTCTTTCCGCACCTCCAGTCTCTCCGGAATCTTGTAATTGGCGATTTTTTTGTCCTTCAGGAAAGAAACCATCTCCTCAAAACTCAGCGTTTCTCCCTCTTTCAACACCACGTAGGCACAACATTTTTCGCCCATGATCGGATCAGGCATGGGTACAATGGCAACACTGTTGATCTTGGGATGGGTCAGCAGCAATCCCTCCTCCTCGGCGGGAAAGATATTCTGCCCACCCCGGATGATCACATCCTTCTTTCGCCCCACCAGGATCAGATACCCATCCTGATTAAACTTCGCCAAATCCCCGCTGCGGCACCTACCCTCTTTGCCAAGTTTTCCCCAGACTTTCAGCGTGGTTTCCACATCCCCATAGTATCCGGAACCGGCAGTGGGGCCAGTATAAACGACCTCGCCGATCTCGCCGGGGGCGACCTCTTTTCCGTCTTCGCCAAGCAGGGCGGTCGTATTTTCCTTGAGCGGCTTGCCTACCGTGGAACGCCGTACCTCCAGAGGATCATCGATGCTCACACCGGCGATCGAACCGGCATCAAACTGGCCGTAAAAGTTGACCACCGGAACCTTAAAGCGCTCCTCCACGGCCGTGGCCAAAGAGTAGGGCAGGGGCGCCGTAGAGGTGCAGATGCATCGCAGCGAGCTTAGATCGAAGTTGACGTAGGAAGGATCCAAGGCAAGCTTCGCCAGTTGAGCCGGAACGGCCAGCAGGATCGTGGCTTTCTCCTTTTCAATCAGGGCAAACGTCTTCTCGGGACTCCAGACGTCCAGTAACACGACCTTTGCCCCGACCAGGGCGGCGGAGCCGTTGTACGTAAAAGCCGAACTTAATCCCCCCACGGGGCTGATGATATTGAGGACGATGTCCTTTCCATGAAGCTTGGGTCCCGCCGCATACCCTTTGGCCATCGCAATCCGTGCGCACTGTACATGTTCAGCCCCCTTGGGCATCCCCGTGGTCCCGCTGGTAAACCCGATCATGGAAACCTCGGTGGCCCCGATCGTGGTTCGGTCAAAGTACCCCGGTGGAACATTCTCCGGTTGCTGCATCATGGCCTCTAACGACAGCGCCCCTTCTGGCACTTTCCCTCCCATGACAATAACATGACGTAACAAATTGAAATTCGGACGCATCTCCTGAACAGCCTTGTAGAAGGGAAACCTCCTGAATTCTGTCGGAATAGCGATCCCGACGGCCGAAAATTGTTTGAAGACGTGCCCGATTTCCATCTCCCGAATCGTCATCAGGGCCGACCCGCAAATGACGCCCGCCTTTTCACAGGCGCCGCGCATCAGATAGGATTCGACGCAATTGGGAAGCAAGGAGAAGAGGAACTCATCCCGCTTCAGTCCCAGACCAAGGAGATTGAAGGCAATTCGATCGGACATCAGTTTCACCTGGGACCAGGTCAGTCTGCGATGGGCATCCACAAACGCCTCCTGATCGGGATATTGAACCGCATTACGATCCCATAAAGCCGACGTCGTCTCATCCGTCCAGTAGCCTTTGGAAAAATATTCATCATACATTTCTTGCGTATATCGTGTTGGCTTCACTATGTTCTTCCTCCAAACAGTAGTAAACTAAGGTAAATCAGTGGCTGTACATAGGACGTGACCCTGTTTCAGGCCGCGCCTGATCGCAATTTCTAAACTGCGACTTTCTGCAAGGCCTTTCTGGCAAGTACCTGTGTCGCCATGGGGATGGCAATCATAATCAGACCAACCCAGGTCATCCAGCCGGGGAAAACAATCAGAAGAGCCCCTCCAAAGAGAGATAGACGTTCCCATATTTTGGTTTTTGTTAAGAAATATCCGGTCAGGGCCGCAGCTGCGGCATACACACCCAGAATACAAATGACCGTAGCCAGAACGATGCCTCCAACGCTATCCATCAGAAGCAGCCCCGGACGATAAACAAACATGAACGGTATGACGTAAATGCCCGCCCCCAGGCGCATCGCCTCGAAACCGGTTCTGAATGGATCCCCCCCGGACAGGCTGGCAACCGCATAGGCGGCAATGGCCACGGGAGGGGTGATAAAGGAGGTCAGCGCCCACCAGAAGACGAACAGATGGGCGGCCATGGGCGAAATCCCGAATTTGACCAGGGCCGGAGCGACCAGGATGGCAACCGTCAGATAAACGGGGATGGAACTCATCCCCATCCCCAGAATGTAACAGGCAATGGCCGAGAACAACAGGAGGAGGAACATTTCCCCCTGGGCCGCCGTCAAAAGCATGGTGGAGAGCTTCGACCCCAGGCCGGTCAGGGTCATACACCCGATGATGATGCCGGCGGTCGCGCAGGCGCTTGTGACCAGAACCATGCTGCGTCCCGCCAGGGCCAGTGCCTTTAAGATTCTCTTGGGGCCCATGCGGACATCCTTAAAGAAAAGGCATGCGACCAGCAGAACGACGACGGCGGAAAGCGCCGATCTCTCCGGCGATAACGCCACGACGACCAGCAAATAGATGAGCGCGATCAAGGGGAGGAAGTAAAACCAGCCCCTTTTCAAAACCACGGACAAGGAGGGGAGTTCCGCTTTGCTCAGTCCCTTCATCCCCTGGAGGGCGGCGTTGTAATCGATGGTCAAGTACAGAACAAGCCAGTAAAGCAGTGCCGGGATGATCGAGGCCAGCACCACCTCGCGGTATGGCATCTGGAGAAACTCGCACATGATGAAGACAACCGCCCCCATCACCGGCGGCATAATCTGCCCGCCGTTGGCGGCAACCGCCTCCACGGCCCCTGCGAAGTTTGCGGAATAGCCGACCTTTCTCATCATGGGGATCGTAAAGACGCCCGTGGTCATCACGCTGGCCGTTGTACTGCCGCTGACCATTCCGAAGAGGGCATCCGAGATGATCACGGCCTTCGCCGGTCCCCCTCTCTTCGTCCCCAACGTCGCATTGGCGATATCCGTAAAGAAATTGCCCGCTCCCGTCTCGGTGATGAAGGAAGAAAAAATGATGAACCCCACGATGGTGATGGCCGCAACCCCCATGGCGACTCCCCAGATCCCCTCCGACCAGATGTACAGATGGCCGACAATCCGCGTCATACTGTAGCCGCGGGCCTGGAGAAAACCCGGGAAATGATTGCTGAAGATGGTGTAGAGGACAAATAGAAACGCGATCAAGGGAAGTGCCAGCCCCATCACCCTTCGGGTGGCTTCCAAAACCAGGAGAATGGCGGTGACTCCCAGGATGATCTCAACCGTATCCCGGTATTGTTCGCTCACCCCGTGCAGGCTGGGATCCATCCAGCCCAGCTCATAATAGACAACAATGTACGCACAGACAATCACACTGAGACCCATCAGTGTATAATCCATCCAGGGGACACTCGTTCGGGGCGATGCGCCCTCTTTGAAGGGATAGAGTATGATCACCATGATCAAAATCAATCCCAAACTGATGGCCCGATGGGAAATAGCGGAGATGCTCCCGAATCCCAGCCATTCAAAGACGTTCATGATGATCAGGATGTGGTAGACGGAAAAGATGACACCGATTGCGAAGATCCCTTTCGTCAACATCCACGATTTGGGCTCCCCGGCCTCCAAGGCCTCGTTTTTAGCGGTTGTATCCTTAGCCATGGTCAGATCCTCATACAATTGCAATTATGTAACGATGATAAAATCCTCCGAAGGAAGGACGTCTCCCTCCCCTTCCAGCAAGAGGCGTATGCATGGAAAAGTACACACCCTGACGAAGATGCGGCACTATCTATCGCGAATCAGCTTAGATGCGTCCTGCGGAATCATAGCTGACCGCCGACGTGTTATTTTTTGGCCGTGAAAAAACTGTCCTGTGCCTTTTGGACCTGCGGCGTCCACAGGCCGATCTCTTTGTAATATTGGATCGCGCCGGGATGAAAGGGGGCCTGGATATTCCCAAAGAAATTCTTGGCCATGAGTTCCTTGGCGGCCGGATGGATGGCGGCCACGTCCTCCGGATGCCCCATCAAGGCCTTTGTAACCCGATAAACCAGTTCATCCGGCAGATTTTCCCGGCAGATAATGTGGGTTTTGGCGCCCTGAATGTACATTTCCTTGTCCTGCCCCTTGTACGTCTTCGCGGGCAGCGTGAGTGGGAAGACAAACGGGTACTTCTCGTTCATCACCTTGATTTCTTTTGGCCCGATCGGAAGAATCCGGCAGTCGATCGTGTTTGTAAGCTCGATAATGGCCGCCGTGGGGATGCTCCCGACGATCAATACGGCGTCACACCTCTTCTCCAAGAGGGCCGTCGCCGCTTCCGCGGTGCTGACCACGTTCATCAGGGTTAAATTTTGCTTGGTTAAACCATTGCCCTCCAGAATGACCTTGCACCATCTCTGATAGATCGGTGAGGTGGGCATCCAGGCGTAGAAACGCTTTCCTTTGAGATCGGCATGGGTCTTGACGCTGGAGTCAGCACGGACAACCACGGCGGCGCAAGACGTGTATCCGCTGTGGATGATGCGGATAAAACGTTGCGGTTTCCCTTTGAAATAATCTTCCCCTCTCCAGGCGTCATAAACCGCATCAGAGGTGCAGGATGAAAATTCAAGCTCCCCCTCCCTCAGCAGATCGACATTATCCGCGCTCCATTTCGTCGCCTCCGTAGTGGCATTGATGCCCACATACTTGGTAATGAGGGCCGCCACCCCGGACATGATCGAATAATGGGAACTCCCCACACTGCCGCTGCCGATCGAGATCGGTTTTGTCCAGGGTTCAGTCGCTGCTGCGTCTCGGACCATACCGCTGACACACAGTAGATTCAGTAAGCCTATCAAAGTGATTCCCAATAGGACGCGCAAAAAACTTGTCTTCATGTTCTCTCCTCCTCTTGGCTCCATTTTAAGGCCTTTCATATTTAGGGTGAATACCCCGCCGCCGGCGGGGTATTCACCCTAAGAGATTATTAAGCTGAAAACACCTTCATTCTGCCGCGTATGCCAATGACGCCGTTTTCTCGGACATCTCATGTGTGCGGCTGTCATTTCTTCAGTATGACCGTGGCACTGTTTCCTCCGGCTCCGTAGGTCTGCGCCATCCCGACCTTGGCGTCTTTCACTTGGCGCTGGCCGGCCTCTCCCCTCAACTGTGTCACGACTTCAAAAATCTGAAGCGCTCCTTGAGCCGCCGAGGCCTCTCCGAAGGAGGCCAGCCCCCCACTCGGGCAGGTAGGAATCTTGCCCCCGATGATTGTATCGCCGTCGGCCAGCAGTCGATCCGCCTCTCCGGGACCGCAAAAGCCCAGGATCTCAAGATACTGGAGATAATGCCAGGAGCTGTTGTCCGGCAGTTCCAGAAAATCGATTTCGCCGGGCCCAATGCCCGCCATTTCATAGGCCTGTCTCGAGGCCGAAGCGCTCTCGCTCACGGGCGGAGCTTTGGTCTCGGCTTCCGTGGGCACATAGCACGCACCGAGGCGCATGGTCGGATCGCCATACAGTGAAGTGCCGATGGCCGTCCCCGCCACCGTGATCAATTTTGCGCTCAACTGCCGCGCTTTCTCGACGCTGCCCAGAATCACCGCCGCAGCGCCATCCCGCGTGGCGCAGATCATCAACAACCTCAGGGGATCGCACACATAGGGCGATGCCAGGACCTCCTCTTCCGTATAGACCTTCCGATACAGGGCATTCGGATTCAGGGCCCCATGCTTGCTGGCGGCCACCTTCGCTTTGGCCAGCGTCAACTCGGTTGTACCGTATTTCTCCATGCGCTTCTTGCAATCAATCGCCCAGCAGGCCGGATTCGTCAACCCGGCCATCCTCCAGCGGATCCAGTCCGTATCAATGCAATCGTAACGGGCCGGGTTTTCTTTCCCCGGCGTGGAGAAGAATCCCTTCGGAGATTTGTCGCCGCCCAGGCACAGCACAACGTCGTACATTCCGGAGGCGACCTGGAAATAGGCTTCCCGAAAGACCGAACCTCCCGTCGCGCACCTCTGCGCGACATTGACGAAGGGAAGTCCCGTCTCTCCCAGGGTCGCCGCCAGTCTCGGGCCGGGCGTGATCCCTTCGCTGCCTCCCCACTGCCAAACGCCGCTCACCGCAGATTGGACATCCTTCCATTCCAAACGGGCATCTTTAAGCGCATTATCTATGGCCACCACACCCAAATCGATGAAGCTCTTTTCCGGAAACTTACCCCAGGGGTGCATCCCTATACCCAGTACAGCAACGTCCCTCATCTTTTCATCCTCCTTCGTTATGGTCTTCCAAACACACTGACCTGGTCAGTGATGAGGTTTGGGAGCAAAGGTCCCACACCTTATGGAGAAACCGATCTTCCGCCTGCGTCCGGCCGTTTCGGACCTTTCCCTGCCCAGAACGCTGTTTTGAAATGCAGGCCGGGTCTCTATGCAATGGTTCCCGCTTCCCTCAATGGTTATAACAGTTTGTACATCCAGGTCAGATGTTCCGTCCCCTCCTGATCGACGAGAAGCGTCCCCTTAACCACTTCGACCTTCTTTCCGATACCTAATTTGTCAAAATCCTTCCCCATGATGATCCCCGGAACCTGTATGCCCTCGGGAAATTCTACCAAACCGATGGCGTAGGGACTCAGATCCACGCAGGGAGTGGGGGGGGCATAACGCTGAATGGTATAACTTTTGATGACGCCCTTGTTGCTCAGAATCAGATCCACGACGTCGCGCTTCTTGCAGCCCGGGGCGTGTTGCGAGTAGAATCTGGGGAAAAACCGGGAGCCACAAGTCTTACATGTCCCTGCAATCAGGTGGAGCTCATCGCTGGGCCAGGTAAATAGCCCCTTTATTTCGGGAATCTGCTTTTTTTCTGTTGCCACATCCATACCTCCTCCTCTTCTTTGCCTGTTAAGAGTAATGATCCAACGGATCCACCTACTCGGCCTTGCAAACCCGGCAGGGGATTCCGCCCAACTCAATCGCTCCGGTGATGTTTTCATAAGGCGGATCAATGTCCGTCAGGACATTGATGTTGGACCGGCGAAACTCGTAAAGATCTCCGGGTTCGTCCGGGAAGTACCAGCCGAAGGCCGCGAAGACCAGCCGGGGATCCAGATTCGGATCTAACGATAAAAGCTGTTTGATCCGCCCTTTTTTCGTTTCGATGTAAATCCAGTCTCCTTCTTTCAGACCAAAACGGGCTGCCGTATCCGGATGCAATTGCACAATGGGATGCGGTCTCCTTTTCTTCAAAAATTCAACCTGTTTATAGCCCGTCAACATATAGGCGGCTTCCTTGCCGTTGAAGAGCATCAAAGGGAATTCAGCCGAAATTTCAAAACGAAACTGGGATAATTCCGGGAAGGTCGGTATCGGGTTGTACCCAAATTTCTCCATGGCGGCGGAATAGATTTCCACCTTTCCCGAACGGGTCTTGAAGATGCCCTCTTCGGGTTTCTTGTACTCCCTTTTCCCGTCGAACGAGCGTATCTTCTTGAATTGTTGCCAGGTAACCCCGCTGGGTTTAAGCATGAAATCCAAGGCGTCCTCTTCGCTTTTCCACACCCCCGCGAGCCCCATTTTCGCGGATAGTTCGTTGATCCAATCGGCATCGGAGCGCGCTTCCCCAGGCGGATCCACAAGCTTCGGATAGGCTCGGATCTCTTCGTGATAGCCCGGCCAATAGCCAACGGTATCGTGTTCGGCGCCCCAGGCTGCGGGCAGGACGATATCGGCCACATTGGTGGTCGGCGTATGGAAAATTTCCGACACGACCGTAAAATCGAGCTTCATAAAGGCCCGGTAGGTCGCTTCCGTGTCGGGATAGCTCATCAGCGGATCGGTTAAAATGCACACCGCCGCCTTGATGGGGTAGGGTTTCTCATCCAAAAGGGCCTTGACAAAGGTTTGAATCGGGATATAGGCGGCGCCCTGGGCGACGCGGTATTCGGGACCCAGGACCTGCTTGTTTTTCATCTTCTCCATGCGAACCGAGTCCTTTAGATTGAAGAAATTTCCCAGGCGCGTGTAGGGAGGCGGGGTCATGCAGATGTTTCCTCCCAAGGTATTCATATCGCCGAGGATGGCCCGCAGGATAAAGATAGTCCGCAGCTGCTGAAATGCGTTGATATTGCGCTCAATTCCGTTGCCCACCACCAGGGCCAACGGCTTGGTGCGGGCCAAGAGCCGGGCGGTCTCTTCGATTTTGGCCCGCGGAACCCAGGTTACCTTTTCCACCTCGTCAAGAGAAAAGGTTTTGACATGCTCTTCAAGTTTATCAAATCCCACCGTCCACTGGGTAACGAAATCGACGTCATAGAGCTTTTCCTCGATAATCACCTTGATCATCCCCAACGCCAGGGCACCGTCGGTCGACGGCCGCGGATGGACCCAGATATCGGCCCGCTTTGCGATATCAATCCGCTTAGGATCGATGACCACCAGTTTCGCCGCTCCCTGCAGTGAGGCGCGCATTTCTTCCCTGAGAAACCCCCCCATCAGGTAAATCTGGTTATTTCCCCGTGACCACATTGGGAGTCCCAAACATGCTGGCAAACCGTTGGGCAAAGGCAAACTCCATTCCCTTGGGTTCTCCCAAGCACATTGCCACGCTTTCCGGGCCGAAGTCTTCCCGGTAATGTTTCAGGCGTTCGGCAATGGTGTCCAAAGCCTCGTCCCAGGAGATCCTCTCCCACTGTCCGCTCCCCCGCGGCCCCACTCTTTTGAGAGGATATTTCAGCCGGTCCGGGTGATGACAGACCTCTTTAATAATCCGCCCGCGGGTAAACGTACACCATTCATTCGGAAAACCGCTTTTCTGATCCCGGTCCACATCTGTGATCATTCCGTCTTCCACCGTGATCTTGCGGCTGCAATGGCTGGGACAGACATGGCAGAAAGTCAAATGTTCTTCTCTCAATTTTTATCAATGCTCCTTCCGTTGACTGTTTAAGCCCCGAGGCAAAGAGAGAGGGGCGAATTTTCCCCGGCCGCCGCCTATTGCAGAAGATCCATCAAATGCATGACCTTCTGGGGGTTATGGTTCCGGTGCATGGTGTCGATCAACTGGATCATACATCCCGGACAGCCCGTGGCCACGATGTCGGCTTTGGTCGCCGCAATCGTTTCCGCTTTTCGATCCGCAATACCTTTCGATACATCGTAGTGATAGAGGCTGAAGGCGCCCGCCATTCCGCAGCACCGGTCCGCCCGGATCATTTCCACATATTCCACTCCGGGAAGGGCCTTTAAGATTTTACGCGGCTGGTCATGGATCTTCAGATAGCGATTGGCGTGGCACGGATCATGCCATGTCACCTTCTTCCCCCGGACCTGCTCGGACGGCTGATAGGCGCTCTCCGGCAGCTTTAGATCGTCAACCAGAAAAGCGGCGGTGTATTGAACCTTGTCTGCAAAGGCCTGCATACGTTCCGCCGACTCTGGAGTAGCCAGGAATTTGGGATATTCTTTCAGTCCGCTGGCGCAGGTGGCGCAATCCACGATCACCGTATCACATTCCGCAAAGGCCTGCACGTTGGTTTCCGCCATCTTCCGGCCGGTCTCGAAGTCGCCTGCCCCGGACCAGACGGGAACTCCGCAGCATCCTTGCGCTTTAGGCACGATCACTTCGATTCCTTGGCGATTCAGGAAATCTATGGTTTTGCGACCCACATGCGGGAAAACAAAATCGGTGGCGCAGCCCATGAAATACCCGACCCGCCTCTTGGCTTTTCCGTCGCGCGGCTTATTTACCTCGGGAATTTGGTTGCGTAGAAACTGCGGGACGATGGAGGGGATCTGCCTTTTCTTGCCAAAAGCGGACAGGAAATCGGGCAAGTGCCGGATGCTTCCCTCGGTCTTGGGCAAAAACACCTGAAACCAGGAAGCCATCCGGACCACGTGTCCGAAAAGCGACCTGCGTGGGATGAGCCAGCGGTAGATGAGGTTGGATAAAAAACCAATCCCCTTATCCGCCACCTGATCCGCTCGGGCGGCAATAATCGTGGACTGCACCTGGCATTGCACGGGACAATGCTCTGTACAGGTCATGCAGAGGGTGCACATGCTCAAGACGTCGGCAACCTTCTGGTCATA
>JAPLJX010000289.1:10409-22629 GCA_026388375.1 Deltaproteobacteria bacterium
CGGCAACCTTCTGGTCATAGACCAACTTTCCACTGAGCAGATTCCGGATCATCAAGTTCTTACCCCGGGCGACATAGTCCTCCTTGGGCATTTCTTGAAAAACAGGGCACCACATGGTACAGTTCCCACATTCAATGCACGTCTTTAGGTCTCCTTCGAATCGTTCAATCTGTGATTTCTCCGACATGTCTTCTCCTTATTGGCTCCCGCCTTCACAAACCCCGTCCCGCCGGCAACTTTCGGCGGAAACGAATCACTTTTTTTCTCCAGCCCATAAGAAATCGTTGCAATCTACCCGGCAGACCTTTACCGACCCATTTGATGCGCTTACTTCTTGTCCCCGTTCGTATTTTTTATCTTTCTCCCTTGCAGTTCCTTCAGCTTGGGGATTTTGCAGTCTTACAGCAACGATGACTGACTTATCAGTCAATCGTTGTTGTTTCACTTATTCGATGCTTTTTTATTTGTCAAGAAATATTTTTTTGAAATGTCAGTAGCACGTAAACTGTCCGAGTTTGTAGCACATGATCTGTCCGGTTTAGGGTGGTCACGGTTGGAGGTGACGGATGAGACGGACAGAGATGCTACAGGAGATACGAAAGATGCGATTTGAAGAGGTGTATTTTGGATGGACGGAGAGTCGGCTATTATAAAGCGGTTTGATTTTCTCAAAGGAGAGAAGTCATGGCTGCCCCTGCCGCCGTTTATCGTCCACGGAACCCGCAGTCTTCCGATTATTACCGCTGCGTAGAGGAATATTTTGAAACCTTTGTCCAAATCTATGGTGAACATTTTTCAAGACAGTACGGATTCTGGCGGCCCTATGTCGAGCAGGAGATCTATCGTTATCTCGACTACGGCGATCTGCACAACGGCTTTGCCCGCGTGAAATGTCGTTTATGAATGGTAATCCTCACATCAATCCCAAATTGAGCCTGTTCAATAATTCAGTTTTTACCATGAAAACCAACTGTACCATGTAATGTTTGCTGTTCAATACTGGTGTTAAATATTTAAAAAAAGATCTAAAATACTGATATTAATAAATTAATTTTAAAATATCCCTTATTTTCTGAGAGCGGCAAACGCTGATTTCTTGGGTTAACCTACCCCCGGAATCGCCCAATTTGTGGGTTATCTTTTTTCAAAACATTGGACTTCCGAAGGCTGATCCTCCGGAAATCCAATAAAAATGGGTTATCTTCGATTTTTCATGTTTGTAAGTAACTATATTCATTAGCATAAACAAGTATTGAACAGGCTTAAATTGAAACTCATTGATAAGTAGGTGGAGACAGCGATTCCGGTGGTTGGGCGATCTTGGAAAATCAGTGATTGGATATTTTGTTACGGATATCTTCCTCAATGATTGACGAATTTCGAGAACCATGCGACAGTACAAGCGGTAATCCTTAGAAATATTGTGGTACCGCCGGAAAACCGGGCGGCAAACGGAGAATAACAAATGTCAACCTGCGGTATCTGGAGAAACCTGTCTACTCGACTCAATTCAATTAAATCAAACCTAAAAGTGGCGAATGAATCTCGATTCCTTTTGAATATTAATATGTTGCCAAATTTGTCATTCACCCATGCGAAACACTATTTCTAATTATATCAATTAGATATGAATGCAATGGCAGTTTTAGGTCAAAAATATTTCTTGACAAGCGGAAAAGAGATTTAGTATTGTCTGACACCAAAAATGACTGACGACCCAGTCAATAAAAAATTTAGCTCGTAAAAGCATTTTAGCGGTTCCCGAACGAGGAGGATCAAAAGACAAAATGAGGAGGTTTCCATGAACATAGTTGGTCCGGAAGGGAAGATGATCCCGGCATTGCCGGATTTGTTTGTCTGGAATGAGGATCAAGTGCAACTTATGAGCGCTCATTGCCAGTCCTGTGATACGTATTTTTTCCCCGCATTTCATGAGCAGCATCGGCCAGGATGTTCTCGTCAGGGGGTTCAGAAAGTCCTACTAAACAAAAATGGGATTCTAAAGAGTTACACTATACAGCACTATATGCCCCCGCTTCCGTTTAAGACTGAGGGAAACATCACTCCATACATCATTGGATTAGTAGAGTTTCCGGAAGGCATTCAGATAGCCGGGATTGTAAAGGAATGCCCGTTTCATGCTCTAAAAATTGGTTTGAGCATGGAAGTTGTTACTTTCACTCTATACCGGAATGAGCAAGGCCAAGAAGTTGTGACTTGGGCCTTTCAACCGACGGATCCTATACGAGATAAGTAATATAATGCTTTTTAATTTGTAAAAGGAGAAGAGAGCATGAGAGAGGTGGCGATCATCGGAATCGGTTTGCATCCCTGGGGGAAGTTTCCACAAAAAACTTTTATTGACTTGGGGGTGGAAGCCGTTTCCAAAGCTTTGGTGGATGCCCAAATTCAGTGGAAAGAGATTGAAACCATCTGCTCCGGCATCTACATCTGGGGGGGGAATGCAGGACATCTTTCCGGACAGTATCTGGCCAGTGTTTTTGGAGAAACGGGGATCCCCATTGTGAATGTTTATAATGCCTGCGCCACGGGAGCTTCCGCCATGCGCATGGCCACCATGAGTATAGCCTCCGGTCAAGTGGACGTTGCTTTGGCAGTAGGAATGGATGTTTCGCCGGAAGGGTTTTTAGGGGCGAAATCGGATGATCCCAAGCAAGACCGTGATGTTCTACGCTGGCGTATGGTGGGGATGCCTAATCCAATTTACTGGGCCATTGAATGCCGGAAAAGAATGGAGAAATATGGAACCACCGAAGAGGATCTCGCTAGGGTGAAAGTGCTTCTCAGCAAATATGGGGCACAGAATCCAAACTCCCGGTATAAAAAAATTTATACGATGGAGGAGGTTCTCTCCTCGAAGATGGTATCCGATCCATTGCGTCTTTATGAAATCTGTGCCACCAGCGACGGAGCGGCGGCTGTGATTCTTTGTGCCGCGAGCAAGGCAAGACAGTATACCTCCAAACCGATCACCGTTGCCGCTTCAACCCTCGGCAGCGCCTTGTATGGGGACCCGACGCTACGAATCTCCGCCATCTCCGCCCCGGCCAAAGCCGAAGCCCCACTGCTGAGCGAAAGCTACTCCGCCTCGCAGCAGGCCTATAAGCAGGCTGGGATTGGACCTGAAGATATCGACATTCTGGAGTTGCCGGACAACAGTTCCTGGCATTATTTGCAGTATTTGGAAACCTGCGGATTTTGCGGTGAGGGAGCGGCAGAGAGCATGGTCAGAGAAGGGCAGACCCAGATCGGTGGACGTCTTCCTGTTTGCCCCAGCGGCGGTTTTGCATCCTTCGGGGAAGCCATTGGCGCCCAAGCTGCCTGGCAGGTTGCCGAGGTGGTGATGCAGCTTAGAGGACAGTGCGGAAGTCGGCAGGTGGCCGACGCTAAAGTGGGGATGGCTCAAACATACGGCCTGATGGGAAATAGCGGTACGACCATCCTGAAGCGGTGAAACGCATTATGGCGGCTATCTGATATTTCCGGATTGGGTCTAAAGGTCTTTATAAGTTGAGCCGGTTAAACATCAACGTTTTGACTGATATTGAACCGACCGACGACAAAACCGCCGGAGCCGTAGAATCGGAAGTGATCCCCTGCGGGGTTTATAAAGCGGAGCAAAAAGATCCCCTTCGACCCTGAAAAATAATGGGGGAAGGTCGGCAATAAGAGGAGATTTGATTTTATGGGCAAAATACCACAGGCATGCATTCCCCCCAGGGATTATTTTCCGGAAAAAATATTTCCATTGCCGGAAGTGCGCCTGCCGCGGAAGTTAAATCTGGGCAAGTTTTTTCTGGATCGCCATGTGGACAATGGGAGGGGGTCCAAAGTGGCGATTCTCTACCGAGACCAGAGGATCACTTTTACCGAATTGCAAAAGGAAGTTAACCGTCTGGCCAATGCCCTGCGGCATCTTGGTCTGGAGAAAAACGACCGAATGATGTTGCGGATTCCCAACAGACCGGAATTCGTTGTAGCCTGTCTTGCCTGCTGGAAGCTCGGAGCGATTCCAGTCCTCGTCAACCACCTGCTGCGTGCCGAAGAGATCATCTTCCGGGCCAACGATTCGGAAGCCAAGGCCCTTCTGGTCAGTTCGGATACGCTGTCGGAGGTGGTAAAAGCAAAAGAGCACTTCAACTTTACCAATCAGATAATTGTCTGCGGGCGAAAGGAAGAGGGATTCCTATTTTACAAAGACCTCATCAAAAATCAGTCCGAGCAGTTTGAGGCGGTGGAATGCGACAAGGAAGATTGGATGCGCATCATCTACAGCTCGGGGACCACGGGTAAACCCAAGGGAATCATCACCTCCATCGGCGACGGAGTAGCCGCCATCGCAGTTGCCAGCAAATATTTATTGGAAATGACATCGGAGGACGTGCTGGGCGGCCATCCTGCTTTCACATTCGCCTTCGGCTTTTATTTTATCCTCTTTTTCGGATACAATGGATGCACACTATCCATCACGGAGCATTTCGAGGCGGAGAGCATGCTGCAGGTGATCCAGGACCATCGTATCTCGGTGTTGCGTTGCGTGCCCACCGTGTTCCGCATGCTTTTGGCGGTGGAGGACGCCGAGAAAAAGTACGATCTGAGTTCTCTGCGCCTTTGTCAGGGTGCCGGGGAATGGATGCCCGGGACTGTCGTCAAGGCTTGGCGAAAGCGGTTTGGTGTAGATCTTCTAGATTCAGTGGGTTCCGGCGATTTAAACTCCTTTCTTTCCACTCGCAAGGGAACGCCTGAAGACAAATTGGATTCTTCGGGCTTCCTGTTGCCGGGGGTGGAGGGAAAAATTGTGGATGCTCAATTCCGGGAAGTTCCCCAAGGAGTTGCAGGAGAACTCCTGATTCGAGCTCCCTGGGGGCAGTATTACTGGAGACGACCGGATAAACAAAAGGAAGGGATTAAAGATGGCTGGAATCGAACGGGATTGATCTACCAAGAGGACGAGGACGGATACTGCTGGTTGAAAGGGCGGAATGATGAAATTATTGTAAGTTCCGGCAATAAAATTCCCGGTGGAGAGGTTGAAGCCACCCTTTTGACCCATGAGGCGGTTCTGGAAACTGCCGTGGTTCCCTCTCCCGATCTTATTCGTGGAAATATCGTCAAAGCTTTCATTGTTTTGAAGAAGGGATACCAGCCCTCTGTGGAGTTGGCGGAAGAGCTTAAAAAACACGTAAAAGAGAAGATTGAGAGTTATAAATGTCCGCGAGTGATCGAATTTGTTTCCCGTGAGTTTCTGCCCCGAACCGTCACCGGGAAAATACAGCGCTTCATCTTACGCGACGAGGAAAAAAAGGTGTCAGTGATTCCTTGACAGACTCTCCATCTATCTTGGATCTCCGTTTTTCACGGTCAGGTATTATATATTACGACGTTTTTCCATTCGATCTTGTAGAAGGGAACAAGACGAAATTATGGACGAGAAGAAAAAAGAAGGGAAAAGGGGCTCTTACAAAAAAGCACGATATATTCCTGAGGAGCAGCGTCGGAATGATATCTTGGAAGCGGCGCGACAGGTATTTGAGGAAAAAGGGTTTCATAAGGCCACGATCGAGGAGATCGCCATACGGGCGGGAATTGCTCACGGAACCGTTTACCGCTACTACCCCAGTAAAGCTGCTCTCGCTACGGAGATCATTGGAACCCATGGAGCCAGCGGATTTCTGGAGTCCCTGAAAGAAAATTCCTTTCTGGATGCTGATCCCGCTGAACTCCTGAAAACAGTGGCCCAAAAATATTACGGAAATTTAGATGAGCGCCTTCCTTTGATGCGTTTCCGCATTGCCGAAGCTGTCTCTCATGCTGATTTGGGCCGAAATTATTACCGTCTTCTTCTGCACCGTTTGTGTATGGATTTAGAGCGCATTGTTCAGGAATATCAAGATAAGGGCGTTTTTAAAGCGGGAGATCCTTTTCTATTTGGACATACTTTCTATGGAATAATGTTCGGCTTCTTATACTGCCAGGAGTTGATGCTGGGGAAAGAATTAACTCACCTAGATTTGCAAACAATCATTCCTCAAATCGTGGATGTTTTCCTCCATGGGGTGGAAGTTCCACCCGTGAAACCGCCCAAAACAAAGTCTAATTTGTCCGCATCCAGGAGAAAAGGTAGGTAATTCATATTTTAGCATAGTACATCACAATACGGTCAAAATGTGGCACTGAATAAATTGGAGTATTTATAATAATACAAACGGGTCATGATATTGTATCAGGGAATATAGGTGGTTTATGACAGATAAAATGCGGACCGAAAATATTCACAAATTTAGTAATGAGCTAAAACAATGCATTGAATGTGGTAATTGCACATTCTGGTGTCCGATATATCAACAATGACAGTATGACACGATGCACTATTGAATCCACGAATCTTTATATTAATGCGATTTCATATGTACTGGAAAAGCATAGAGCGTTCAGTAGTTGTAAGATGATGAAAATCCATAATGTCAACCATCTGGAGGTGTAATCATGTCAAGAAGGGGAACAATTGTAATTGTAATGATGGTATTTGCGTTAGTAATTTGCACTAACGGAGTCGGTTACTCTCAACAGAAGATACAGTGGAAAGCTCAGGTGCTTACGCCGCTGAAAAGTTACATGGGCGAGAGTTACTGGGGAAACTGGGCCAAACTCGTCAAGGAACGTACAAATGGCGAAATGGAAATTAAATTGTATGAGCCGGGTGCCATCGCCGCCGGAAATCAAATCTACGCAGCCGTTCAGAACGGTGCAATTGATGCTGGCTGTAGCTACGGCGCATATCATACGACCGAAATACCTGTGGCTTATGCAGAATACAGCTTACCTGCTGCATTTAAAGATTTTGATGATGTGTATAAATTCTATTATGATTTCAAAGATGGCGCTGCACTGAAATTGCTCGACTCTGAATATCAGAAGAAAGGGACGAAGTTTCTGTCTGTGGCGGCATTTACCGTAGGATTTATGACAAAGTTTGAAATTAAGAATGCCGAAGATATTAAAGGTAAAAAACTGCGCGCCAGCGGTGCTTATATCGGCATGTTAAAAAAATTAGGTGCTGCACCATCTCTTATAGCAAGTCCTGAGCAGTATATGGCACTTCAGCTTGGCACGATTGACGGCACACTCAATCCGCTGTATATGGCGGAAACATATAAATTGAAGGAAGTTATCAAATACATTACACTTCCGCCAGTAGGCTTTGGACTTGGGGAAACATATATAAATATGGATTCCTGGAAAAAGCTTCCCGATAAATTCAAGAAGATTGTTCAGCAGGCAGCTATAGATGCAGCGATGATTTATAAGGATGATTACGATAGGTTGGAAGGTGAAGACATAAAAAAAGCACAAGCTCTCGGTGTAAAGGTCGTTACAATGTCCGACAAGACAATGTCTACAATTATGGAAGCATCCATACCCCTTTGGGAGGAGGCAGCTGCAAAGTCTCCTGCCTCCAAACAATTTATTGATCTTCTGAAGGAATATAAGAAAAAACAAAAATAATTGTTATGACATCTGCTGCTGATGCAGAATTTATTGGTTCAAATCATTTCAGGCGATCAATAATAGTATCGCCTGAAATGGTTTGAATTCTTGAAGACATAACCACCATCCCTGCTGATGGTTACGTGAACATGACAAGAATTAAGACGATTTTTCAAATATATTGCCGGTTCAATAAAAATGCTGGGGCTTTGCTCCATGCATTTCCGTAACTGCGTCCGTGATTCAACTAATGTGAAGATTCAAACAATAAGACAAATTGAGGTGACAAATGAATACCGTCGAGAAATTGATCCTGGCCATTGAAAAATTATCTCGTATTGCTGGTAGAATCGCAATGTATCTCGTTGGAATGATCACGATCGTTATGTCTTATGAAGTCGTAATGAGATATGCGTTCAATGCCCCGACTCTATGGGTTATGGAATTGAGCGGTTACCTTATGACTGCATTTATTGCTCTTGGAGCGGCCTATACGCTTCTCACGCGAAAACATGTAAACGTCGACATGCTGTATTCATGTCTGAGCAGTAGGGTGCAAGTATATGTAAGACTATGCACGTATCCTATAACATTTTTGTTTATGTATTACTTTGCCAAATACGGGTTAAATCAATTCGTCATTTCGATTCGCGATATGCAGGTATCTGGCACTGCATGGGACCCGGTTATCTGGCCGGTTAAGCTGGTTCTTTTCGTCGGCGTAGCTCTTACACTGCTACAGGCGGTTGCTGAATTTATAAAAGATTTTTATGTATTAGTGACAAGGAAACAACTTGGTTCCTTTTCTGCAGATAATCAAGGAGGACGGAAATGAGTATCGTAACGATAACCCTCATCATATTTTCAATATTGATACTGATGTTAATGACAGGCATGCCTATTGCGTTCGCCCTCGGCGGAACCATGGTAATATTTACGCTTTGGCAGGTTGGGCCAAAAGGCCTCTACCTTATTGCAACAACAGCCAATGAAGAATGGGAAAGCTATATATTGCTCGCTATTCCGCTTTTCATATTAATGGCTAAATACCTTCAACATTCCGGCTTGGCGGAAGGCTTTTATGCAATGATGTATAAGTGGATGGGGGGACTGCGAGGAGGACTGGCAATGGGAACCGTCGTCATTTGCGCAATATTTGCTGCTATGTCGGGGATTAGCGGCGCAGCTACTGTCGCGATGGGGTTGATTGCACTGCCTTCTATGCTCAGTCGAGGATACGATAAGAAACTCGCAATCGGAACTGTCATTGCGGGGGGTTCGCTCGGAGTACTTATACCTCCGAGCATAATAATGGTTGTGTATGGAAGTATAACCAATGAGTCCGTGGGTAAATTATTTATGGCAGGGGTGGTTCCAGGTATTATGCTTGCCATTTTGTTTATTATTTACATCGCATTCATGTGCGCAATACGTCCAAAGTATGGACCCGCTCTCCCACTGGAAGAGCGGGTAAGCCTTAAGGAAAAAATATTAAGTCTTAAGAACATCGCCGCGCCGATATGCTTGGTTATCATTGTGCTGGGAGTTATTTACTTTGGAATATGCACGCTAACTGAAGCGGCGGCCATCGGCGCGTTTGCAGCGTTTCTGGTGGTAGTCATTAATCGGAAAATGACGTGGCACATATTTCATAAATCTCTGGAAGAAACTATGACAATATCCGTAATGATTATGTGGATTGTTCTCGGCGCAAAGTGTTTTGTTCACGTTTATACGACTTCGGGAGCAAGCGAATTTGTCTATAATATGATCAGCGGCCTCGATCTCAATAAATGGCTTGTAATAATGATAATGATGGTAATATTGTTTATTCTCGGAATGTTTCTCGATCCCATTGGCATCATGCTAATAACGCTCCCAGTATTTTTCCCCATAATATTAAGGTATGGTATGAGTCCCATATGGTTCGGCATTCTTTATACGATTAACCTTGAAATGGGTTATATTAGTCCACCGTTTGGTCTCAATTTGTTCTATATGAAAAGTATTCTGCCTGATCAAGTTCAGATGAGCGACGTATATTATTCATCGATCCCTTTTCTTATAGTAGAATGGATAGGTCTTATCATCATAATATTCATTCCAGAAATATCCCTGTGGTTGCCGAACAGGATGTGAATGATTTTGACGTGTCCCGCTCAAACACAAAGTATTTTTATCTATCGGATCACCACATGAAATGATGGTGATAAGCAACTTAGAGGTTATATATCGATATGACAATGTATCCATTCATTTTTCGAGCAGGGAAGATAGGTACGGCAAATATGAAGAACCGGTTGATTATGGCTCCAATGGGAATTGGAGCACTAACCGGTTTTGATGGTCTATTTACAGATAGGGCCATTGATTACTACGAAGAGAGAGCGCGCGGTGGCGTCGGCCTAATCATCACGACGGTTTGCCTCGCCACCAACAAATATGAGCCATGGGAATCCGGAGGATTGAAACTTCTTCCCACGTTCGACAATTTGATTAAAACAAGAAATCTAAAACAGTTGACGGAACGTATTCATGACCACGACTGCAAAATATTTGCTCAGATTACTGCAGGATGGGGTCGCGTTTATAGGCCTTCATTGATTGCTATGACCGGTCATCAACCCATGGGGCCGTCAAAGGTTCCTCTTTTCTGGACTCCTGATAAGTCGGCTCGTGAAATGAGTGTCGACGAAATTGAAGGCTTGATAGACGCCCTTGCCAACGCTGCGCTTGTAGCGCGAGAGGGGGGATTTGACGGCATCGAACTTCACGGTCATGAAGGGTATCTTTTGGATCAGTTTAAGACCGCCTTATGGAATACCCGAAGCGACAGTTATGGCGGTGATTTCTGGGGCAGGATGAAATTCCCGTTGTCGGTTATAAAAAAGATTCAAAAAATTGCCGGAAGTGATTTCCCAATTATATACCGGTATGGGCTTGAACATAAAATCGAGGGAGGGAGAAAAAGAGAAGAAGGCCTGAAAATTGCCGAAGTACTTGAAAAAGAGGGCATAGCGGCCTTACATGTCGATGTCGGCTGTTATGAAAACTGGTACTGGCCACATCCTCCGGAATATCAAGAGCCTGGGTGTATGGTAGAAATGGTCCAAGAGGTGAAGAAGAAGGTTAAGATACCGGTCATTACCGTTGGAAGATTGGGATATCCTCATCTTGCAAACCAAGTTCTCGAAAGGGGGGATGCCGATTTCGTAGCGATAGGCAGACCCCTTCTTGCGGATCCCGAGTTTGTAAAGAAATGCAGAGATGGAAGGGAAGCGGACATTCGTCCATGCATCGGGTGCCATGAGTGCTTTCGCAGGATTCATCAATCGAAGTTTATCAGCTGCGCTGTTAACCCGGCCTGTGGGGATGAAAGAAGACTCGAAATACGAAAGAATAACCACCAAAAAAAAGTTATGGTCATCGGAGGCGGCATAGCAGGACTTGAGGCAGCTCGTGTGTCGGCGTTGAGAGGCCATAACGTGACATTGTATGAAAAGAGTGCGAGTCTTGGAGGATTGTTGAAGGCGGTAGGAAAACATAGTTTAAAAAGTGACTATGAAAGATTTTTGAATTATCAGATCCGCCAAGTTCGGAAGGAAAATATAAAAATTAAACTTGGTAAAGCGATTGATATTGAAACCGTAAAAAAAGAGAAGCCTGACATGGTATTTCTGGCAACAGGATCCACTCCATTGGAAATTTTTAAAGCACCCGTAGACGGCTCAGTGAAATGCTTGTCAGCTTTAGATGCTCTCAACGGAAAGGTTGAAGTAGGTTCTTCCATAGTGATAGTTGGTGGCGGTGCCACAGGTTGCGAGATAGCCGTTGAGTTGGCGGGTAAATCAAACAATGTAACTATTTGCGAGCAATTGTCCGAACTGGCGCCTGATCTTTTTCCCGCGAACAGAGATATGATTATTAACTTGCTGAAGAGTAAAAACGTCCGCATTTTCACAGACTGCAAATTGGAAAGAATAACTTCAGACGGCGTTATGATCAAATTGAGTGATGGCTCAGAGTCTCTACTGAAAGCTGATACGGTGATTTTATCGATAGGCATGAAACCTGTTGACGTGCTGTTGCCTGAACTGAATGACATTGTCGCTGAGGTGTACGCGATAGGAGATTGCGTAACTCCGCGTAAAGTAAAAGATGCCGTATGGGAGGCTTATAAAAGAGCGGTCTCAATATAGAGATCTGGCCTGGAAGAACTGGACGGTGCAGACTTGTCGCCCTGTTAGCAACAAATAGAGGCCCATCTCCCAAGTGAGTGGGTAAAATGACACGGTTTATATCTCCGGCAGCATACAGGTGAGGATTTTGAGGCGGAGATATTCTTCATCCCGCAATCCATAGGCGCGACGTTGAATCAATCGGATCTTATTGTTGAGGCCCTCGATAAAGCCCAGATAGATCTTGTTCTCGGGGAGGCAGTAGGCTGCGATTTCCTCCCAGTGGCTGTCGATCATCTTGGCGAATTTCTCGAAAGGCTCCAGTTTCTGCCCCTGCAGGGCAGCTATCGTCCGGAGCATCTGTTTAGCCTGCGGCGGCAGGCGGTCGAACTCTACGAGTTTCACCAGGAGAAGATCGTCGACTGCGATCGGCAGATCATGGAATAGTAGGGTTGAGATAATTCATAGGAGCCCAGAAGTGTAACATCCTGACACCTGAAACGGGGCGTTGAATTCGGGGAGTGGTTATCGCA
>JAPLJX010000064.1 GCA_026388375.1 Deltaproteobacteria bacterium
CACACGAGGCCGTTCGCCATATGTTTCGACCCTCATTACACAATGCCGGACCAGCAAAGGGACCGGCAAAGGATAAAATGATGTTTGGATACCATGGGAAAATACTCCGCATCAACCTGTCGACCCGGCGTCACTCCGTCGAAAAGCCATCCGAAGATTATTACAAACATTATCTCGGCGGCCGGGGAATCATTATCAATACGCTGTTGACCGAAGTTTCCCCGGGAATAGACCCACTGGGTCCGGACAACAAGCTCATTTTCGCCCTCGGTCCGTTGACGGGACATCCTCTGCCGGGAAGCGGAAGAAACAGCGTCGGCGCAAAATCACCTTTGACGGGCGGATTTGGGGAAGCAGAGGCGGGAGGATTCTGGGGCGCCGAACTCAAGCGTTCCGGATATGACGCAATCATCGTTGAAGGGGCATCGTCTGTTCCCGTTTATGTCTGGATCAACCACGGCGAAATTGAAATCCGTGAGGCCGGCCATTTGTGGGGCCTGGAAATAGCCGACGCCGATGCTGCAATCAAGAAGGAGCTTGGCAGCGATAAAATCAAGACCGCATTGATCGGTCCCGGTGGAGAAAAACTGATCCGCTATGCCTGTATTGCAAACGACATTACCCATGTCGCCGGACGAACCGGACTCGGCGCCGTCATGGGCTCCAAGAAATTGAAGGCCATTGCCGTCCGGGGCGAAACCCCGCCTGAAGTGGCTGATCCACAGAAAATGATGGAGCTTGCCCGGTGGATGGGAAAGAACTTCAAGGAAAAGGCGTCCGGCCATCACCTTGTTGGCACGGGATCCACCATGCGGCAATACGAAATCTCCGGCAACCTGCCGATTCGAAACTTTAAAGGCGGCAGCTTTCCCGGCGTGGAACAGATCACCCCTCAGCAGTTGTTTGAAAAAGGTTATGTCAAGAAAAGGGAGACCTGTTATGCGTGCCCCATCCGGTGCAAAAGGGTCGTGAGCCTTGAAAAACCCTGGAAGGTGGATATCCGTTATGGAGGGCCGGAGTATGAAACGCTCGGAGCCCTGGGTGCCAACTGCGGTGTGAACAATCTTGAGGCCCTGATGAAGGCCAACGAAATTTGTGCGCGCCATGGCATCGACACGATTTCAACAGGCGTTTCCATATCCTTTGCGATGGAATGTTATGAAAATGGAATTTTAACCAAAAGAGACACCGACGGGCTTGAATTGACGTTCGGCAATGCCCAGGCGCTGGTTGAGATGGTTGAACGGATTGCGCTCCGCAAAGGGTTCGGAGATATACTTGCGGAAGGGACAAAACGGGCGTCAGAAAGAATCGGCAGCGGATCCTCTGAATATGCAATTCATGTCAAAGGTGTGGAACTCCCCATGCATGAGCCCCGCTATAAACAGGGAATGGGATTGCATTACAGTGTCAATGCAACCGGAGCGGATCACTGCTCCGGTGTTCAGGATGATCTGGTCAAGAAGAATCAGGTCCGGTGGGAAACGTTGCCAACGACGGAATTAAGCCTCAGGAAAGCACAGATGGTGTACGAGGTCGGCCTATGGCGTCACATGGCCAATTACATAGGCATGTGTGTCTTTGTGCCCTGGAGTCATCAGCAAATCGCAGATGCCGTGGAAGCGGTTACAGGATGGCCGATGGGTTCCCGGCCGCTTGCAGATGTCGTTGACCGGGGAATCACCCTTGCGCGAATCTTCAATCTCCGCGAGGGAATTTCCAGAATGGATGACAAGCTGCCCCGAAGATTTTTCGATTCGCCGCTGGAAGGTCCGCTGAAGGACATATCCGTTGATACGGCCAAGCTGGAGATGGCTCAACGGGCTTACTACCAAATGCTGGGATGGAACGAAGCAGGAATCCCAACCCATGAGAAACTCGTGGAACTGGATATCGAATGGGCATATGGGTATATCAAAAATGAAGAAACTCAATCCTGAATACATCGAACGCGTCACGCAATTCGTAAACCATTGCCCCTATTTCGAGCTGTTGTCGATGAAGATTTTGGACGTCGGACTCGGCTTCAGCCTGCTTGAAATCCATCTGGCCGAAAAGCATCTACAGCCGTTTGGCTTCGTTCACGGCGGGGTTTTTGCTTCGATTATCGATGCCGCTGCTTTTTGGGCGTTGTTTTGCGGGATTGAAGACCCAAACGCCGGCGCCACCACCGTCGATTTGAAACTGAATTATCTTGCGCCGGCGGTATCGGGTAAGCTCATCGCCAAAGGTCGCCAGATCAAACTGGGCAAAACACTGGGATATGCCGAAGCTACGGTCACCGATGAAAACGGTAGACTCCTTGCCCACGGGACCTCTACGCTGATGATCCTGCCCGGCAACGGCCTGGCCGTGGATCAGCCCCTGCCGCCCAAGTTCAGCGTGTAAAGTATCAAACGAGGGCCGCATTCTTGCGGGAAATAATAATTGACATGCAAACGGAACTTTCCTATACTTTTCCTGTCAGAAAGCAATGTCATATCAAATTACCTTGACATACAAGACCGAGTTCCTTTTAGTTCAACCATGAAAAAGCAATGTCTTATCAAATCAAAAAAAAATATCCTATAACAATCGTCAAGCCTTTCTTTTTGTGCTTTCTGTTCATATCCGTCTTGAGTTACAGCAATGGATGTGCGACCTTGCCGAACGTCTCTGAAAAGATTGATGAGGCGCCGACTGCACAGAAACCTCCTCAAATCGTTTCGTCCAAAGGACTGTTATCTCCCCAAAAAAGCAAGGCTATCATGGAACGGCTGAAGCGATCGGTCGACCCGACGGACATCCTGGGACGCCACACTGCCGTGGTAGAATCGGTCACCGAAAGCCCGCTGACGAAGGGTAACAAAGTCACTCTGCTCGCCGATGGTCAGGCTACCTATGCCGCAATGTTCAAAGCACTACAGAAGGCCAAAGACCATATCAACCTTGAAAGCTATATCATTGAAGATGATGAAACAGGCCGCAAATTTGCCGATCTGTTGCTGCAAAAACAGGCGGAAGGTGTTCAGGTAAATATCATTTACGACAGCGTGGGAAGTTTAAAAACGCCCGAATCCTTTTTCAAACGCTTGCAGGACGGGGGAATTCAGGTTGTCGGATTCAATCCGATAAATCCACTGAAGGCTCGGGAGGAATGGGGACTGACACACCGGGACCATCGCAAGATCTTGATAGCCGACGGCAAAGTCGCCATTATCGGGGGCATCAACATCAGCAAGGTTTATTCGAGCAGTCCTCTAAGATGGAAACAAAACGAAAAGGCGCCAATTCGCTGGCGTGACACAGACATTCAAATTGAAGGCCCGGCCGTGGTTGAATTCCAGAAGCTCTTTCTGGATACCTGGCTGAAGCAGAAGGGACCGAAACTTTCCGAACGGAACTATTTCCCTGACCTGAAAGAAGCGGGTAATGCCTTGGTGCGAGTGGTCGGCAGCACCCCGGGAGAGACCAACAGGATCCCTTTTATTGTATATGTGTCGGCCATCACTTTTGCAGAACATTCGATTCACATGACGAATTCCTATTTTATCCCTGACGACCAGATCGTAAAGGCCCTTACTGATGCTGCTGAGCGCGGTGTTGACGTAAAGATCATTCTCCCCGGGACCACCGATTCTCAGTTGGCATTATATGCACAGAGGTATTATTATTCCGAGCTTTTGAAATCGGGAGTGAAGTTATACGAGCACAGTACTTCCCTGCTGCACGCGAAAACCGCGATGGTTGACAAGGTCTGGTCAACCGTCGGCTCAACCAACATGGACTCATTGAGCTTATTAAGCAATGACGAGGTGAATGCGGTTATCCTGAGTCAGGAGTTTGCCGTCGAAATGGAGAAGATGTTTGTCAGGGACCTTGCGGATTCCAGGCAGATTCAATGGGATGAGTGAAAAAAAAGGCCTTTATTGCCCAGGATCAGGGAGTGGTTTGTGAATTTATTTTCCCGTTGGATGTAAGATAACCCTATTCATCGTTCATAGCCTTTTCAATAAAAGCGCCGGAATCTGCAGCAGCGGAGATTATGGACAAATCAATGTGGGTAAACAGCGGGAAATGGTCGGATGGGTAATATTTTTTCCATCGCGGCTGAATAATTTTCGCGGCTTGGACCCGGACAGAAGAGGGAACAAAAATATAGTCCAGTTTGAACCGGAAAAAAAATCTGCGAAACCCATGGAAGGTGGCGACATTCCGATGGTTTGGATGTCGTACCCGGAAGGTGTCCATCAAAGGTTCGGGATTCGATACGCTCCCTTTTGTTTTGATTTTTAAAAGGCGTTTACCTTTTAAATATTGGATGGGCAAAC
>JAPLJX010000360.1 GCA_026388375.1 Deltaproteobacteria bacterium
GGGAGGCGAAGGCCGCACGGGAGTTGGCCACGGTGTTGATCCGGATGCCGAACCAGGCCACGCCGTAGGAACCGAGGATGCCCATGATCGAGCAGAAAAGGATCATCAGGGCGGCGCCGATCGTGTTGCCCTGCAGGCCGACGAAATAGTAGACAATGCAGATGGCGATCAGGATCCAGAGGCCGGCGAGGAACTTCCCCTGCTGGAACAGATAGGTCTTGCAGGTTTCCCAGATCGTGTCGGAGACGTCCAACATGGCCTGATGCGAAGGCAGATTCTTGGTCTGGATGTACTGAAACCAGCCAAAGATCATGCCGACGACACAGACGAGGAGCCCGATGTTCAGGATGGTCAACCCGCCGAGCGAACCGCCCATGAAGGCGACCTGGGTCAGATCCGGGATCTTGATGTCTGCCTCACCCGCGAAAGCCATGGGGGTCATCAGAAACAGGATGATGGCGAGAGAACACAACAGAGGCCAGAAACTGCGTTTTCCGCTGCACATGATTCAACCCTCCTCAATGAAGTTTGTTTTTTTCTTCCCATGATGCTTTTCCATGGCCGTTTGAATACCAAAACTCAGGATGTCCGTTATCGCCGCCGCCGCCGCTGTGATCAGCTGTGGCAGACAATCCATCTCCTCTTCAGAAAAATGTTCCAGGACGTACCCTTCAACCATCGCCTTGCGGGCGGGTTTTCCAATGCCGAGTCTGACTCTCATGAAATCCTGTCCGCCCAGGTGATCGATCAGTGAAATAAGCCCTTTGTGCCCGCCATGCCCGCCGCCCGCTTTCAAACGGATCGACTGAAACGGCAGGTCCAGATCATCATGTGCAACAATGACATCCTGAAGAGCGATTCGGAAGTAGTCCGTCAGTTTCCGGATTGCGATACCGCTCAGATTCATGAATGTCTGTGGCTTGGCAAGAATAACGACGTCGCCGTCTATCTTCCCCTTTCCGATATGGGCATCAAAGAGGGTTTGATTGATGGGCATATCCCGTTCGAGCGCCCATTGATCCAGGATCAGAAAACCCGCGTTGTGTCGGCTCAGCCGATACCGTATCCCCGGATTTCCCAGTCCTACGATTAACTTCACATCGGCCCTCCGAAGCTGTGCGTGCAGGGTTTCTGAATAACCTTAAGAGGGATCAAAAGGTGATGTCGTCAGTCTTTCGCATCTCCCTTGGGCGATGCTCCTTCTTCTGCAACGGCCTCTCCTTCCGCGTCAGCCGCGCCTTCCACTGCCTCTTCCACCTGCGGTACGGACACCTTCACGATGGCGACCATGGCTACGCCAACATCACCCGGATCGAGAACCGTAATTCCCTCGGGGACCAGAATGTCCTGCACCTTGATCGAGTCGCCGATCTCCAGTCCGGTGACATCGATCTCGATGAAATCGGGTAGAACCGAAGGCAGACAGGTGATCTTCAGATCGCGTTTCAGATGCTGAAGCTCGCCGCCGTTCACAACGCCCACGGGAATGCCGGCGAAATGGAGGGGAACATCGAGCGTCAGCCGGTGATCCATGCGGACTTCATAAAAATCCGCGTGATAGAACCGCCTGCTGACCGGTTCGATCTGCAGCTCTTTGATCAAAGAAAGTTTTTCCAGATTCTTCTCTCCATCGATCAGAAGTTTGATGAAGACGTTCTCCTTTTTCGCTCGGATAATCTTGAGCAGTTCTGCAGCATTCACCGAAAGGTGAATGGCCTCCTCACCGCGGCCGTAAAACACGGCCGGGATCAATCCTTCCTTCCTGAAACGCCTTGCCGGCCCCTTGCCGGATGTATTGCGGATACAGGCTTTTAATTCGGTTGCCTCCATGGAATTCCTCCTAAATGAATAATGAACTGAGGGGGACCGTGTCCGTCACGATGACCTCTTTCAGGTCCGACTGTTCGATCCTTTCCACGGCCGGACCGGAAAGAACGGGATGGGTGCAGCAGACGGAGACCTCGATCGCGCCTTCCTCCTTGAGCGCCTTTGCCGCCTGCACAACCGTTCCTGCCGTATCGATCATGTCGTCCAGCAGGATGACCCTTTTTCCCTTGACATGTCCGATGATGTTCATGACCTGGGCTTCGTTCGGACCATCCCTGCGTTTGTCGATGATGGCCAGACTGGCTCCCAGGCGTTTGCCGAAGGCGCGCGCCCGTTCCACGCCTCCTGTGTCCGGTGAGACAATTACGATGTTGTCGCCGGGGTAGTTCTTCTTGATGTGGTCCAGCAGAATGGGCGTGGCGAAAAGATTGTCCACCGGGATGTTGAAGAATCCCTGGATCTGGCCTGCGTGAAGATCCATCGCCAAAACCCGGTTTGCCCCAGCCTGGGTGATGAGATCGGCTACAAGTTTGGCGGTAATCGGCGCGCGGGGCGCCACCTTCCGGTCCTGTCGGGCGTAGCCGTAGTAGGGGATGACCGCCGTGATCCGGTCTGCGGACGCCCGACGCACGGCGTCGATCATGATGAGAAGTTCCATCAGGGTGATGTTTACCGGCGGACAGCTCGGCTGGATGATGAAGACATCCATGCCCCTCACATTTTCGTTGATTTCCACCCGAGTTTCACCGTCGCTGAAGGACGTGACATGGGCTTTCCCAAGGGTTACACCCAGATTTTCCGTTATCTTCCGGGCGAGCTCCAGATTCGCATTTCCGGTAAATACCCTGATTCTTTCGAGCATCTCTCTTCCTTTTAACGGCAAATATGGATTGGCTGGGGCGGGAGGATTCGAACCTCCGAATGCAGGATCCAAATTCCTGTGTCTTACCGCTTGACGACGCCCCAATACAAAACAGGCAAGAGGCGGCAGGTTATGGGTGATCGGTGGAAAACCCCTGATCGATAATCCATTCTCTTTACAGGGATTTTGCCCTGAACACCCGCCACCCGGTTCTCTGCCCCAAATTTTCCTCCGCCCTGCAAGCGGACTTCTCGTCCGTAAAAATACCGAAAACGGTCGGTCCGCTGCCCGACATCAGGGCGCCACGGGCGCCACTCTCCAGCAAAAAGGTCTTGATCTGATCCAGAACAGGATGAATTTGCAGCGTTACCTTCTCGAGATCATTCAAGAGACCCCGGATCAAATCTTCCGCTGCATAAAAACGGGGGATGCTATAATTTATTCCGTGCTTTGTCAATCCAAAATTGAGTCCCTGATAAACCATTTTCGTGGAGATTTCGAAACCCGGATTGATCAGCACAAACCAGAGGGGGGGTAAAAAAGGCGCTTCCGTGAGGAGGTCGCCGATCCCCGAGGCCCAGGCCGTCTTTCCAAAAATAAAAAAAGGAACATCCGCCCCGATTCCCGCGCCGATCTTCATCAGCTCCCTCCGGGCCAGCGGGGAACCATGCATTTCGTTCAGGGTCATGAGGGTCGTGGCGGCGTTGGAGCTTCCGCCTCCCAGTCCGGCGCCGATGGGGATCCGTTTCCGGATGGTGATCTTGATCTCCGGCGGCGCGCCGATGCAAGAAAAAAAGGCCATCGCCGCGCGGTATACGATGTTTCCTTGATCCTCCGGCAGGTCCGTGCCGGGGCACCGGACCGCAATGCCACCATCGGTCGATGCAAAGGTCATCTCATCGCAGAGACTGATCCGCTGCATGAGGGACAGGATGTCGTGGTAGCCGTCTTCCCGCCTTCGGAGAACCCGCAGATAGAGGTTGACCTTGGCCGGCGACTCCCTTGTGATCATTGGTTGGTCATTTCCTTGATAAAGCGCATTCTCAATTCGTAGAGCATGCCGTCCAGCATCTGTTTTTCTTGCTCGTCAAGGTTGCCCTCTGTTTTCGTCTTCAGGATGCTCAGGATGTCAATCGTCTGCTTGGCGGCCGGGAGGTTGCGCTGCGATTCCTTCGTGGCCGGATCGGGGAAGTCTCCAAAGTGGTACATGGCTGTCGTACTGAGCGAAAAGATGAAACTGGCGAAATTGATTTCGGGAAGAGGAGATGCCTCCGTTTCGGGAGTATCCATTTCGGCTGGGAAGCTTCTCGGTCCCTCTTCGGGATTTTCCACCGGTTTTTTATCTTCCGGCTTCATCTCTTCTTCGACCCGTGCGGCGCCGGATTCGTCGAAGAGACGCCGGTCCTTGATCACAAAACCCTTATTCTTCTTTTCTTCTTCCATGAAACCTCCTTGACTCTCTATGGGCCTCATTTTCCGTCGCGTCGCTTGGGGCAAATGGGGCATAATCCCGCTTGCGCCTTTGCTAGATCGGTCTCATGCTTCGCAGACGGGCAATACGTTCCTCAATCGGCGGGTGTGTGCTGAAAAGATTCATCAGGGAACGTCCGGTCAGCGGATTTACAATGAACATATGGGCCGTTGAGGGGTTTGCCTCCATCGGCATCGTCTGGGATGCCCGGGAGAGTTTTTCGAGTGCGCTCGCCAGACCGTAAGGTTTTCCCGAAATCTTTGCCCCGCCCGCATCGGCAAGGTACTCCCTAGAACGGGAAATGGCCATCTGGATGAGTGTCGCGGCGATCGGGGCAAGAACGGCCATGAGGATCAGGCCGACAATGTTGCTTCCACCTCCTTCGTCGTCATCGCGGCCGGCGCCGCCGAACATCGCGGCCCACTGGGCCATGTGGGCCAGCATGACGATTGCCCCGGCCAGCGTCGCGGCGATGGAGCCGATCAGGATGTCACGGTTCCGGATGTGGGTCAGCTCATGGGCGATGACCCCCTCCAGTTCATCCTTGCCAAGGATCCGGAGGATCCCTTCCGTGACGGCGACCACCGCATGCTGTTCGTTTCGTCCCGTGGCGAACGCGTTTGGCGTATCGCCGGGGATGATATAGACCCGCGGCATCGGCATCGAAGCCTTGAGCGCGAGATTCTTGACCGTGGCGTAGAGCTCCGGCGCCTCGTGCTCCGAAACCGCCTGGGCGTTATACATGCGGAGGACAATTTTGTCCGAGAACCAGTAGCTCCCGAAATTCATCACCATCGCGAAGATGAAGGCAATGACGACCCCCTGTTGACCCCCGAACAAGCCGCCGATCAGCATGAGGAGGCCCGTCAGGGCGCCCAGCAAGAGTCCGATTTTAATCGTGTTCATCCTTTTTCTCCTCTTTGAAACATAAGGTTGCTATCGCTTGTTCCTTTCGGCGTCGGTCTTCCGGGGATGGCCTTCGCCGAGAATCAACATCGGTTAGCATCATTCAATTTTTGCGAAAGATGACCCGGCCTTCGTCCTGGTCGATCACGATCCGGTCGCCTTCGACAAAAGCCCCCTCCAGAAGCTGCAGGGCCAATGGGTCCAGGATCTGCTTCTGAAGCACCCGCTTGAGGGGCCTGGCCCCGTATACCGAACTGTAACCGGCTTGAGCTATATAATGTTTGGCGCCTTCTGTCAATTCCAGGGAGAGTTTCCTCTGCTGCAGCCGTTTCCGGATGAGTCCGAGCTGGATGTCGATGATCCGCTCGATATCCGCCATGGCCAGCGTGCGAAAGATGATGATATCGTCGATCCGGTTCAGGAATTCCGGTTTGAACGTGTCCCGGAGCGCCTCCATGGTCCGTTCACGCCTCTCCTCATCCGCGAGGGTGGGATCCTGAATCCATTGACTGCCGACATTCGACGTCATGATCGCGATCGTGTTCTTGAAATCCACCGTGCGTCCGTGACCGTCCGTCAATCGACCGTCGTCGAGGATTTGAAGCAGGATGTTAAAGACATCCGGATGGGCCTTTTCGATCTCGTCGAATAGCAGGACCGCGTAGGGCCGCGCCGTACGGCCTCGGTCAGGTGGCCGCCTTCGTCATACCCCACATACCCCGGCGGGGCGCCGATCAGCCGGGCCACGGAATGTTTCTCCATGAATTCCGACATGTCGATCCGGATAAGCGCCTGTTCGTTA
>JAPLJX010000500.1 GCA_026388375.1 Deltaproteobacteria bacterium
GAAGATGGACCGTCTGGAGGAGATGCTGCCCCAGTGCGATTTTGTCGCCGTCCATTGTTCCGGAGGCGCGGAGACGCGACACCTGATCAATGCGCGCACCCTGGCCCGGATGAAACCGGGCGCCTACCTGATCAACACGGCGCGAGGCACCATCGTGGATGAGGCCGCGTTGATCGAAGCGCTGCAGAGAAAACAGATCGCCGGCGCTGCCGTCGACGTCTATGATCCGGAGCCGCCGCGTCCGGGCAATCCGCTGCTGCACATGGAAAACGTCATCGTGACGCCGCATTTCTGCGCGATGACGGAGGAGAGCCTGTATAATATGGCGACCATGGTTGCCCAGGGCGTCCTGGATGTGCTGGAGGGCAGGCGGCCGCAGTACCCGGTCAATCCCTGATCGTCAGTGGGTGATTTCATCCGCGGGGGATGATGCGTAGCGGTTCGCCGACCGCTTGCCAATACGGCAGGGCGACGAACAGCACCACCAGATAGGCGGCAAGAGTCATCCACAACCCGAAACGGAAGATTTCCGCCGCCGTGAGATGGCCCCGTTCGTAGACCACCAGGGACGAGGCGCTCTGCGCCGGATAGTACAGCACGGCGTCGCCGGCGATCATCACCGAAAGCCCGCAGATGACGGGGTTGAGCCCCGTGGCCGTGCCGATCGACATCGCGATCGGGATGGTCGTCGCCAGAAAACCAGCGATGTTGGGGATCAGCAGGCGGAGCAGCGCGGCGGCCAGGAGCAGCACGACCACGACCAGAATGGGCTGTTGCGAAAATGCCGGCATCCCGCGCACGATGGTCTCCGCGATCCAGACGCCGGCGCCGCTGCTGCCGAGCGCGCGGGCCAGCGACAGCGAGGAGGCGATCACGAAAAAATTGGCCCAGCCGAAACCCTTCTCGAACTCCTTCCAGGAGAGCACCCCGATCCCCGGCGTCAGCAGGCAGGCCCAAGCAAGGATCGCCGGCAGGGCCGGATTCCAGTGATGCCACGCATCCGTCAGCCACAGCAGCGAAGCGCCGATGGTGATCGCGAGCGTCCGGATCTCCTTTCCGGAGAGGGGCGCAGGCTCGGCAGTCGGCAGCGGTGAGAGCGGCGCATGGAACCCCTTGCGGTAGAGCAGATAGATCAGAACGGCGCCGACGACGAGCAGGATGCCGTAGGGCACGCACATGAGCGCAAGCCAGCGGCCCCAGGAGATTCCGCCGATCAAGGATGCCGCCAGGACCGGGGTGATTCCTCCGGTCAGCAGGACGGTGGAGGCGAGCCGGTTGATGGAGCTGAGCGCCAGCATGATCGCCTTGGCAAGCGGTGCGCCTCGGGGAACATGGCCGAGGTCGAGCGCCTGTTCGTACACGAAAATGAGAATCCCCGTGCGGGTCGTCGCCGACGGGAGCAGAAGCGTGAGTAGCGGAAAAGATAGCAACATTTCCAGGTAAAGGGCGCGTGAACTCCCCTCGCAGCGCCGGAGAAAAAAACGGGCCACCCGCTCGGCCAGACCGCTCCGCAATACTGCCAGGCCGATGGTCAGCACGCCGATCAGGAAGTAGGTCACCGGTTCGGCGAAACCCACCAGCGCTTCCAGGAACCCCGGCACGCCTCGGGAGAGCACGAGTGCGATGACCAAAAGGATTCCGGTCACGGCCGCCGGGATCGCATCGGTGCACCACAGGCCGATCGCCATGACGGCCACGGCCAGCACGCGGTGTCCCGCCACGGAAAGCCCGGCAGGCGTCGGCAAGGCCATCAGACCCGCCGACAATCCGGCCAGAAAAATGGTGATCAGGAACGCCCGCCATTCCCTCTTCACGCCGTCAGGCCCGTTGTTTCGCGTTCCGTTGTCTTCGTCTTGTCGTGTCGATTCCATGCGATCTGCCATACAGGTCTTCAGCCGGATAGCCTTCAATCCAATTCCACTGCTTCCCCGCAGCCGCGGCAGCGCTTAGCGCCGCGGAAGAGGGCGATTCCGCACTGGTGGCAGTGATAGCGCTTTTCTTCCTCTTCCATCCACCGTTCGGTTCCCAGCTCCCGCCGGGCGGGGACCGAGCGGAGCATCACCTTCTTACCGACGGGAAAAGGAAACGTTTCGATGTGGCCGCAGGGGAAGTCGGCGCACTGGTGACAGCCCTCGATCCCCTTTGGGGCGGTGCAGGCCGTGATCGGGCAGACGCGGCAGAAGGAAAAGACGTCGTCCGAAAGACATCCCCTGCAGTGGATCTCGTCGATTGCGACGCCGTAGAGGCCGGTCAGTCGCTCCTTGAACTTGAGGTTGTCATCCCGGTGGGCGATGTAGATCGCGCACACCCCGCAGTACATTCCGCACGGCGCGGCCAGTTTGCTATGGTCATCCATCATGATCTCTCCCTATTCAAACCACGCCGGTTTCATCTGCACCGTGATCGCGTCGCCGCTCTCCTTCAGGCGGGCGGCGAGGCCCCGGATCTTCGGAAGCTCGTATGCGAAGAAGTAGCGGCAGGTGTGGATCTTTCCCCGGTAGAAGTCGGCGTCGGCCGCGTCGGGGCTCGCCCCGAGGGCCTTTGCCGCCGTGACGGCCTGGAGGAGCCACTGCCAGCCGATCGCGACGATTCCGAAGAGTTCGAGGTAGAGCGTCGCGTCGGCGAGGAAGGGTTCGATTTCGCCCTTCATTGCGAGGCCCGTCAGTGACGTGGTGACCTCCTTCAGGGTTTCCACGGCTTCGGCGAGGGCCTGGGCGCAGGCATCACACTCCGGGATCGCCCGCCCGGCCGCTACGGTCTTCTCGACCTCGGCAAGGTAGAGGAAGAGGGCCTTCCCGTTTTTCATGACCACCTTCCGGCCCAGCAGGTCCATCCCCTGGATCCCCGTCGTCCCCTCATGGATCGGGTGGATCCGGACATCGCGGTAGTACTGCTCCAGCGGGAACTCGTCGCAGTAGCC
>JAPLJX010000390.1 GCA_026388375.1 Deltaproteobacteria bacterium
TTTTCCTCATCCGCTCACCACCTGGGACCTTTCAATCCCAAGCAGCGTGAGGCGGTTTGAAGCCCGCTCCTGCAAGCCGACTTCGAGGGACCTACCCTCATCTCTCGTGCAACATCGTGGCGCAACGGTTGATGCGTACTTTCGTGAAAAAAGGATGAAATCAAAGCCCGATAGCAAGCAACCTCACTTTCACCAATTCATGATTCTGAAAAGCACTTAACGGTGCGAATTACGGTCTGAAAAGAGTGCAACGCGAGTGGCCAAGCGGTTGCAATGGAGCGTAGCGGAATTGCAGCCCGACTTCGCCGATTGTTAAACATTTTTATTTAGGCATCTCAACTTTCGCAGGAGCAAAAAGCATGTAATATATTGTAATAATTAGTAGTATAGCGTCACAAAGTGTGATATATGGGTTTTGTTCCCCAACAAAAGCCCATTAACGCACGAGGTGACGCTATGAGCCGGATTGTATCAGACATCGTTTCCTGTGAAAACCAGATTCATCAGTTCTTTCTCAATCAGAAAATCGGCAGCCTGTTGAAGCGAAGTAACATCGACAAGGAGAAGGGCATTTCTTCTGTCTCCGTGTTCCGGGTTCTGGTCACCCTGGTCTTCACCGGAAAGAACCTTTTCCGCACCCTCGAAGCAGGTGGAAGCTGCGGTATGGCCAAGGACACGGTATATCGGTTTCTCAACTCGGTCCATACCAATTGGCGCAGATTCCTTCTGCTGTTGAGTTCCCGGGTGATCAGCCAGGAGCTTTTGTCGTTGACCGACACCACCAACATGAAGGTGCTGATCGCCGATGATACGCTTTACCGCCGCAATCGGAGCAAGCATGTCGAGCTGCTGTCGCGGGTTTTTGACCATACCGACCATCGGTATTATCGCGGGTTCAGGATGCTCACCCTGGGATGGTCCGACGGTATCAGCTTTCTGCCCGTGTCCTGTGCGCTTCTGGCCTCCAGCAAGGAAAAGAACCGGCTGGTTCCTTTGCGTACCGACCTTGACCGCCGAACAAACGGGGCGAAACGTCGCCGGGAAGGCATCCGCAAGGCAACCGATGTTCTTGTCGAGATGGTGGCCGAGGCCACGGCAAGCGGGATTCAAGCCAGTCACCTCCTGTTCGACAGCTGGTTTGCCTTTCCCGCAACCATGAGGAAGTTGCTCGCGAAAGGGGTGCATACCATCTGCATGCTCAAGGTCACGGAAAAGATCTTCTATCGCTACCAGGGGGAAGATCTTCATCTGGCGGCCATCTACAGGAAGATCCGCAAGCGTCGCGGCCGCGCAAAGATTCTTGCTTCGATCATGGTCGAGATCGGCGAGGATGACAGGGGCGTCCCGGTTCCGGCAAAGATCGTGTTCGTCCGAGACAGGCGCACCCAAAAGTGGCTGGCCCTGCTGTCCACTGACACCTCCCTGGGCGACGAGCAGATCGTCATGGCCTATAAGCGCAGATGGGATATCGAGGTGTTCTTCAAGATGGCCAAGTCGTTTCTCAATCTTGCCAAAGAGTGCCAGGGTCGGTCCTATGACGCGCTTGTCGCTCATACCGTCGTGGTGTGCTGCCGATACATCATGTTGACCCTCGCCAAAAGGACCAACAAGGATCCCCGAACTCTTGGGACCCTGTTTCACGCCTGTTGCGAAGAACTCCGGCAGGCGACCTTCGCTGAAGCACTGGCACTTGTGCTGATGTTTCTGGAGCAGGCAATGGGCGCCGCCACGGAAATGACCAGGGAACTGCTCCGATCCCTGCTCGACCGGTTTCTCAGGGATCTACCGCCAATTTACGGGGCACGGTGGCTACTTGCATGGCAAAATAACGCCGCTTTTTGTTAAAGAACAGATAGATAGACTAACTTAAACGTGTGCGAAAGTTGAGAAACTAATTTCAAATCCAAATATTGTAAACTTTGGTAGTTTCATAAATAAATTCCTTTTAACGACCAAGATCACTGGCGGGGATGGAGCGCCAGCGGAATACCCGCCCAGTGTAGCGCCTTGATACTGAACCTATTCGAGTGGGGCAATCTTCAGCAGTTCATGCTGAGCCCGCGCCCTATCCCAGTCAACGAACAGTTCCTTCTGGTGGACCGACGCCCATTCGATCACGAGTCCTATCACGCGAGGCGGCAATCGACCGGAGAAGACGGACAGGTTGCGGATGTCGATCAGAGCAACATCTCCGTCGTACTCGGCATGGAAATGCGGCGGGTTGTGATCATCAAAGAACATCTTGATGACAATGCCTAAGAAACGGCTGATCTCAGGCATAGGCGGCCTCGCGGCGCAGGGCGGGGAAAACGTCTTCAGGCTTCTTGCCTGTCGCCCTAAGGTACAAAGAGTCCGGGCAGAGATCAATTTGGTCGCCCCAGACAAGCTCGCCGAATGAACCGATCCGAACCTGTTCGAAGACATGAATGTCGCCCCACAAAGCGAAAACACCCCTGCCGACCAACTCGGAGAGGTCCACCACCCCACCCACTCCGTCGTCAAAGGCCAATTCCAGGCAATAACCCGGCAATACCCTAACCTTGGTAATTTTAGCCATTGTATTATTCCTCCTCATCTTTTTATAATACTACGGATCGAGGTCACATGGAAGAGATCCGATTGCAATCGGCAACCAACACGCCATCAGAGCGATTACCAAAAACGCATGCGGCGGCCCCGGGTTTAAAAATCAATGCCGGTCAACCGGCACTCGGAAGGCCACGGTATTATTAACGAATACTCGAAACTCAAAAAGTTTTGCCCTCTAAAGAAGGAGAATAAAGTAGGGACACTTCCCGTATTAAATCAATCAATTATCCTGGGAAGTGTCTCTATTTCCGTTTTAAAGAATGCCAAGTTGAATTTTAACGACTTCCTCAACTTTGCGCATATCCCCTTCGGAAATAACACCCGCGCGGTTCAAAAGCCTTAATTTGCTTACCGTGGCCAATTGATCTGCCATTGCCTTACTTTCTTTGCCATCAAAAGCCACCAGCGCCTCACTGGGATAGAGACGATCTGTTTTGCTCGTGAGAGGAACAACTTGAACTCTATTGAGGAATTTATTTGACGCGTCATTGCTTATTATAACGGCAGGACGTTTCTTTTTAATTTCCCCACCAATAGAAGGATCGAAATTCACCCACCAAATCTCACATCGCTTCATTATCCATATCCTTAAAGGTATTTTCGGCCCATTCCAGAGCTTCATTCTCCCGATTTTTATCTTTTGCCATATCGGCGTAGGCTGACTCATAATTGGGTCGCACAACGTGAGGACGGACTATTTCCTGCACAAATCTACTGATCTTGCGTGGCCCAATTATGTTATGGAGTCCAATATATACTTCTTCATCTATTGTTATTGTTAATTTTTTCTGCATAGCATACCTCCCTTACACGTGTGTTATACGTGCAGTTATTTGGCATGTCAAACAAATAATACTTTTAGCTTTTTCATCATGACCCCAGCCATTGCCACAGCGGCATCAGCCGGATCGGGCGCTCGGCATCCTGCCACCGGAAGGTCTCCGTCCGGTCAACGCGGTCGTTGAGCAGCAGGAGATCATCGCAATTCAGCTCCTGAGAAGCCTTGATCAGCGCCCGCATTTCCCTCTTCAGCGTCTTCGGATTCGTGATGTCCGAACAGACCTGAATCAGTCGCACGACATTCGGGCCCTCTTTGATGATAAAATCGACTTCCTCATTTTGCGGGCTCTTCCAATAGAACAGGGAAATCCTGCCGGCGATTTCCTCTTTTTTCAGAGCGACGGCCACAAGATTTTCATAGAGCGCACCCTTGTCCCCACTGAAACGGAAGCCCGCCGACACCGCCAGTCCGTTGTCGGTGCAGTAGATTTTTTTGTTGTGTCCCACCTGATCCTTCACCTTGAAAGAGAAGCGCGGGAGCGAGAAAACCAGATAGGCTTCCTGAAGATAGCGGATATATTTATCAATCGTATGGACGCTGCGGCACTTCGTTACCCCGGAAAGTGCGTTGAACGAATACTCGCGCGCGATGTTCGACATCAGATAAAGGGTCAGATCTTCGATCCCCTGGACCGACCTGACTTTGAACCGTTTGACGATGTCCTTGTACAATGTGGATTGCAGCAGATTGCGAAGATAGTCTCGGCGGTCGATCTTTTTAAGAAGGGGTTCCGGATAGCCACCCTGCTCTGCGTACACGTCCAGTGCGGCCATTTTCTCGATCCCGGTCCGTTCTCCCCCTGACGCGGCCAGAACCTCGCCGAAAGAAAAGGGAAACAGGACAAGGGAGGCATGGCGGCCCGTGAGATGGGTGGCCAGTTCCGAAGAGAGCAGATTGGCGTTGCTGCCGGTGATGAGAAGCCTGAACCCCTGTCGTTGCAGGCGATTGACGAACATTTCCCAGCGCGGAAGATTTTGGATCTCGTCAAAAAACAGATAGCGCGGATGGTCGTACACGGCGTTTACGGCGCTGATAATTTCATCATAATCTTCCACGGCGGACAGCCGTTCGTCATCGAAGTTGATGTAGCCGTAAGATCCGGTCTGTCGGATCAGATGAGCGCCATAAAACGATTTTCCCGCACGCCGCGGACCGGTAATGACTTTGATCAGATCGTTTCCGAGATCCCACGGTATCGCTATCTTCCGTTCAACATACGTTTCCTGAAAACGGCTTTCCAATTCTCTTTTTTGAAGAAGGGCGATATCTCTTAGCATAGTTTACCCATGATGCACAAAATTCTTACTTTATGTGCATCATAAACAAAGATCTGCAAAAAGTCAAATTAGAATCGAGAGCTATGATTCGGTATATTGCTCATTTTTCCTTCCTTTTTGGCCTACTGTGCCATCGCCTGAAATTTGCTCTCGATAATCTGTTTGAGAGCGTCCAGAGCATTGGCGAAGCTGTCCCCCCCTTTTCCCCCTTTTTGGGTCAGGCTTCCTTTTCGAACTTGTCCTTCTCCGCGCCGCAGACGGGGCAGACCCAGCTTGCCGGGAGCTCTTCGAAGCGGGTTCCCGGTTTGACGCTTCCCTCCGGGTCTCCCTTTTCCGGGTCATAGACGTAGCCGCAGACCGTACAGACAAAGCGCGCCGCCTTCGCAACAGGAACTGCGGGTTTCGGCGCTTCCTCCTTCTGGTACGTGGGGGCGTTCTTCGGGGCCTTGCCGCCTTTGACCTTATGGTAGTAAGCGTAGGTCATCGGTTCTGCCGTGGCGTCCAGGATGTCGCACTCCACGATCCGGCCCAGGAAGATCGTATGGGTTCCGCAGTCCATCTCGCCCGTCACTTCCGCCTCGATGAAGGCGACGGCGTGGTCGATGACAATGGGGACCCCGGTCTTCCCCGTCCGGGTCCGGACGCCTTCGAACTTGTTGATTTCCCTGCCGCACTTGAAACCGAACTGGCCGATCAGCGTCATCGGCGTCGCCTCGTCGAGGATGGAAACGGCGAACCGCCGGCTGGCGACGATCTGCTCGTGGGTGAAGTTCTGCTTGTTGATGCTGACTGCGATGGTGGGCGGTTCCGAGGTAACCTGGAAGACCGTGTTGGCAATCTGACCGTTGAACCGTCCCTCCATGCCTGAGGTGATCACGTAGATGCCATAGCTGAGTTTATAAAACGCGGACTTGTTCATCGTCTCTCCTCCTTATCAAAGTGGCTCTTTCCTCATCTCCAGGACGCCATCAAGGGGTCTTGGGAGGGCTGTCCGATGGTTCCGGCCCTCGTTAAGGACGTTCACCGAAAATTCCCCGGCCGATCCGGACGATCGTTGCCCCCTCCTCGATGGCGACGGCGTAATCCCCGGTCATTCCCATCGAGAGCTCCCGCATCTCCACACGCGGTATCACCTCGGTTTCGATCCGGTCTCGGAGCTCCCGGAGCGCACGGAAGAAGGGGCGGGCCTCCTCCGGATCGTCGAACCAGGGGGGCATCGTCATGAGACCCCGGACCGAAAGGTTCGGGAGCGGGGCGACCGCGCGGACAAGCTTGATGGCGTCCGTGATCGGGACGCCACTTTTCGTCGTCTCCCCGGCGACATTGACCTCGATCAGGATCTTCATGACCAGACCGGCCGCCCGGGCGTGCCGGTTGATCTCGACGGCGAGCTCCAGCCGATCCACCGAGTGGATCATGTCGAAGAGGCGTATGACGTATTTTGCCTTGTTCGTCTGGAGTCGGCCGATCATGTGCCATTCGCCGGACTTGCCCATCGTTTCGAGCTTTCGCTTCGCCTCCTGGACGTAGTTTTCGCCGATGATGTCCACGCCGGCCTGCACGGCCTCGACGATCCGGTCGTCGTGGACCGTCTTCGTCACCGCCATCAGCCGGATCGCGGAGGGAGAGCGGCGCGAACGGCCTGCCGCCTCCTCCATGATTTCCCGGACCTGCCGGATGTTATCTGCGACGTCCATGATCGCTCTCAAGAAAAACAGATCGCCGCGATGTCCTTCAGCGCGTCGACGACCTCGCACAGGGGGAGACCCACGACGTTCGTGCAGGAACCGCGGATCTCGCGGATAAAGCAGCCGCCCATCCCCTGAACGGCGTAAGCGCCCGCCTTGTCGTAGGGCTCCTCTGTGCCCGTGTACCAGGCCATCTCGTCCGGGGCTATCTTGCGGAAGAGGACTGTGGACCCCACGACCTCCCGGATCCGAACCCCCCGATCCTGCCGGATGATGCAGAAACCCGTAAAGACCTCGTGCGCCCGATCGCTCAGTTTTTCAAGCATCTTCGTTGCTTCCTCTGGTGATCGCGGTTTCCCGAGGATCTCTCCCGCGACGACCACGATCGTGTCGGCGCCGAGGATCCAGGCATTTGGGTGACGCAGCGCGACGGAGAGTGCCTTTTCTTCGGAGAGACGAAGAGCATGAGCCTGGGCGGCCTCTCCCGGCCGGAAGATCTCGTCGATGTTGCCCGGCATGATATCAAAATCGAGGCCCATGAGCTTCAGGAGCTCGATGCGGCGGGGTGAGGCGGAGGCCAGGATGAGCTGTCCCGATATTGTGATTCCCATGCAAATTCCTCTCGATTTCCCCCTTCGCCGTCCCATTTTCACGACTTTTAAGACTTTTTACGAAGCCGGCATTGTTCCGTTACAGATATTCCATTAAACCCTTCCTTTCGAGAGCCTCGACGACCTTCCTGACATCCTGCGACCGGCCCCGGCGGCAGATGAGGAGGGCGTCGTCCGTTTCGACGACGAGGAGGTCCCGGACGCCGACAAGTGCGACGAGTTTCCCCGGGCTGTGGATCAGGCAATCGCCCGCGTCGATGCCGACGAAGCCCCCCCGGGCGGCGTTCCCGTTTCCATCCTTTCCGGAGACCTCCCACAGCGCGTCCCAGCTTCCCAGGTCGGACCAGTCGAAATCCCCCGGAACGACCAGGACGTTTTCCGCCTTCTCCATCACGCCGTAGTCGATGGAGACGCCCTTCTGCGCCAAATAGACTTCCCCGACGATCTCCTCTTCCCGTTCCGTTCCGAGCGCCTCGCGGATCTGCATGAGCCCCTCGTGGAGTTCGGGTAGAAATCGTTTGATTGCCCCCAGGATCGTCGAGGCCTTCCAGACGAACATGCCGCTGTTCCAGAGGAAGCGTCCCTGGCGCATAAATTCCCTGGCCTGTTCAAGGGGCGGCTTTTCCCGGATGGAACGGACCCGGCGGATCTCCCCGTCCCCGCCGGCCGGAAAGGGATCGCCCTGCTCGATGTAGCCGTATCCGGTCTCCGGACCGGTCGGCCGGATGCCGATCGTGACGAGTGAGTTCCCTCCGACCGCAATCTTACCGGCCGCGTCCAAGACCCGCCGGAACGTGATTTCATCGCCGATCCGGTGATCGGAGGGGAGGACCAACATCACCGCGTCCGGGACGCGCATTTGGATATGGAGTGCGGCGAGGCCGATACAGGGGGCGGTGTTCCGCCCGACGGGTTCGATGAGGATGTTTTCCGCTGGGATCTCCGGGAGCTGGCGGATCAGCTCCGCGGCGTGGCTTCGGCCGGTGACGATCAAGGTGCGCTCGGGCGGGACCAGCGGCCGGATCCGGTCGACGGTTTCGCGGATGATTGTCCGCTCACCCTGAATGTCCAGGAGGTGCTTGGGCATTTTCTCCCGGCTCCTGGGCCAGAACCGCGACCCCTTCCCACCGGCCATGATGACGGCAAACATAAACGATCCTCCTCGGGCGGATTTTGTGAAGCGGCTGCCAACCTACCAGAAGCGGCCGGGATTATCAACCGGCGGTTGATTCAAAGTTTGAATCTCTCCGGGTCATATTCCCCGAAGCTTGCTTCGTACCTTGCCGTCTTAGATACCCCGCAGATTGCTGCGGGGTAGTTCATGCCCTCGCCTCACAGACGGAGGTCGCTCCGCGCCTTGTCCCGGCGGAAGAGTCCCGTGACGAGGTGATAGAGGGCGAAGAGTTCGAGCGAGAAGGGGATGTAGCCGAGGTAACCCGCAAGCGGCATCTCAAAAAGGTGGAAAACGTCGGCGTACGGGATCCGGTAGACCCATTTCGGCCACGAATAAAAATTCCACATCTCCCAGAAGAGGCCGCAGATGAGGCAGCCGACGGAGAGGGCGATCACCGGCCGCCAGTCGCCCCGGGAGAGATCGTCCAGGAGCGAGCGGTTCCCCAGCCTCGCGTTCAGGGGTTCGATGATGCAGAAAATGGAACCCCAGACCAGCGGGAAGAAGAGCTCCGGCCAGGCGAGCAGCAGGAGCAGCATGAAACTGCCCGCAGCCGACAGACCGCGCAGCGTGGCGGGCGTCTTCCGGATGACCGGACCGGGGCCGAGTCGCCGCACCCGTTCCCAGGTTCCCACCCACTCCGCCGTGCCGAAGACGGCAGGCATCACCGTGGAAAAACTGAGCGTGGAAAACGCCGCATATTCAAAGGTCGAGAAACTCTCCTTCCCGAGGTAGATCCAATTCTGCGTCCGTAGGTTGACCAGTTCGAAGAGCCACCAGGCGGGGGCCGATACCAGGAAGAGGCCCGCCCAGACGCCGGGCGTCCGGGTGAGGAGGGAGTGCCCCTTTCTGCAGAAGACGAGCGCGTCCGCGGAGAGGCTGTAACCGAGCCAGAGCGGGAAGAAGCTCCAGTGGGTGCGCGTTCCGGGGAGGGACCAGTTCAGGATCCAGAAGAGGGCGATCAGGATAAGACCAATCCAACCGTGGACCGGCCATTTTCCCGTTTGTCCCATCTTCTCCCCGGCCATCTCAGCCCTCCATCTTCAGGACGGAGCGGACGAGGTTCTCCGTCGTATACTGGCCGTTCGAGAGTTCGGCGAAGGCGTGTTCGCCGCTGAAGAGCTCCCGGACGATCTCGGGGATGCCGAGCCCCTTCTTCTGCAGCGCCTTCACCCGGCGCGACAGATCCTCGATGTATTGAATGCAGTCCTGCAGTGCCCGCCGGCCGTCTTCCACGATCCGTCCCACGGAGGTGAAGAGGATCAGGCGGTCGGTGGGGAGGTCGATCAGCCTTTTCATCGAGGCGACCGTCTTGCCCATCTCCTCCTCAGGTCGGATGAATTTCATCTTTTCGCGGGCAAAGATGTCCCCGGAGAAGCACCATCCGCGGCTCTTCTCCACGAGGGCGGCATGGCCGGCACTGTGGCCCGGCGTGTCGATGACGTCGAAGATGTACCGCTCCGTCCGGATGACCGCCGGGAGCGGCCGGGTCTCCGAGGGGGCCGGGTATCCCCAGACCATCTCCTGGTAGGGGAAGAGCTTCGCCTCGCGGGCGATCAGCGGGACGGAATCGGCCGGGGCGAAGATTTCGATGCCGAACTTTTCCTGGAGGGCATGGTTTCCGCCGATGTGGTCCTCGTGGAAATGGGTGTTGACGATCCGGCGGACCGGATGAATGTTTAGAAAGGCGGCCAGCTCCGCTGCCGTGTAACTGCAGCCGGTGTCGATGATCAGGGCGTCCACAAGGTAGGCCGCCACCCAGTAAACCGGCTTGCCGCCGATCTCCCGGCTCATCCGGATCTGCGTGACCTCTTCGAATGATGCGGTTTCGATCATCCTCATCCTCCCTTTTGTTTGCGGCCCCTTATATCACATTTCGCGTGCGATCGATAGGCCGGATGGGTTCCGCCCCGTGCCGCAGGAAAATTTCTCATGCAAAAGAAAAACGATTCTGCTATCATTTTATCCGTTTCCGGGGAAGATGAAGATGGAATTCTCGCGAAGGGGTTCTGAATCGGAGGTGGAAAAGGGATGAAGAAGATTCTGGTGTTGCACGGCGTCAACCTGAACATGTTCGGGAAGCGGGACCCGGCCCAGTACGGGACCGTCACCCTCGATGAGATCAATCGCAAACTGGAGGCGTTGGGGAAGGAGTTGGGCTGCACTGTCGAAGCCTTCCAGACGAATGATGAAGGGGCGATGTGCGGGAAGATCCATGATGCGAACCAGCAGAGGATCGATGCCGTTCTCATTAACGCCGGCGCCTGGACGCATTACAGCTACGCCCTGCGGGACGCCCTGGCCATTTTGACGGCTCCCATCGTGGAGATTCACATGTCCAACATCCACGCGCGGGAAGAATTTCGTCGCCATTCGGTCATCGCGCCGCTGGCCAGGGGGCAGATCGTCGGATTCGGTCTTCAGAGCTACCTCCTCGGCCTCCGGGCCGCCGTGGCGCTGCTGGATGAGGCGTAAGGCATCGAAAAGGTTCAGCAACGGTTTTCTTTGGAAGGAAAGATTTTCATCAAACCCGGGGTGGTCCGATCTCGGTATGGCGGAGGCCTTGAGCAGAAGCCGCCGGTTGTTTCTGCAGGATACCGCCCTGGGTTGGGAAAAAAGAAAACGGGGTGGGACAAGCATCCAACCCCTTGATTTAACTTGGTTGGTCGTGCGGGAATCTGAGCCGCGACCAACGGATTAAAAGTCGTTAACTTGAATTAGGCGATTCCCCATCAAAAATAATCGCTTATATGTTATCCGGTTACAAAGAGCGTTTTGGATTATGTTAGGCCTTTTTGGTCTACTTTCGGTTAGGGCGGTTACATTTTAGTTACATCGATCCGTCGCCGAACATCCCATTTCCAACGACCGATTCTTCACAAAAATTGATCCGTTTCTTGAAATCCGTCCGGCTATCCAATCGAAGCAAACCCGTACATCGGCAAAAACATCGGCAAAAAATGTTGCATTAAATTAGATCATGGTGTATTATCAACCGTAATAATGCATTATTTTAATATTAGATAATGGCAAATATATCGGCAATAAGAGGAAATATATGCAATCGCAAGTCCACCGAATGACCCCTCTCCTGCCCGAAGAGGCGGATGAGCTTCAGGATCTTGCCCTGGAGGTGCTCCAGAAATCCCCCGCGCTCGGCAACCGACAGCATCCCGTGACACTCGACACACTTCGGGAGTTGCTCTGGATCATCAATAGCTATTATTCCAATCTGATCGAGGGTCATAACACGCACCCTCATGACATCGTCCGCGCCATGCTGCAAGAGTACGATTCCGAACCGGCCAAGCGCAATCTTCAGATAGAAAGCGTTGCCCATATCGCCGTCCAGAGGGATATGGAAATGAAGCTGCGGGAAAAGTCGGATGTCAACATGGCTGGCCGGGAATTTCTCTGTTACCTGCACCGTGAGTTCTACCGGAAACTGCCTGAGGAATTTCGGGTCGTGACCAATCCTGAAACAGGTAAGGAAAGCCTGGTCGTGCCGGGAGAGCTTCGTGAAGAGGCCGTTAAGGTGGGATATCACAAGCCGCCGGGGCATGGCTCACTCAAGGAATTTCTCGACCGTTTCGGTGAATTTTATGCGCCGGACAGGCATCATGGTGCGCTGAAGCTTGTCGCGGCCGCGGCAGCCCACCATCGGCTGATGTGGGTTCACCCCTTCCTCGACGGCAACGGTCGGGTGGCGCGCCTCTTCACCGGGGCATACTTTCACCGGATTCCCGTTCACGGTTTTGGCCTCTGGTCGGTCAGCCGGGGACTGGCTCGCAGAAACGTCGATTACAAGTCCGCCCTTGCCCGGGCCGATGCGCCCCGCCGGAACGATCTGGATGGTAGGGGAAATCTGTCCAATGAAGGGCTGACTTATTTTTGCCGCTTCTTTCTTGCGGTGTGCCTCGATCAGGTGGAATATATGGGGGGCTTGCTGCGGTTGGAAGAGCTTGTTGAACGCATCAGGCGGTACGTCGAACTTCGAGGCTCCGGCATGATCCCCGGCCCGGCAGGGGAGAAGGGGCTGAGGGTTGAATCGGCCAGAATGCTCCAGGAGATTTTGGTGAAGGGCGAAGCGGCCCGGGGAGCGGTCATTGCAGCATCAGGTCTGAAAGCACGGACCGGGAGAAACCTCCAGGGACAACTGATCGGGGAAGGGCTGCTCATTTCGGATACGCCGAAAGGCGACGTTCGACTGGGGTTTCCGATTCATGCCGCGGGATGGTTTTTCCCGGATCTGTATCCTACATTATCTCGGTGAAGTTCTTCTAGGAAAAGTAAAAGGGATTCCGTGGTGAATGTCAACGAGTTGCTTGAAAAATGCCGGGCATTGCTCGCCGAAAACACGGCATTGCGGGAAGAGAATGAGATCCTGAAGCAACGATTGGGGATCACCGGGCAATCGAGCGTGAATCCACATCATGATTCCCCAAATGACTTGCAGCTATCGTTTTTTATTCATGAATCACCGGCGGAAAACCTGCCTTCACGAATCTCTGTTCAACCCGACCCGGAGGAGAAGATCCGTCTGTTCATGTCGTTGTTCAAGGGGCGGGAGGATGTTTACGCCAAAAGATGGCAGAACCGGGAAGGTCTGGCGGGATATGCGCCCGTCTGCCGGAATGAATGGAAATCAGGCCTCTGCCGGAAACCGGCGGTCAAATGTTTTGACTGCCGGTTTCAGTCCTACGACGCCCTGGACGGGAAGGTGATCGAGGCGCATTTGCGGGGAAATATCGTTGCCGGCCTCTACCCCATGCGCCGGGATGAGACGTGTCACTTTCTGGCGATTGATTTTGACGATGACGGTTGGCAACAGGACTGTGCCACGCTCAGGGAAGTTTGCGCTGCCTTCGGCGTCCCCGTGGCGTTGGAGCGTTCCCGTTCCGGAAACGGGGCGCATGCCTGGTTTTTCTTTGCAGATCCCATCCCCGCGAACCTGGCGCGGAAGTTCGGTTTCGCCCTGCTGACCTGCGCCATGAGCCGAAGGCATGAACTGACCTTTAAATCCTACGACCGCTTCTTTCCCAGTCAGGACACCCTGCCGAAGGGCGGCTTCGGAAACCTGATCGCCCTTCCGCTTCAGAAGGCGGCACGGGAACAGGGCAACAGCGTCTTTCTGGAGGAGAACTTCAATCCCTGTGAAGACCAGTGGGGATTCCTGGCCAATATCGAAAAATTGTCCGAAGTCGGGATTGCGGGATTGATCCCGAGGTTAAGCCCCGGAAGTGAACTGGGAGCGCTCCGGAAGGACGACGAAGAAGCCGAAAAACCGTGGGAGACGAAAAGGATACGATGGTCCGGAAACGATTTTCCGGAAGAGGTAAGGATAGTCAGAGCCAACATGCTTTACGTTGAAAAAGCGGGGATTCCTCAGCGGGGGTTAAATGCGCTTAAAAGGCTGGCCGCCTTCAGGAACCCGGAGTTTTACAAGGCCCAGGCGCTGCGCCTGTCGACCTATGGCAAGCCGCCGATTATCTCGTGCTCGGAGGAGACCCCGGCATACCTGTGCCTGCCCAGAGGCTGCGAAGCGGACGTCGCGGGCCTGCTCGACGAAGCCGGCGTCAAGATGGCATGGTCGGACCATACCTGTCCGGGAAGGCGCATCAACGTTGCATTCAATGGAAATCTGAGAGATGAACAGATTCCTGCCGCGGAAGAGATGCTGAAGCACGACACCGGCGTTCTTGCGGCAACCACGGCCTTCGGCAAAACGGTCATCGCCGCGAAGCTGATTGCCGAACGAAAGGTCAGCACGCTGGTCTTGACGCACCGACGGCAGTTGCTTTCGCAGTGGACGGCAAAACTGACCGAGTTTCTGGAGATCGATGAAGCGCTGCCCATTTTAGAGAAAAAGAGGGGGCGGAAAAGGAAACAAAGCCTGATTGGCCAGATCGGGGCGGGCAAGGCCAGTCCGAGCGGCATTATCGACGTCGCGATCATGCAGTCTTTGAACAGCGGCGGTGAGGTTAAGGAGTGGGTCAAGAATTACGGTATGGTGATCGTCGATGAATGCCATCATATCCCGGCGTTCAGCTTTGAACAGATCCTCAAGGGTGTTCACGCGAAATATGTGTATGGCTTGACGGCCACCCCGACGCGGCAGGATGGCCATCATCCCATCATCTTCATGCATTGCGGGCCGATCCGGTACCGGGTGGATGCCAGAAAGCAGGCGGAAAAGAGGCCCTTCGACCATTATGTCGTTCCCCGATTGACAAGCCTCAGGGTGCCGCTGGAAGCGGAAGGAAAGGAACCGTCGATCCCGCGACTCTACGCCGCAATCGCCGTGAACGAGGCGAGAAATCAGCGGATTGCCGAGGACGTCCTCCGTTGCTTTCAAAACGGCGGCAACGCTCTGGTTCTCACCGAAAGAACCGCACATGTGGCGTTGCTGGCCGCGAAGTTGCGAGAACAGATCCCCGACGTGATTTCCCTGACCGGAGGAAAGGGGGCGAAAGAAACGCGGGAAGCGTTGGCCAGAGTATCCGCGACACCCGCCGACAGGCCGTTGACGCTGATCGCGACCGGGAGATACATCGGCGAGGGATTCGACGAGCCCCGCCTGGATACGCTGTTTCTGGCCATGCCCATCTCCTGGAAGGGAACGCTCCAGCAATACGCGGGCAGACTCCACCGACTCTGTGAAAACAAGCGGGAGGTCCGGATCTATGACTACATCGACATCCATGTTCCCATGCTGGAGAAGATGTACCACAAGCGGCTGACCGGATACGCTTTGATCGGATACAAGGCGAGGGCGGAAAACGTTCCAGGTGAATCCGTGGACATCATCTTCGACAACACAACCTTCCTACCGGTTTACAAAAACGACCTGCTGAACGCGGCGCGGGAGATCCTGATCGTCAGCCCGTTCGTTACGAAAAGGCGAGTGTCGCAGATGCTGCCCTTCCTGGGCGCCGCCCAGGACCGAAAGGTCAATGCGGTTGTCGTCACGAGGCCGGTAACCGATTTCAGGGAGAAGGACCGCCCGGCTCTGGAGGAGACCTTGGCGTTACTGATCGCCGCCGGCGTCCAGGTGGCGTTCAAACCCAACATCCATCAGAAATTTGCCGTCTGCGATCAGAAAATCGTCTGGTACGGAAGCACGCCGATGAGCTGCTCGGAAGCATCCAGAAATGAACTCTTTCAGTTGTTCAATCTGTTCAGTCTTCTGTTTATGGTTTAAAAATATTGATATACGGATAGTACAGGTCAACGAAAGTGAACATATTCAAACTTCTCCTTGACAATCGTTTAGAAATATGGCTTTTTGACGACCATGAGTACTGCAAACAAGACAAAAATAAACCGCCTCATAAACCAGTGGACGACCAGCACTCCCAGCGCCACTTCCTATCTCGTTTCATCAGGTTTCAGTAGTGATCTGCTCGTAAAATACAAGAACAGCGGCTGGCTGGAATCGTTTGGGCGGGGCGCCTACATACGCTCCGGGGACAGGGTGGACTGGCCGGGCGCTCTTTTTACGCTTCAGACGCAACTGGGCCTTCCCGTTCATGCAGGGGGGAAAAACGGCACTGGAGCGGAAAGGCTATGCTCACTACCTGCCGGCGAGGCAAAAGAGGGTCTTTCTGTATGGTCCGCGTGGCCTCGCGCTGCCGGCCTGGTTCAAGGGGGATCGTTTCGGAGTCGAATTTGTTGTGACGCGAACGAATCTCTTTCCACCGGAAAGCCCGGAGGGATTTTCCGAATTCAGGGAGAAGGACTTTTCCGTACGGATGTCGGCGCCGGAGCGGGCGATGCTGGAGATGCTTCATTTGGTGCCGGGGAAAGTCGGGTTCGACGAGGCCCGGTTGGTCATGGGAAACCTCGCCATGCTGAGGCCGGATGTTGTTCAGGGATTGCTGGAGACCTGCCGCTCGGTCAAGGTGAAAAGGCTTTTCCTCTACATGGCCGAGAACCAGGAACTCCCCTGGCTGACGAAAGTGGACCTGTCGAAGGTCGATCTCGGGAAGGGCAAGCGGATGATTGTCCCGAATGGCCGGTATGACCCGAAATATCGGATCACCGTCCCCGTGGATCGAACGTGACGTTAAAATGTGGAGACTTGTGGAGACCACGAAAAAAGGCCCCCTCGCGAAGGCCCTGTAAATGGTGGGTCGTGCGGGAATCGGACCCGCGACCAACGGATTAAAAGTCCGCTGCTCTACCGGACTGAGCTAACGACCCTGGAATTCGGAACCGAACCTCTTAACAGGAACGGACTTTTCTTGTCAAGCATTAATATAGAATGTCCCCGAGCTCTTCCCCGTCAGTCCGCAAAGGGGTCGGCGAGGCTGATGGTTTCGTTCCGATCCGGGCCTACGGAGACGAGGACCATCCGGACGCCGGCCAGGGCCTCCAGCCGCTCGATATAGCGGCGGGTGTTCCTCGGGAGTTCTTCGATCCGTTTTGCCCTCCGGATATCCTCCGTCCAACCGTCCAACTCCTCGTATACAGGCTGGCAGCGGGCCATGAGGCGCAGGTTTGCCGGAACGGATTCCGTGAATTCCTCTTTCTCCGTCCGGTAGCCGATGCAGATCTTCAGTTTTTCAATCCCGGTGAGGACGTCGAGTTTGGTCAGCGCGATTCCGGTAATTCCGGAAACACGAACGGCATGGCGGACCAGGACCATGTCGAGCCAACCGCAGCGCCGCTTCCGGCCCGTCGTCGCCCCGACCTCCTGCCCGACCTGCTGGAGCCTGGCCCCCGTTTCGTCGGTGAGTTCGGTCAGGAAGGGGCCTTCCCCCACCCGCGTTGTGTAGGCCTTGCAGATTCCGACCACCGACCGGACGGCCAGCGGTCCCACGCCGGTTCCGCAGGCGGCGTTTCCGGCAACGGTGTTCGAGGAGGTCACATAGGGGAAGGTGCCGTGGTCGATGTCGAGGTGCGACCCCTGGGCGCCCTCGAAGAGGACTTTCTTCCCTTTTGTGATCTCCTTCTGCAAAATCAGGGAGCAGTCGGCGGCGTAAGGGCGGATGCGGTCGGCATAGATCCGGTACTCTTTCCGGATCGCCGCGCCGTCGATCGGCTCTTCCCCGAAGAGCTTCGTGAGGTAGAAGTTCTTCTCCTCCACGTTCCGGGCCAACTTTTCCAGGAAGACCTCTTCGTCCAGGAGATCGCAGACGCGGATGCCGATTCGCGCGATCTTGTCCTCGTAGGCCGGCCCGATGCCCCGGCCGGTCGTGCCGATCTTCTTGCCGATGCCGTGAGATTCCCGTGCGACGTCGATCCGCCGGTGGTAGGGCATGATGATGTGCGCCCTTTCGCTGAGGAAGAGCGGAGTATTGTCGGGGAGAAGGCCGCGCTCCCGGAGGCTGTCCAGCTCTTCGATCAGGACCTGCGGGTCCACGACGACGCCGTTTCCGATCATGCAGATCTTGCCCGCGTGCAGGATGCCGGAGGGGATGAGGTGCAGGATGGTCTGTTTGCCCCCGACGACCAGGGTATGGCCGGCATTGTTGCCCCCCTGGAACCGGGCGATCACATCGGCGTGTTCCGCATAAATATCGACGACTTTTCCTTTTCCCTCGTCACCCCACTGGGTGCCGACCACAATCACGTTTGCCATAGCGATGATTCTCCAATCGAATTTTGATGACTTTGCAAAAAAGTGTTTACATCTCCAGGTCGGTGACCGAGATCATGTTCGGCAGCTTCCGATTTTCATGGGATTGACGGAAAAAATGGTTACATCTCCAGTTCGGTCACCGAGATCATATGGGGCAGCTTCCTCAGTTTGTCGATGACCTCCGGGGACGCGATGCTGTCGGTGCCGAGGACGACCATCGCCTCTCCGTCGACCTGCTCGCGGCTCAGGTGGAGGCGGGAGATGTTGACGCCGTTCTGGCCGAGGGTCGTGCCGATATTTCCGATGACGCCCGGCTTGTCGTTGTTATACAGGACGAACATCCTCCCCTCCGGGATCACCTCGACCGTGAATTTGTTGATCCGGACGATCCGCGGTTGCTGCCGCCCGAAGATGGCGCCGGCGGCGAATGTCTTCTCTCTCGCGGTTTTGACGGTCACGGAGATCATGCTCGTGTAGTCCTTCACTTCGCTGCTCCTCGCCTCGACGACCCGGATGCCCCGCTCCTTGGCGACGAGGGGCGCGTTGATGTAGTTGACGCCTTCGTTGAGAATCGGGGTGAGCAGACCCTTGAGCAGCGAAATGGTGATGGGGGCGACGTTGTAGTTGAGGATCTCGCCGCTGTATTCGACGGCCACCTCCTCGATTCCTCCGGAGACGAGTTGGGCCTCGAACTTCCCGAGTTTTTCCGCCAGGTTCAGGTAGGGCCGGATGACGGTGAGGATCTCCGCGCTGACCGCCGGGAAGTTCACCGCCCCTTTGATCTCGCCCGTCGTCAGGTAGGCGCTGATCTGCTCGGCGACGGCGATGGCCACGTTGATCTGAGCCTCGTCCGTCGAGGCCCCGAGGTGGGGCGTGCAGATGACGTTGTCCATGGCGATCAGGGCCGTGTTCTTTGTCGGCTCCTCCACAAAAACGTCCAGGGCGGCGCCGGCCACCTGCCCGGAAACCAGGGCGTCATAGAGGTCCTTCTCGTCGATGATCCCGCCCCGGGCGCAGTTGATCACGCAGGCGCTCTTCTTCATCTTCGCGAAGGTCGCCGCATTGATCAGCCCACGCGTCTCCTTCGTCATCGGGGTATGCACCGTGATGAAATCGGCCGTCCGGAAGATTTCGTCCAGCGAAGCGAGGGTAAACCCCCCCCTCTCCGCCGCCTCCGGCGAGATGAAGGGGTCGTAGGCGAGGACCTTCATCTTGAGCCCCAAGGCCCGGTCGGCGACGATGCTGCCGACGCGGCCGGTGCCGATGACGCCGAGGGTTTTGTTCAGCAGCTCATGCCCGGTGAATTTGCTCTTTTCCCATTTTCCGGCCTTCATCGATGCCGTCGCCTGGGGGATCTTTCGGGCCAGAGAGAGCATCATCGCGATCGCATGTTCGCCGGTGGTGACGGCGTTGCCGCCCGGGGTGTTCATGACGACGATCCCCCGCTTGCTTGCGGCCGGGATGTCCACGTTATCGAGGCCGATGCCGGCGCGGCCGACCACCTTCAGCCGGTTGGCAAGGTCGATCACCTCCTGCGTCACCTTCGTGGCGCTCCGGATGACCAGGGCGTCGTAATCCCCGATCACCGCCTTCAGTTCGTCGGGGGTCATCTTCGTCTTGACGTCCACCTCGATCCCCGGCGTCTTCTGGAATACCTCGATCCCTTCCACGGAGAGGTCGTCGCTGATCAGCACTCTCTTCATGAATCTCCTCCTTCAAAATCTATAATGCGGCGATCTTTTCCCGGTAAACCTTCTCCAGCTCTTCCAGCGCGGCGCGGATCTCCTCGGGGGCGATCGTGGGACCGCACCAGAAGCGGAATCCCGGAGGCGCATCCTTGTAGGAACCCATGTCGTAGGCCGCTTTTCTCTTTCCCATCTCGCTTGCGATCTCCTTGAGGAACTTCACCCGCTCCTCCTTCGGGAGGGCCTTGACCCGGTCACTGACGACGGAGAGACAGACCGAGGTGTTGGAACGGATCTCCGGCGTTTCGGCCAGGAATGCGATCCAGTCGTTCTTCGCGACCCACGCCTCGACGACTTTGAGATTCGCCATGCTCCTTTGGATGAGGCCTTCGAGACCGATCCCGTCCGCCCATCTCAGCGCATCTAGGTAATCCTCCACGCACAGAAGCGAAGGGGTGTTGATCGTGTCCGCTTCAAATATCGCCCGGTTGAGCTTTCCGCCTTTCTTCAGGCGGAAGATCTTGGGAAGCGGCCGTGGCGGATCGTAGGAATCCAGCCGTTCCGCGGCGCGGGGGCCCAGCACGAGCATCCCGTGGCCTGCCTCGCCGCCGAGACATTTCTGCCAGGAGAAGGTGGCCACATCGACCTTCCTCCAGTCGATCGGCATCGCAAAGGCGGCGCTGGTGGCGTCGCAGAGGGAGAGGCCCTTCCGGTCGGCCGCGATCCAGTTCCAGTGGGGGATCTTCACGCCACTTGTCGTTCCGTTCGCCACGAAGACGACGTCGCTCTCCCAATCGACCGCGCCGAGATCGGGGATTTTCCCGTAATCGGCCCTCAGGATCGCCGGATTGAGCCTCAACTGTTTGGCGACGTCCGTGGCCCAACCTTCGGAGAAACTCTCCCAGACCAGGACGGTGACCGGCCGGACGCCCAGCAGGCTCCACATGGCGGCTTCGAAGGCCCCGGTGTCGGAAGCGGGCATTATACCGATCAGATAATGTTCCGGGATCCCGAGGATCCGTCTTGTTTCCTGAATGGCACGGAGCAGTTTTTCCTTTCCCAGGGCGGAACGGTGGGAACGCCCAACCGCGGCGTTCTTCAACGCATCGAGGTTCCATCCCGGTCTCTTGCTGCAGGGACCGGAGGCGAAATGGGGATTGTTCATGAGCGGTTCCTTTCGTGAAGTGAGGCCAACGGCGAAAAGACATATCAGCATTGAGATGATTACTCAAGCGTTTTTGGATATTGGTTGACGCCGGAAGGGGGAAAGGGTATTTACCATGGCGGAGGTGAGGGTTCCCGTGAAAAAGATCAAGACCATGTTTTTCTGCCAGAATTGCGGTCAGCAGTCGACAAAATGGCTTGGCCGCTGCCCCTCCTGCGGCGAGTGGAACCGTTTCGTCGAGGAGGAAATCCGGGACGCCGATGCAGCCTCTTCGGCTGCTGTCCGTTTTGATGGCGTTCCCCAGTCTATCGAGGCTATCACGGCCGACGAGGGGGAACGGCTCCGGACGGGGATCGCCGAACTGGACCGCGTCCTGGGAGGCGGGATCGTCGCCGGATCGGCGATCCTGGTCGGGGGCGATCCCGGCATCGGAAAGTCGACACTGCTTCTACAGGTCTTGGAGAAGCTGGCCGTTCGGGGCCTGCCGGTTCTCTACGTTTCCGGCGAAGAGTCGGCCCGGCAGATCAAACTTCGGGGAAAGCGGCTCGGTGCCGCCGCGAGGGATCTCCTGATCCTGGTCGAGGTCGAGCTGGAGAATATCCTGAAACGTATCGAGGAGGTCAAACCCGCCGCGGTCGTCATCGATTCGATCCAGACCGTCTATTCCCCGGTCCTCTCCTCCGCGCCTGGGAGCGTGGGGCAGGTGCGGGAGGCGTCGGGGAGGTTAATTCTCCTCGCCAAAAAGACGGGCATCCCGGTCTCTTGCTGCAGGGACCGGAGGCGAAATGGGGATTGTTCATGAGCGGTTCCTTTCGTGAAGTGAGGCCAA
>JAPLJX010000232.1 GCA_026388375.1 Deltaproteobacteria bacterium
CCGGAGACGAGGGGGTTGGGATCGACGGCGCCGACGACTACGCGGCCGGGGCGGCACGCGATCAGGGCTTCCGCGCACGGGGGGGTCCGGCCGTGATGGCTGCACGGTTCCAGTGTGATGTAGAAGGTCGCCCCCGCGACGGTTTCCGTCGCGTCCCGGATGGCGTTGATCTCCGCGTGGTTTTCACCGCAGCAGCGGTGCCAGCCTTCGCCGATGATCCGGCCCTCCCGGACGATGACGGCGCCGACCAGCGGATTCGGACTGACGCTTCCTTCCCCTTTCCGGGCCAGCGTGAGGGCCCGGCGCATGAACTTCTCATCGGTCGAACGGTTTTTCCCCTCTGCCATGATCTGCCTCTCCCAGGTTGCAGTCGATCTTTTATAACATGACCATGGAGGATGTAAACGGTTTTTCGTTGTGCTCCCTTTTGAAAATATGCTATGGGTGCGCCATCCATCCACGGAGCTGAAAGGAGAATCGCATGAAAGGTGTCGTTCTGGCGGGAGGTCTGGGGACGCGGATGTATCCGCTGACCAAGGTGACCAACAAGCATCTCCTGCCGATTTACAACAAGCCGATGATTTACTATCCCATCCGGACACTGGTGAACGCCGGGATCGATGAGATCCTCATCGTCACCGGCGGGAACAGCGCCGGGGATTTTCTCCGCCTGCTGGGAAACGGGAAGGAGTTCGGCCTCCGCCACATCAACTACACCTACCAGGAGGGAGAGGGGGGGATCGCCGCCGCTCTCAGTCTCGCGGAATACTTCGCCGACAACGACAAGATCGTCGTCATCCTCGGCGACAACATCATCGAGGGAAACATCCGCGGCGCCGTGGCGTCATTCCAGGCGCAGAAGGACGGCGCCCGCATCCTGTTGAAGGAGGTTTCCGATCCCCAGCGTTTCGGCGTGCCGGTCTTCGAGGGGGAGAAGATCGTCCGGATCGATGAGAAACCGCTCACACCCGCCTCCAACTATGCGGTGATCGGGATCTACATGTACGACCACCGGGTCTTCGATTTCATCAAGACGCTGAAGCCCTCGGAACGGGGAGAACTGGAGATCACCGACGTCAACAATTTCTACATCCGGGAGGGAAAGATCGCCTGGGACGTCCTGGACGGGTGGTGGACCGACGCGGGGACCTTCGATTCCCTCCAGTACGCCGGCGGCATGGTGGCCAAAACCGGGGCGAACAAGCTTTGAAACACGGAGCAGAAATTCAACCTCTCGCTTTAAGAAAACCGGGGGAAAACAATGATCGACGGGGTAAAGGTTAAGAAACTGAAGGTTATTTCCGACGAACGGGGTCGGCTGATGGAGATCCTGCGCGCCGATGACGAGATGTTCGAGGGTTTCGGGCAGGTCGATATGACGACCGCCTACCCGGGGGTGGTCGAGGGGTGGCACTACCACAAACGGCAGTCCGATAACATGGCGGTCGTACGGGGGATGATGAAGATCGTGCTCTACGACGGCCGGGAGGACTCCCCGACCCGCGGCGAGGTCAATGAGTTCTGCGCCGGGGTCCACAACCCGATCCTCGTCCATATCCCCCCTTTCGTCTATCATGGCTTCAAATGCATCTCCACGGAAGAGGCAATCGTCGTCAATACCCCGACGGAACCTTACAGCTACCGGGAACCGGATGAATTCCGGGTTCATCCCCACGAAAATGATATCCCCTACGACTGGGGGCGAAAGGACGGCTGAGAATCGAGTGCTAAGTGCTGAGTGCTGAGCACTGAGCACTCAATCCTCAGTCCTCAGCACTATTTTTAAAGGTGGATCGGCATGTTCTCGACGGTATGGCTGACGGTCATCTTTACCTTGGCGGGCGCCGCCGTGGGGAGTTTCCTCAACGTCTGCATCGGCCGCATTCCGGAGGGCCTCTCCATTGTCACGCCTCCCTCCCATTGCCCGCAATGCGGCCATCCGATCCGCTTCTATGATAACATCCCAATCATCAGTTTTCTGCTGCTCGGGGGAAAATGCCGGGACTGCCGGGGCAGAATCTCCTTCCGCTATCCGCTGATCGAGCTGCTGACGGCGGTCTTCGCCTGGCTCCTCTTCCGGCGTTTCGGTCTGACACCCGCCTTTCCCGCCGTCTTCGTTTTCGTCTGCACGCTCATCGTCATCAGCTTCATCGATTTCGATCACCAGATCATCCCCCACGTGCTTACCCTGAGCGGGATTCCGGTCTTTGCGGTTCTGGCCGTCCTGTTCGCGGGGCTTACGGTCATCGACGCCTTTCTCGGCGTCATGATCGGCGCCGGCATCCTCTATTTCGTGGCCGTTTACTATGAGGCGTTGACCGGGAGGGAGGGGATGGGAGGCGGGGATGTCAACCTGCTCGCCATGCTGGGGGCGTTTCTGGGCTGGAAATCGCTTCTCTTCGTCCTCCTCGTCAGCTCGCTTCTCGGGGCCGTCGTCGGGCTTGCGTTCATCCTGTTCAAAGGCAAGGACATGAAGTATGCGGTTCCGTTCGGCCCTTTTCTCTGTATCGCGGCCGTCGTCTACCTCTTCTTCGGGGGCGACCTGATAGCGCTTTTCCTCTCCCCGCGGATTTGAAAAATTAGAACCCACCTTCTCCCCCTATACTGTGAATGTGAAGAAAATCATAAAGAAAGTGTGATGCAGTTCACTCCGGCATCCGATTTCCTGTTGACATTGCGCCAGGATATTCTTTATGATACCTATAAGGGTAGGTTTCTTTATGAAAATATTCAAGAAAATGGGTTTTTCATTGATCGAGATGATGATCGTCCTGGCGATCATGGGTATCTTGAGTGCGATTGCCCTGCCGAATTTTCAGACCTACATGGCCCAGAGACGTTTGAATGGCGCGGCAAGAGGGCTATACGGCGATCTGACGGCCACCCGTACGCAGGCGGTCAGTATGAACAACCGGGTTGCCCTGAACATAGACAATGACCATCAGTACACCATGTTCCACGATGATAACAAAAATGGGACCGTGGATACGGGAGAATCTATCACAACGAAGGATCTCCATCCCACTTACCATGACGTCCTCTTTTCGACGTCGCCGGGAACAGTCATTGTCTTCTATCCGAACGGGACGGGAAGCACCGGAACGCTCTGCCTCACCGGGGCGTCGGGATTGAAACTAAAAAAGATAACCTTGAGCAGTAACGGCCGTGTGAAACTTGATGAAGCAACAAGCTGTCCGTAAAATGAGCATCATAAACCTCATGAAATATAAAGATAATCAAAAGGGATTTACCCTGCTTGAAGTTATGATTGCGGTATTTTTATTGGCCGTCGCCATCATGGGTACGGCATCGGTGACCACGTCGGTTATCAAGGGTAACTCTTGGAGTCAAACATTGACCACGGCGACGACCCTGGCCAAGGATAAGATGGAGGAACTCAAGGGCAGTAGTTATGACAACCTTCCGCTGGATAGCCTCCTTTCTACTGGGCCGGATTATGCAAAGGCCGATGGGACGGTACAGACCTTCGCCGCCGGTTCATATTACACCCGGTCGTGGAGTGCGCCGGGAACGAATACGAAGACCATCACGGTCACCGTGACCTGGTCTTTCAATCGTACGGTGCAGTTGCAGACCATAAGGGCGAGATGAAGTATGGACACAAACGATAGAGGTTTTACCCTCGTTGAATTACTGATTGCCATGGCTGTAGGGATGATCGTTCTGGGCGCCGTCTATGCGCTATTTACCTCGCAGAGCAAGCATCTTGCCAATCAGGAACTACTCACCGAGATGCATCAGAACGCCCGGATTGCCATGGAAATGATGGTTCAGGAGATCAGTATGGCGGGATATAACCAGACGACGGCTCCGGCGACCATTCCGGCGGTGAATCGTTGCACGGGAACAACGGCGGCGTCAAATACCCCGTGCGCAGGCATTACCAATGCGGCAGCCAATACCATCAGTTTTGTCGCCGATATCAATGGCAACGGGAATACAACGGCAGGCACGACAAATCCCAATGAAAACATAACCTATGATGTTTATTCATCAAGCGGCGTCCAGGCCTTGGGACGGACCAGCAACGGGACAAAACAGCCTGTGGTGGAGAATGTTGAAAGCCTGAATTTTATCTACTATGACGGCGCCGGAAGCATAACCGCCAATCTGGCAGATATCCGGAGTGTTAAAATCACGATTGTCACCCGCACCGCCAAGGATGATCCGAGTTATACCGACGCAAATGGGCACCACCACCACCATTACACCCTTTCCTCTGCTTGCGTCATCCGGAATCTTGGGTTATAGGCAATTAACAAGAGGAACTGAAAGTCAGGAAGAATATCATAAAATACAGGGGTGTTTATATGCAAAAGCAAAGACACATAAATCATAACCGACTTTTAGGGAATGAAAAGGGGATGGTTCTCGCCGTCACCCTGATGTTGATCGCTGTTCTGGTTCTTTTGGGGACAACCGCTGTCATGACCATTACGACGGACCTGAAGATTGCCGGCAATTACAGGAGCAGCACACAAGCTTTTTACATTGCGGAGGCAGGTGTCGAACAGGCGAGGGCCCAACTCAAGAATCTTGGAGGTTTCACCCTCTCCCAGATCCTCGCTGCGAGGGTGGGCGCCAATGGTTCACTTTCCAACAGTACGGATAGTGCTAATTTCTATGCCAATGGAGCCTTTGTTACCGATGACGTTCCCTATATTACACAAACCTCTTTTGGCGGCGGGACTTGCGTGACTTGCGGTTATCGTGTCTATCTCACAAACGATGCAACAGCGCCAGATGTAGTGACATCCACTACGGATACGAATCTTCGAGTTACGCTGACATCCTTTGGTCAAGGTCCGAATAATTCCTTGGCTGTGGTTCAGGAAGTCATAAAACAGTTCACGCTGCCTCCTCTTCCCGGGGCGATTACTCTCCCGGGACCCGGTGTGTCTTTTCAGGGTGGAAACTCTAACGCATCGAGTATTGCTGGTGGTACAGAATCTGCGATTACTACTACTTCTCTCGCTTCAAATACGTCAATTATAAATCAACTCACCTCAATAGGCAGGATAGATAACTATACATGCAATCCACCCCCTTGTATCAATAATGAAGAGGCGACGATTGATCCTACCTTGAATTCCTCGAGTGGTCTCGAGGGCTTGTACAATACACTGATGTCCATGGCCGACGTGGTTACGGGTACGACCACGGGCGCGACCGCGACCACGACCACGCTCACCGCCGCTCAAGTGGGAACGACATCCAACAGAAAGATTGTCGTCGTGAATGGAAATGCAGTCCTTGGTCCCGTTAACGGCGCAGGGATTCTGATTGTAACCGGACAACTCACCTTGGATGGAAATTTTAATTACAATGGCTTAATCATGTGCATCGGACAGGGTAACCTGTTGAGGAATGGAGGGGGTAGCGGGGATATTGTAGGGTCCATATTGGTTGCCAGAACGAGGGATGCTTCAAATAATCTTCTGACAACCCTTGGAAATTCCACTTATAATACGAACGGTGGCGGTAATTCAGACATCATATATAATGCAAACGCGGCCAGCCTGCAGAACATGGCGCCGCCGTTTATCAA
>JAPLJX010000210.1 GCA_026388375.1 Deltaproteobacteria bacterium
ATCTGCACGAAAAGGATGTCCTGTTCATCGACGAGATCCACCGCCTCTCCCATGTCGTGGAGGAGATTCTTTACCCGGCGATGGAGGATTTTCATATCGACATCCTCATCGGCCAGGGGCCTTCCGCAAGATCGATGAAGTTAGAGATCCCGAAATTCACGCTCATCGGGGCGACGACCCGGGCGGGACTTCTGACCTCGCCGCTGCGCGATCGCTTCGGCATGAGCTTCCGGTTCGAATTTTATACGCCGGAAGAACTGGCCGTCATCATCCACCGGTCGGCCAAGCTCCTTTCCGTAGATATCGTCGAAGACGGTGCGGCCGAGATGGCCGGCCGTTCCCGGGGAACGCCACGGATCGCCAACCGCCTGCTCCGCCGGGTCAGGGATTTCGCCCAGGTCAGGGCCGAGGGAAGAATCACCAAGGAGGTGGCGGTGAATGCCCTCGCGATGTTCGAGGTGGATGAAAAGGGGTTCGATCACATGGACCGGACCATCCTGCTTACGGTGATCGACAAGTTCGACGGCGGTCCCGTGGGGATCGACAACCTCTCCTCGGCGATCGGCGAAGAGAGGGGGACGATCGAAGACGTTTATGAACCCTACCTGATCCAGGAGGGTTATCTCCAGCGGACGGCGCGGGGACGGATTGCGACGAGGCGGGCCTACGAACATTTCAGCCGGCAATGGGTCGCAGGCAATCAGAAGGAGCTTTTCTGAGTATGGCCGTGAATGTGAGAACATTTTATCCGGAATCCGGTTTGTGAAGCGACGGTGAAAATTCTGCTGCATATCTGCTGCGCCCCGTGCACGATCTATCCGCTCCGGATTCTCCGAGGGGAGGGGAACGAGGTGTGCGGCCTCTTCTACAACCCCAACATCCATCCCTATCTGGAGTATCGAAGGCGTCTCGATACATTGACCTCCTACGCCGGTCAGGAGGGGCTCACAGTCATCCGGGATGAGATCTATCCCCTTGATGCATTTTTACGACAGGTTGTCTTTCGGGAGGAAGAACGTTGCCGGTACTGCTATCATCTCCGGCTTTCCCATGCCGCGCGGATTGCGAAAAAGGGTCGGTTCGACGCCTTTACGACCACCCTCCTCTACAGCCGCTATCAGAAGCACGATCTCATCCGGGAGGTCGCCGAGTCTGTGGCCGGAGCGCAGGGGATTCCCTTCCTCTATCGAGATTTCCGCGAAGGCTGGTCCGAAGGGGTCCGGGTTTCGAAGGAGATCGGGATGTACCGGCAGCCTTACTGCGGCTGCATATACAGCGAAAAGGAACGGTACTGCCCCAATCTAGGGAAGGAAGGCGGCGGCAAATCTCTCCGTCCGCGTGATCGTAATCTCGACCGATAACGTCCATCCGGGAGGGACCCGGCGCTGGGTGTGTCGCTTCCAACACAGTTCGGAGGGCATCCTCTCTTCAATCGACCATGTGGCAGGAGATACTTCTGTCGAATTGGCCTATTTCTGAGAGGTTAGAGCTTTTTATCTTATTGGGGAAACTGCACGGAAGACGGTACGGATATTGCTAACCTATAATCAGTCTGGACGATGAAAGGCCGGTTAAAAGAAGGAAGTGGGTTGAAAATGGGCGCATATGTTTTTACAAAGAACCGTTAAACGCGAAATTGCTTGCAGAAGCATAGGGTTACATTCCGGAAGAAAGGTCGGTATGGTCATCCGGCCGGCCGGTGTCGATGAGGGTATCGTCTTTGTCCGTGGGGATCTGCCGGGGA
>JAPLJX010000161.1 GCA_026388375.1 Deltaproteobacteria bacterium
AGATAATTGTAGAGATGGTTCTTCAGGGAAACGTAGGCGTCATCTGCGAAAAAATCTTCAAATCGGTTGCCGCCGGAGAGGTTCACGGGTTCACCGGAAACAATGTTGAACGGATGATCTTCATTCTGGCCAGGCGAAAGGTGAACGCCGTCCAGAGGCAGCCCAGACCGTAGCGGATGCTGCGCCGGAGGTTGATCGAGGAAGCCTCCGTGAAGTATTTCGTCGGACAGCTCACCTCGGCAATCGTGTAACCCCGCCAGATGATCTGTGCCAGCATCTGGTTGTCGAACAGGTAGTCGTCCGAATTACCGTCCATGGAAAGGCTTTGCAGCAGTTCCCGGGAGAAGGCACGGTATCCGGTATGATACTCGGAGAGCTTCGCACCCAGAAGGATGTTTTCGAACAGCGTGAGAAAGCGGTTGGCGATGTACTTCCAGACCGGCATCCCCCCCTTCAGGGCGTATCCCCCCAGGATCCGCGATCCGAGAACACAGGGGTATAGGTCGTTTCCGATCATCGCGGCCATCACCGGGATCAGCTTGGGCGTGTACTGATAATCGGGATGGACCATGATCACGATATCCGCCCCCGCCTCCAGGGCCATCCGGTAGCATGTCTTCTGGTTGCCGCCATAACCCTTGTTCCGTTCATGGACAAACACCTTCGTATGGGGCAGACCGGAGGCAATGGCCGAGGTTTCATCCCGGCTTGCATCATCCACCAGGATCACCAGATCCACGATCCCCTGCGCCATGACCTCGTCGTAGGTCTTCCGAAGGGTCTTGGCTGCATTGTAGGCCGGCATGACGACAATGATTTTATGGTCCCTGTACATGAATCTTCTGATATCCTCAATGTGTTCCGCGATCAAGCCCTTTTTCACGACGCTCAGGTTTCATTTATGAATTCCAATCTTCCTGTCACTGACCAGTTTTGCGAGATTTTCTTTCGCCACAACATAACCGGGTTTCAACTCCAGCGCCCTGGCGAAATGAGCGGCGGCCTCCTGGAATTTTTCCTGACTGGCCAGCGCCTCACCGAGGTTGTTGTGCGCCTCAGCCAGGTCCGGCTTGTGTTTCAGGGCCTCCCGGAATTCGACCTCGGCTTCCGCCACCCTCCCCTCCTTCATCAAGATCACGGCCAGATTGTTGCGAGCCTCCGCATAACCCGGCTGGATCCGGAGAGATTCCTGGTAATGGAGCCGTGCTATCTGAAGATCACCCCGCCTCTGCCAGACATCTCCCATGCCGGCCTGGGCAAGGAAATTGTCCTCGGTCACCCGGAGGGCTTGTCGGAATGCTGTCTCGCTGTTCCGCCAATGGGGCAATTGCGCCCATGTGGAGAACGAAAGGATCAGGATCAAAGCAACCGCCGCAGCCGGCAGACACCAGCGGCGGATTTGCGTTCTCAGCAGATCGGGCACCCCCCAGGCGATGATGATGAAGATTCCGACCAGTGGGACGTATGCGTAACGGTTGGCCATAGACTGAAAGCCCACCTGGACGATCCCGATGACGGGAAGCAGTGTGATAAGGTACCAGAACCACCCCGCCGCCAGATAAGGATGTTTTTTCCGTTTGAACGCGACGAAGACCGTGACCGCGGTTAGGGAGAGGAAGGCCACGGTGAATTTCCACATCGGTCGACTTGTCGGATAAGGATAAAAAATAGCCAGGTCCACCGGCCAGATCATCTTCTCCAGATAGGATATGTATGCGATGAGTGCGTTTCCGATCCGCCTTGAAAACGGAAAGTCCGTAATGGATTTGGCCGCCCCCCCGATTTTCGCCGCATACAGGGTGATCAGGACGGACAGAAGGGAGAGGAGGAAAAACGGAATCTTCTCTTTCAGGAGACCCGGCAGGGTGTGTCGCCCGCTCGCCGATTCCGGAAAGTCCTCCGTAAAATCATGGTTCGCCTTTCGGAACCGCCGGAGAGGCCAGTAATCGAGAAGCAAAAGGACGAAGGGCAAGGTCACCAGCATCGGCTTGGCCATCAGGCCCAGAGCGAAAAGAAACAGGGCCTGCAGATAGCGCAACCATCCCTCTCTCTCCACATAACGGATATATGCAAACAGGGTCAGTATCCAGAAAAAGGTGCTGAGGAGGTTTTTGCGCTCTGCAATCCAGGCCACGGATTCGATGTTCAGGGGATGAACCCCGAAAAGGGCTGCCACAGTGAGACATTTCCAGGTTTCGCCGGTCATCCGCCGCAACACGGTGAAAAGAAGGATGGTATTGAGGATGTGCAGAAGGAGGCTGCTGACATGGTAACCGGCGGCGCTCAGCCCGTAGTGTTCATAATCGGCCATCAGGGAAAGCCAGGTCAGCGGGTGCCAATTCGTGGTGTAGAGGGTGGTCATCGCCCAGAAGATCCCCTGTCGGGAGAGCCCCTTCTGAATATCCGGATTCTCGACTACATACATATTGTCGTCCATGGCAATGAACTCGTAGCCGGTGACCGGCCAGTAAAGTGTCAGGACAATCGCCGTCAGAAGAAGGACAACCATGATGCCATGGTATTTTTCGCTTAGAATGGTTGCTTTTTTCGTCATTTCATCCGTTCTTCAATCAACCGGCCGCTCGCGATGATGCACAGGGATGGTCCCCACCTATCCTTATCTCGAGAGACAGGATCGTGGGAAAAAGCTTGCTGACTTCAATTTGCCTTCACCCTGTCTTGTTCTTGAGTCAATTCGACGTCTTTCCCCCTACCAAGAATTTTTCGCAGATTGTCCCGCGCCTCGGCATAATCCGGTTTCAGACGAAGGGCCGCACGAATTTTAAGGACCGCCTCTTCCTTCTCTCCTTTGAAGAAAAGGGCTACCCCGTAATTATTCAAAAGTTCAGGATCTTCTTCGCTAAGGATCACCGCCTTCCGATAGATGGAAATTGCATCCTCGATTCTCCGCTGCCGCATTCGGACATCCCCGAGATTTTTCATAGCCAGAACAAAAGTCGGATCGATCTGGAGCGCCTTTTCGAGCAGGGGGGCCGCCTCGTCCTGTTTACCCCGGATCATCAGGAGATAACCGAGGCCGTTGTACGCCTGCTTGAATGCCGGCTTGATCCGGATCGCTTCACGATGGTGCTTCTCGGCGCCCGCCAGATCCCCCGCTTTCGACATCCCCTCGGCCAGGATGTGGTGCGCCATGAAGTTCCTCTCCGTATTCCGGAGGGCATGGCTGAACAGGGTGAAATTGTCTTTCCAGTGACCGACCTGAATCTGTGTCAGGACGACCAGGACGACCACGACTGCTATCGAGACGATACTCCAGATAGCCCTTCGCCCCCGACTGCCGCCCAGAAGATCCTTGGCGCCCCACGCCACCATGATGAAGACGCCAACCAGCGGCAGGTAGGTATAGCGGTCCGCGATCGCCTGTGAACCCACCTGCACAAGGCCGATGACCGGAACCAGCGTCCCCAGATACCAGAGCCAGCCGACAAGCAGATAGGGCCGGCGGTTCGAGAGAAGGACCGAGATGCCCGTGATTAGGATGATCAGAGCAACGGCGAAAAGCAAGTGCCCGAGGGGCGGAGGACCATGGTACGGATAGAAGATGGAAAGCCCCGCGGGCCAGAGCGTTTTCCCAAGATAGGCCGCATAGGACATCGCGGCATTAGCCAGACGATCATCGAGAGACATTGCCGAAAGGGGGACTACGGCATGGTCCTTTCTCTGGATGAGGAAAGTGATGACACTTCCGGCCGCGGAAAGAAGGAACAGCGGAATCTTCTCCCAAACCAGGCGGGTCCAGCTCGCTTTCCCGCCGGCCGTCCGCCCGAGCGGCCACCAGTCCAGCAGCAGGAGAACAAACGGAAAGGTCACCACCATCGGCTTCGACAACAGGCCGCACACAAAAGATAAAACTACCCAGAGATAGCGGACGAGACCGGGACGCTCCGCATACCTCGCGTAACACCAGAGCCCCGTCATCCAGAACAGACCGCTCAGGACATCCTTCCGCTCCGCCACCCAGGCCACGGACTCCACATGGAGCGGATGGATCAAAAACAGTGCGGCCACCAAGGCGCTGCGCCACAACGAGGCCGTCATCCGGCTTAAAGCGCCGAACAGCAATAGCCCGCCGAACAGGTGCAGAAGGACGCTCGTCCAGTGGTATCCAGCGGGATTCATTCCGAACAACGCCCGATCCAGTAGCAACGAAAGCCAGGTCAGGGGATGCCAGTTGCTCGCATAGGAGGAGGTCGTGAACGCCCAGACCACCGCTTCCCCGCTCAAGCCCCGCTGCACCCAAGGATTCTCCATCACATACTGAGGATCATCAAACCGGATAAAATCATTCTCCACCACGCCCCGGTAGCAGACGAGAACCAGAATCGACAAACCGATGCCGATGAGGATCTTTAATCTTGCGGTCCCTGCGATCGACATCCCAATCCTCCCATACATCTTCCTCCGCCGGCCTCTGGTGGTTCGCATACAAAAAAGGGCGGGGGATCACCCCGCCCCGTAACCTCCAATTCTACATCGAGTTAGGGTGTAATGGCGCCGGCAGGTGTAATGGAGTAGGTGGTCGGCGTGGACGAAAGACTGTTAACCGACGTCATAGTCAGAGTGGTTTGCGTAGCGCCTCCGATCGTGACCGTTACGCCGACCGTGGGCACATAGCCATTACCCTTCAGAGATGTATCGTCGATCGAGGCTGACGGGTTGTCACCGAAATAGGTCTGTGCCGCCGTGTATGCGTTCTTCAGATCCGCTTTGGCCGCGACATTGTAACCCCTCGCCTTGTAGGCGGTGAACTGCGGGATGGCGATGGCCGCCAGGATGCCGATGATCGCGATAACGATCATGAGCTCGATCAGTGTGAAGCCCTTCTGCCCTCTTTTGTGAAATGAACTAATCATAATCTTTCTCCTTTTCTATTTAGTTAAATCGGTTTATTTTGATGACCCTTATCATTAAACGCCGGATTCTTTCCGTAACCACCCCCCTTTCTACCAGTTCACTGATGCTTATACATTAGTTTTGCCTTTATACTAGCAATGATCATACCATCTTCTTGGTTCCCGATGTCTTGCTGCATGATTGTCTAATATAATTCATCATTCCGGACATTCATGTAAATGAATCCGTCAAAGCGATCCTTCTTCCTTCCTTGTTTGTCACCTTTTTCCCGTCATTTTCACGGGAATCACCGGAATTTTTCCATATCCAATCGATTCCGCTTTACGCTTCACCACCTCCATGATAAGAATCTCGACATTATAATCATGGTCTGAATGAAGTCATGCGCATAACACTTCTTCAACAGGGAATAACGATCCTTTTCCTGACCGCCTGGTGCCTGATCACGACGGGTGTCGGGCGGCTCTGTCTGAGCAGCACAGCCATCCGCTTCGCCTCTCGGGGGGAGGGGCTTTTTCTCTCGGCCGGAATCGGTTTGACCATCACCGGTTACGCCGTTTTTCTCCTCGGCGTTACAGGTTCCCTTGCTGCCTCCGGCATCGCTCTTCTGCTGATCTCCCTGGCGTTGATTTCCGTGGCGGGGTGGTTGCGCCCCATCCGGACCGCCCCGGCAGCACCCTCAAGGCGTTCCGTTTGGGAGCTCTCGGCCTTGCTTCTCCTCGGCATCCTCCTTCTCGCAGGTTTTGTGTTGACCCTGACGCCGGAGATCGGCAAGGATGCGCTGATCTATCACCTCGCCGTCCCGAAACTCTATCTCCTGCATCATGGGTTCTACTTCGTCCCCGGGAACGCCTTCGCCGGATATCCGCTGCTGGGCGAGATGCACTATCTTCTGGCCCTTTTCCTGCAGAACGACATCCTCGCCAAGGCGATGAATTATGCCCTCCTCTGCGGAATCCTCCTCGGAATGGGTCTCTTTGCCCGCCATGTTCTGCAAAATCAACAATTTCCCAGCCTCAGCATGTTGATCTTCGTCTCAATTCCCTCCGTCTTCGCCGTTTCTCATGCCGCCTACAACGATCTTTTCGTCACCTTCTTCACACTGGCGGCGATTTATTCATTTTTCCGCTGGTCTGAGGACCGGCTCACCGCCTGGCTGATCCTCTGCGGCCTCTTCTCCGGCTCCGCCGCCGCGTGCAAATATACGGCCCTCCTCGCAACACCGCTCGGCTGCCTCGGCATCCTCTGGCTGGCTAACCGAAGCGGGAACGGCGCCCGGGAAACCTTACGCCGTCTTGGACTCTATATCGCCGCGGCCCTCATCGCCGGCAGCCCCTTTTATCTGAAAAACTGGATCGTGATGGGGAATCCTTTCTATCCGTTCTTCTATGGGATATTTGGCGGGCGGGGATGGGACGGCGACCAGGCGCGCCTCTACGATCTCTTCATTCAAAACCTCGGCATAGGAAGGAATCTCCTGGACTATCTCCTCCTCCCCTGGAACCTGAGCCTCCGGGCGAAGATGGACAGTCCGGAGTTCGACGGCATTCTGGGACCGATCTTTCTTCTGACCCTTCCCTTTCTTGCCGCTCTTCGCCGCTGGGAAACGCCGCTGCAGATGATTCTCGCCTATGCCCTTCTGACCTTTTTTTTCTGGGCCTCCTCCGCCCAGCAGATCCGCTATCTGATCCCGCTCTTTCCGATTCTGGCGCTCGTCGTCGGGGCAATCCTGACCCGGTATCGAAGCCGGAAAAGGATCTTCGGCCTGCTGCTCTGCATCGTTGCCGGAAGCCTCGCCTTCAACGGCTATCATATTGCCCGCGGATTCATAAATATCAACCCTCTCCGTGTTGTGATCGGTCTTGAATCCCGCGACCATTTTCTCTCCCGGACGCTCCCGCCCTACACGATGTACCGCTTCGTCAACCAGGCTCTCCCGCCGGATGCCCGAATCTTTCTCATCTACATGAAGAATTATACATTTCTTTGCGATCGCGACTGTTATGCGGACGCGATGTTTGAGGCCCACACCCTCCAGAAGATCCTCCGGGAGGAGGCATCCCCGGACCGGGTCCGTAACCGCCTGAAGGCAGAGAGATTCACCCATCTTCTCTATGACGAATACTATCTCCTTGGCGAACCGAGTCCCCTGACCGCGGAGGAAAAGGATCTTTTCAGGGCATTTCGCGAGTCACATCTTCTGGAACTCGCACGGCAAGGTCCCTATCGGCTCGATCGTATGATCGTTAGCAGCGGCCGACAAATCCCCCCCATACCCTGAAGGAAATCCTCAAACTCGTCGAATTTACTAAAATCAATTCACAGTTTCCAATCAGCGCAACTGCTCGACGACGATACCCATCGCCGCGGCCAGCTTTTCCTGGGTCACCTTGCGGAGCCGCTTTTCTCCCGCTTCCATCTGAGACAGGGCAGCTTGAGAGATTCCCATCCGTTCGGAAATCTCCTTTTGGGTCAAACCCAGGTATTCCCGCCAGGCGCGGACGAGGGTGTACCCCTTCTTGATCGTCAGGCCGACCACCTCGTGGGGGATAGCGTCTCCCTCAGGTACGCGGGGCGTCTTGGAAAACAGGCGCACATACTCATCAAAAGGGATGACCACAAAGGCCGGTTTCCCGTCCTGCATAATGGTTTGGATGTTAGTAGGTTCGTTCATTGCGTTTCTTGACCTCCTGGATCATGATGAATCTGAATATAATAATTGTATAAGTTAAAATATAAGTAAGTGTCAAGCGAAATAGAAAGAAGAACAGAAACCATTCAGGGAGAAAGATTTCTCGGTGTTTATATGAAAATGAAAAATAACCCCATACTATTAAATACATTCACTGTTGATGATCAGCTTGGATCGTGATTTTTATATTCGTGGTCGCCACTGAGGACGCCGACAATTCGTTGTGCAAAAGCTGACCGGTCATGTTAT
>JAPLJX010000485.1 GCA_026388375.1 Deltaproteobacteria bacterium
ATAACATGACCGGTCAGCTTTTGCACAACGAATTGTCGGCGTCCTCAGTGGCGACCACGAATATAAAAATCACGATCCAAGCTGATCATCAACAGTGAATGTATTTAATAGTATGGGGTTATTTTTCATTTTCATATAAACTCTTACGCCCCCGGAAACAGAGAGTACAAATGACGCATGGAATCTATTTCGTTCCATGGGGCGCAGCGCGGAGCCCGGGATATTAGAGAAATCAGCAGAAGATCATGATCGCCATCTTTACGGGAAATCCGCAAAATGAAAATATTTATTGATACGAGCGCTTGGGATGCAATTGAGGATAGCCGTGATCCAAACCATGAAATGGCCTTGGCCTTCAAAGACGATCTCTCGAATAATTGCCGTTTAATCACAACTGATTACGTGCTTGATGAAACATATACCCTGCTCCTCTTGAATGTTGGCTATGAGCGTACTATTGCTTTTCAAAAGAACACCAGTGAATTACTACAAACCGGAATTTTAGCAGTTGTTTACGGCGGGATTTAGAGATAAAACTACAGCATGTTGCTTAATCATTTGTCAAAATACCTTGAAAGCGTCGAAAGGGCCATTAGAAACCTGGAAGGAGCTTATGTAGAACGCTATGAGGAAGAGATTCTGACAGTAAACCGCGTCAATTTAAGGATTCGGATTCGTTTTCAAACCGGCCATATGCTGGAACTAAATGAAGCTCCCAACACACCACATTTCCAAGAGCTTGATACTTATCCTCACCATAAGCATCTTTCTGAAAGAGTAATCGCTGTTGAGCGTCCCACAATTATTGATGTGATCGAAGAGGCAACGCTGTTGGCTGGAGAGACCAGTGTTTAACGACCGCCCCATCGAGAGCGAAACGAGCAAGATCGTGGAGAACTCCTACCGCGCCACGACCCTCGCCTTCCTGAACGAATGGAGCCTCTTCGCGGAGCGCAACGGCGTGGACCTGATCAAGCGGGAAATAGGGGGACATGATGCCGCATCGTGTCCCCCTATTTCCCGCCCCACCCATTCCAACATGATCTTTCCCGGACCGGGGATCGGCGGCTACTGCCTCCCCAAGGACGGCGGCCTGGGCGTCTGGTCCTACCAGACCCTGATGGGCTTCGAGGACGACATCTTCAAGATCACGCCGCTCGCGATAGACATCAACGACACCCGTTCCCTCCACGTGGCGGAGCTCGTCCGGGACTCCCTCCGGAACATGGGGAAGATCGTCGCCGCATCGAAGATCGCCCTCCTCGGCGCCTCCTACCGGGAGGACGTGGGGGACACCCGTTACAGCGGCTCGGAGATCGTGGTGAGAAAGCTCACGGAAATGGGTGCGGAAATCGTCATCCACGACCCCTACGTGAAACACTGGTGGGAACTGGAGAAGCAGGCAGCATAATCGGCGGCCTCCGCTCATCCTTAAAAAGACCCCCAAACTAATATGTTTTACTCAGCACTCAGTCCTAAGCACTCAGCACTATGTTTAGACCCTCGACCCCGATGAAGTCATCAAAATGACAGGCCGTCCCGTGGCCATGATTGACTGCTTTGGCATCCTCAACGATGAAAAGATCAAACGCTACTTCGAGTTAGGCTGCGAAGTGAAGGGTCTCGGTCGCGGCCACGTCAAACGCATCAAGGACCAAGTCAAAGTGGGAAAATGACCCCCGTCATCGAAGACGCCGCAAACCGGATCTTCATCCTACCCATGCACCCGTACCCTGAGCAAAAAGACCAGGCGCTCATCGCCGGATTTATGGTATAGTAGAAACATCAACACAGAGGAGGTTTGCATGAATACTCAAACATATAATGTTCAGGAAGCCAGAACCCACTTGTCTCGGTTGCTTAAAGATGTAGCTTCCGGCGCAGATGTTATCATAGCCAAGGCCGGTAAACCGATGGCCCGGATGTCCAGAATCGAAGCGAGCGGGCTGAAAATCCGTTTCGGTATCCTCAAAGGCAAGGCGAAGGTGTCAGAAGATTTCGACGCGCCATTGCCCGACGATCTGCTTTCCGAATTCGAGGCAAATCGATGCGGATCTTGATCGATACACAGATTTTCATCCTACTCTCCGAGCCATTGAGACTGCTGACAGCCGATAAGATACTCGCCCGGTACTCTGAATTGGTAATGACGGTTCAAGGCCCCCAAATTGCCTGAAAGAATCTTGGAATCAAAACGCTAAGGTGCACCTGATTTTATCCTAATGCCTTTGTACGGAGAAAAAACTATGCAAGTAGTACGTAAAATTCGAACCGCTGATTCTGACCACATATCTTTAAAAATACCAAAAGCTTTCATGAAGCGTTCCCTTGAAATTATTATTATGCCCATAGATGATATTAAGACACCGANNNCAATGGCCAAAGGATTTTTTTACCAAGACATCTGGCTGCTTTGCAGATACACCTTTAGTTCGTGAAGAACAGGGAGAGTATGAATTGCGGGATACCATACGATGAAATATCTTCTTGATACGAATGTCTGCATCTCATATCTTAACAAAGCTGAATCGCTGGTACGTACGCGGATGCAGACGTTAAAGCCATCAGAGATACTACTCTGTTCAGTCGTTGAAGCGGAGCTTTATTTTGGAGTGATGAAGAGTGCCACCCCTTCAAAAAACCTCAGCAGGCTTACCCCGTTTCTGAATCAGTTTGTCTCGCTTCCCTTTGACAACAAGGCTGCCCGCAAATATGGTCGCATTCGTGCCGATTTAGCAAAAGCAGGTACCCCTATCGGGCCATATGATCTTCAGATAGCCGCAATTGCATTGGTTAACAGATTGATACTTGTAACCCACAACACCCGCGAGTTTAGCAGGATAGTTGGGCTACCCTTGGAAGATTGGGAGCAGGAGTGACACTCTGCCGATCTATGAGAAAACCGGGCGCTACCCCCGCTTTTATTAAAGGAGCTTCACTCGATGCCCTCTGCCTTGCCGATGTGATCGTCGTGGACGTCCAGTGCGACTACTTCAAGGAGACCCTGGGCAACTGCCGCCAGGGCCATGCCGAGATCGCCGCCCTGGAGGAAAGTCTCAAGGTCCTGGGCGAAAAGATCCAGCCCCACTGCCTCGTCCTGATCGAGACGACCGTCCCCCCCGGCACCACCGAGTATGTGGCCTATCCGATCCTGAAGAAGGCCTTCGAAGGGCGCGGGATCACGACCGAGCCCCTCCTCGCCCACTCCTACGAGCGTGTCATGCCCGGCCGGGAGTACGTCGCCTCCATCCGCGACTTCTGGCGGGTCTGCAGCGGGATCAACGAACTCGCGAAGGAAAAGGTCGTGAAGTTCCTCTCCGAGATCCTGAACGTCGAGAAGTTCCCGCTGACC
>JAPLJX010000403.1 GCA_026388375.1 Deltaproteobacteria bacterium
CAACGGGGCCGGCAAAACGACCACGCTCAAGGCGATCTCCGGGCTTCTCGCTTCGGAGAACGGCAAGGTGACGGACGGCTTCGTCCATTTCATGGGACAACGAATCGACCGCACCTCCCCGGAAAAAATCGTCCGCATGGGCATCTTTCAGGTGATGGAGGGGCGCCGCGTCTTCGGCGATCTGACGGTGGAAGAAAACCTGGTCATCGGGGGGCATACCAACAAGAACACCCGGAAAATGAAACAGGACATGGAAAAGGTCTTTCATTATTTTCCCCGTCTGGTTCAGCGCAGACATACGCTGGCGGGCTATATCAGCGGAGGCGAGCAGCAGATGCTCGTCATCGGGAGGGGGCTGATGGCCTCCCCCAGATTGATGCTGCTGGATGAACCCTCCATGGGGCTTTCCCCGCTGCTGGTTTCTGAAATCTTTGAGATCATCAAACGGATCAACAAAGATGAAGGGGTCACCATCGTTCTGGTCGAACAGAATGCCCGTCTCGCCCTTTCCATTGCCGACCACGGCTATGTGATGGAGAATGGCCGGATCGTGCTGGATGATCAGGCGGACAAGCTCTCAGAAAATGCCGATATCAAAGAATTCTACCTTGGCCTGACGGAAGTGGGCAAGAAGAGTTATCGGGAAGTGAAGCATTACAAGCGTCGGAAACGCTGGCTGACATAACGATCATCAGGAAGTGAGCCATGGAACTTCGCAGTTTTACTGTGTATGACATTTTCAAAAGGAATGCGCGCGTCTTTAAAAACAGAACCGCGATTCAGTCTGAAGACCGGCGGATCACCTTCGGAGAGCTGTATGATCGGGTGAATGCCGTGGCGGGGTGGCTGGTTTCCGAAGGGATTCGCCCGGGAGACCGGATTGCGGTATTGACCAAGAACCGCCCGGAATTCTTCATCCTGGCCGGCGCCATCGCCGCTGCAGGCGCGATCATGGTTCCGATCAATTTTCGTCTTTCCGCAGATGAGATCGGGTACAACATTGCCGACACGGAACCGGTTGCCGTTTTTGTCGAACCGGATTACGAGAAGACGATTTCCGCGCTTTGCCCCGCCTGTCCATCTCTGAGAACATGGATCACCTTTGGCCCCGGAGGAGGGGAGTTCGAACCTTTTGATTCGCTGTTGCGCGGTCAGCCGGTGGACGCCGTGAATCTGAGCGGGGATGATCCTTACATCATCATGCATACGGCCGCGGTTCAGGGAAAACCCCGCGGGGCGATCCTCAGCCACCATAATCTCGTCGCCTGTTCGATTCAGGTCATCAGCTCTCTCAGCCTGACCCACCAGGATTCTTACTTGAATATTCTTCCGCTCTTTCATATCGCCGGTTGGATGGCGGCGCTGACGGTGATGCATGCCGGAGGCCGGAACCTGGTCGTCGCGAAATATGATCCCAAGGCGGCCGGACAGATGATCGACCGGGAGGGGGTGACCTTCATCGGCAATTTCCCACCCATTCTGACCCAGTTGCTCGATGTGCAGGCGGCCGGCGAATGCACCCTGGCCTCCCTGAGAAATGTGATCGGGGTGGAACTTCCTGCAACGGTGAAGAGATTTGAAGATCTCGGCACGGGACGGTTCTGTCTGGCCTACGGCCAAACCGAGACGATGGGGTTGACCTGCATCTGCCTGAACGCGGAAAGACCCGGCTCCGCCGGAAGGCCGGGACCGCTGGTCGATCTGATGATCGCCGACGAATTTGGGGACATGATGCCGCATCGTGTCCCCATCGCCGCGGGAAAACCGGGGGAGATCCTGGTCCGGGGACCGCTTGTGTTTGAAGGGTACTGGGGCGAAGAGGAGCTGACGAAGCATACCTTTCGGGAGGGTTGGCACCATACGGGCGATATTGGCCGTCTCGATGAAGAGGGATTCCTCTGGTTTGTCGGCAGGAAGGCGGAAAAGGAGCTGATCAAACCCGGCGGGGAGAACGTCTACCCGGCGGAGGTGGAAAAAGTGGTCCTCGAACACCCCGCCGTCTCAGAAGTCTCCGTGATCGGTGTTCCCGATCCCAAATTCGGAGAGGGGATCAAGGCCGTTTGCGTCCTGAAACCGGAAGCCCGTTTGTCGGCGCAGGAGCTGATCGATTTTGTGGCCGGCAGAATCGCCCGCTACAAAAAACCCAATTATGTCGAATTTGTCGACGCTCTTCCCCGAAAAGAGGACGGTTCGATTGATCGGGTGAAGGTCAAGGAGATGCATGGGTGAAAACCGATTCTCTTCTTCAGTTCCTCAAAGGGTGGCGGAATCCATCGGAATCCAGTGGCGGATTGAGTCGGCATAGGCAGCGGGCAAGATAGAAAGAATATCCATTCGCTTCGCCTAATTAATAACGTCTATCCTGCTGATAGTTATTGATTATTTATTGAAGTCAGTGAATGAGACTGACGCGCTTGTTTAGTAGCTTTCATTCCGAACTACTCAGGTAAGATCAAGGAAAATCTGAACCGTGCTGGTTATCGCTGTCACCTACAAAGTCACACCTGGATTCATCACGGGAAAGTAATAAATACCATTTATAATCTGCGCATTTCGCGCGGTTAAAGTCGCTGTGCAGATCTCCGAATCATTATCCTGTTATCCCAGTGGTCTAAAATGCTGCCCTTTCATGAACAATTCTGCGGTTAAAGTCCTACCGTTGCTGCCGTTAGATGGTCTTGGCATATGGCGGGAAATACTGTTTAAACCAATCGATCTCTCGTTCCCACATATCCCTGATCAGTTTCGGTTCGCCCGGGAAATGACCGGAGCGAGGATACACGACCATTTTCGTAGGCACGTTCCTTAACTTTAGCGCATTGTAAAATTCCTGCCCCTGACCGAGCGGCACCCTTGGATCCAGTTGGCCATGGAGGATTAGCGTTGGGGTGGTTACTTTCTCTACGTGCATTATGGGAGAACGTGAGAGATACAGGGCGTAATCCTCCCAAAAATAACTGCCGAAGTAGTCCCGCTCATAATGGAGAATATCCAGTGTTCCGGCATCGCTTATGAGGTTTGATATCCCGGAGATCATGGCAGCAGCTTTGAACTTATCTGTCTGGGTTACCGTCCAGGCAGTCATGTACCCTCCGTAACTCTGTCCCATGATCGCCAGGCGGTCCGGATCGGCCACTCCCCTGTTTACCAGGTAGTCCACCCCATCCAGCATATCCTGGTAGTCTTTCCCGCCCCAGTCCCGGTAATTGGCCCGGGTAAAGTCGGCGCCGTAGCCGGCAGAACCGCGTATGTTGGGCCTGAGCAGGGCAAAACCCCGGGCGGCGAATGCCCCGGCAGGGCTGATGTACCAGCTTCGGCCTCCCGCATAGTACTGGAAAAACGAGGCTGACGGGCCGCCGTGGATCTCTACCACCAGGGGATATCTCTGACCCGGCTCGCCACTGGCGGGATAGGTCAATATCCCCTCAATCATCAGGCCGTCCCGGGAAGGCCATCGTACGACTTCGGAATTCCAAACCTTCTTGAGGGGAAGGCGGGCATTGAGGTTACTTGCCTTTACCGGTTTGAGATCATCATTCCCGGCTAGTGCGGCCGCATATACTTCCTGAGGAGTAGTGAAGTCCTCCATGATCAAGCCCAGCATCGTCCGACTGCTGTTCATCCTGCCGCCGGCAATGTACCCCCGGGTAAGGATGTCACGGTAAGCACTGCCGTCTACCGGCAAAGCGGTAATGGCGGCGGTAGTACCCCTGGCACTGGAAAGATAGAGGTACTTGCTGTCGGAGGACCAACCGAGAAGCCCAAGGGGATGAAGCAGCGAACCTTCATCCTGCTCTTTAGCAAGGATACGCGGCTGGCCGCCTTCGGATGGCATGATTGAGACATCCATCGAGAAGTAAAACGCATTAATGGTGGCAAAGGCGATCCACTTCCCATCCGGGGAATAGGTAAGGAAGTTATAGCCGGTACGGTCGACGGGAGGTACGAGGTCGGTCAGGGCACCGCTTTCCAGTTCCAACCGGGAAATGGTTGCCGGGTACTCATACTCCGGAGTCAGGCTCTGTTGACGTACGAAGGTCACGGTCTTGCCATCGGGTGACCAATCCCAGCTCAATACGCTGTAGTCGCCATTGGTGATCCGACGCATCGCGTATTCGCCAGAGGAATCTTTCCGGGTTGAGACCGTCCAGAGACGGACCATCTTGTCGTTCTCACCAATGACGATTGCGTCATCCTTTTCGAGCGCGGCTTGTATCTCCTCCGGGGTCAGAGGATCGGGCGCCATGTAGCTGATAAATGACCCATCGCGGGACCAGCGGAACAGGTATACCGCGGTGGCAACATGGGTGAGCTGCACGGCTTCACCGCCGGCCGCCGGGATTACCCAGATTTCATTCTTGCCTGACATGGCGGATAGAAAAGCGACCTGTTTACCATCGGGAGACCATTGCGGGCTGTAACAGGAACTCTCGCCCTGAGTTAATTGCACGGTATTGGCGCCACTGGTATCGGAAAGGTATATTTGCGATAAAAGCTCGCTCTGAGTATTGGTCATGATACTCCTGGAGACGGAGTAGACCGCTTTTTTCCCATCGGGAGATACGTCCACTTCAGACATCGAGGCCATATTCAGGGTATCGTCCAGGGTCCAGGCAGAGGGATCTATCCCCGAAGGTTCGGTCACCATCGCAGTTTTCATTTGGGGGGCTGACGTTGAAGTGCAAGATGACGCCATAGTGAGCAGAACCAGGGCACACGCCAATATCGATAATTTACGCAAGTTCTCTCCCTTCTATTTTTTACAGAAGATATCATGCCGGACTCGATCCGGCATCCGGTCACTTCCTGGTCCCCGGTGCTTGTCCCGGACCTGATCCGGGGTTCGCCGGTATGCCGTCAGTGGCGGATTCTCGACTTACGAACCCGTCAGACAGTGCTGCCTGCTGTTGTCGGTGATAAACGTTTTATGCCTTCCGGTACCGGTACCCGCCGAATTCGAGCTGCTCCTCGCCGTTCACGTTGACGATCTGCACCGCAGTGCCCAGGTTGCGGGCGAGACCCGGCTTGTAGGCCTTGGTGTTCGAAACGGGTGCGAGGAGGAGGGTGCCCAGGCGTAGCAGGCCGTCCTTGATGCTCAACGTGACATCAGAATCCCTCTCGGAATAACCGGGGTAGCTCCGTATCAGATAGTCCGGATCCATGTTGACGATCGCATAGGTTCCCATGCGGCTGGCCCAGGCGGCCGGAATCGTCACGGGGTCATACCGGTCGGCATTCAGGCGGCGGAATCCGTTATGGTAAGCGACCATCACCTTTCGGCCCGAAACGGTCCGGAATTCATATTCGGTCTCCTGGGAATCTGATGCAGAAAAGCGCCCGTTTGCCCGGAGTACCAGGGCCTGAGTCCCCGGGGACGACGACCCGGCATCCTGGGTCCAGGTCAATCCGTCCCCGGAGCGGTCAATCCGATCATACTGCATTCCGGGCAGGGCACCGGAATACAGAGCTTCGGCAGGAAGAACGGGGAGATAGATCCCGGTTGCCGCATCCAGCTGGTCCGCGCTCCCTGAGACCTTCGGAGAGTATTCGGGGGTAAAGGTGGTAGGACGCAACCCCGTTTTTTCCTCCAGGGCAAGCTGGAGAGTCTTGATCGCTATCTGTTCCTTTATCGATGACCCGGTAAGCGTGTTTGTCAGCACCACGACCCCCAGCTTCTGGTCGCGGAGTATCTTACAGGCCGTGTGGCTCAGGGTGGTGTCCCCGCCGTGCTGACAAAGCCGTCCCGCGTAGGCCAGGTCGGGCTCTACCAGCCACCAGATGTAACCGATCCGGAAGTCGAAGTCGAGCGCTACCGATGCGTTCTGGGGGGTCACCATGGCCTCGAAGGTTTCCGGACGGAGGACCCGGCCGCCCTCGACCACGCCTCCCGCGTGCATCATTTTCAGATATTTCGCCATCTCCGAGGCGCTCGAGAGGATGGAGCCCGCGGCGAGGGGTGGGATATAGCCGTCGAAGAGTTCATACCCCTTGCCGTAGGTCTTGGTCTGCCCGGTAGCCACTGCAGGGTCGTCACGGTTGAATGATGAATGGTTCATGCCCAGCAAGCGGAGGAAGGCGTTCGAGTAATCGACGAAGGACCTGCCAGAGGCGGCGGCGATGACATCGGCCAGGAGCGCTACCGCCGTGTTGGAATAGGCAAAGAAGAAGTCGGTAGGAAATTGGGCGTACTCACCCTGAAGACAATCGACCATCCGGGAATTGAATTCCGGATGGAAAACGCTCGTGAACACCCCGTACCCGAGCATGTCGCCGGGGATCCCAGAGTGCTGGGTGAGCATCGTACGGACCGTGATCGGACCGCCGGCTGAGGCGTAGGGGGCGAGGGGTGCTTGCAGGGAGAAACGGGGGATGTACTTCGTCAAGGGGTCATCAAGGTTCACGAGGCCCTGATCGACCAGTTGCATGATCATGGCAGCCATGAAGGTCTTGGAAGTGGAGCCGATCCCGAAAATCGTATCGCCCGTCACCGGGACCCCGGCCGCCTTATCGGCATAACCGAACCCCTTCGCCCAGACGACCCGCTGGTCGTCTACGAGCGCGATGGCCGTGCCGGTCACCTCGTACTTGGCCATCTGCTGCTCGATATAGGCCGTCATTTCGCTGATCGTTCGCGAATAGTCCGGGCTTACCCCCTCGGATCTGCCTCCACAGCCTGTAATCAGCGGATGTGCAAAGGCCAAAACACCCAGGCTACCGGCTGTCTTGAGAAACTGTCTCCTCGTCGTACCTTTTTTCTTCATAAACATCTCCTTTGCCCACTTGATAGACTGGGGACACTCAAGGAAAACTGATCTTCGGGGCAGGATTGGACTGGAAATTGTTCTCCAATGTCCAAAAACTGAACTCCCCTTCGGCGATCCTTAAGATGGCAATCATGGGGTTGTCAGTACCATCCCCGAGCTGCTTTAGCCACGGATGAATTTCAAATAGCCGTTCTCGCGTATCCGTATCCTCTAAGAATTCAAAACGTCCGGTAATGCGTAGGAGAGTACCGATACCCGGTACAGTACCCAGTTCCGGGAGAGTAACGAGGTCCGTCGGTGTGCCCGGCTGATGGAAAGCTATCTCGATCTTCGGGTTTTCCCGAAGCTGACGATACACCTGTTTGAAGTTGGGCAAGAAGAAGTAGATGCCCGTTCCATCAGCCTGCCATACCGTCAGGGGGCGCACATGGGGCTGATCACCTTCCGTTGTTGCTGTAAACCCGTTCGGGTTTTTCAACACGAAATCAATACAGTCCTGAAAGTTCATTGTTCCCCCTCAGCGTTTGATCCCGGCAAATGTTTCATCCAACCAGTCAAAAATAACCTGATTTCCACGGAGCTGTCCGCCTACCTGACAGTGAAGTTCGCTGCCTTCTCCCGTTTTGAACACGGTGTAGGTTTTCGGGCATTTAAGCGCGTCATACAGTTTCTTTGGCTGGCCGCCGAAAAATTGCTCTGCGTCCGAGTCAATGACCAGAGTGGGACAGGAGATGAGATGGGCGCAGTCGGCGTTCGTCATCTTCGCTTGCTTCAGATTAAACTCCGATGGGCTTTTTGCCGCGAACGTCCACATCCCGTTCGTCAGCCCCCAATATACCGTTATGCTTGTTTTCGCTGCTTCCCAACAAATTGCGTTAAATTCCCCAGGTTTGTCCTGGATGAGCTTCATCAGCTCTTCCCGCTTCATGCCGAGCCGTTCATAACTGGTCGACCAGTTGTCAAGGATCCCTTCATTGGCGACCAAGGCCGCTAACCTGTGCTCATAGGCTGCCGCCCTTGGCGCCAGATATCCACCCATACTCAACCCGATAAGGGCAATCCGCTTTGAGTCCACATCCCTTCTCCTCAACGCGTAATCGACCACGGGTGTCACGACCTTTTCCCAGTCATGCCTGAAAGGAAGACCCTGCTTCCTGATCACGCTGCCGTGGCCCGGTCCCTCGAACATCAGGCAGTTGTAACCTCTTCGAACGGCGTCTTTTCCATAGCAGAGATATAACTCCTGAATTGTTCCGTCGAATCCCTGATGGATGATGATTGTGGGTGCCCGTTTGCCCCTTGTGCCTGCCGGACAGAAATAGCCGGGAAGCATGGTTCCTTCATAGGGAATCTGAATCGCTTCGAAAGTAGGAATGGAAAGCTTTCTTGCTTTTTCAAAACAGGAATCCATCCTGCCCCACAACTGAAGCATTGCGGGGTTCTCCGGGTTGCCATGGAGATAAAAGTCAGCGCTCCGATAATACTCGGAGGCCCTGAGGTGGGCATCCCGTGCACTTACCTTGTGACCCTTCGCAAGGCATTCGTCCCCTTCCTTCTGTTTGATGCGGAAAGCTGTGGAGAGAGATTCTCCTATGTCCGCCCCATGCTCGTTCGCTTTGGACAAGACCCGGATAAGCTCGAAGACGAGGCTCTCGTCCTTAAAGAAAAATCCATCATGCCAGCTCGCCATTCTTACAGGGCCTTCCTTCCCCGGACTTATTTGGGGGATGCTACCCTGAGACGCGGCCTGAGCAGCGAGACCTCCGATTGAAGCCAGGGCGCCGAGGGCGAGACTTGCTTTCAATGCCGCACGCCGCGTCAGAGGACGATCTCTTTCATTATCGTTTGCGCCATCATTCTTTTTCATCGGTGTTCCCTTTGCTCTAATTTTGGATAATGTGTAATTGTATGACATGCGGGTTTGACGATGTCAACACGGGAAAATGAGAGCAACAACATTACCATTCGAAGTCAAGCATTTTCGTCGAGGATGCTGGTTTGTGTAGGAGGAAGATACAAATACCCCCGGTCATCGAAAATAGCAACCTCCGATAATTCCACATTTCATCCCGCTATCCATAAGTTGCTCTGGCAATCCGAACTCCATCTTTGTATTTGTTATACGTATCCTGTCATTGGTCCTTCTTGTCGAACAAGGAAGAAGTATGTAATCATTAGAAATCTTTCCGCTTTTTTCAACAGAGTCTTATCTGTATTATTGATATCGTTTCACGTTCATGGGTTTTTTTATATCAAACTAGCCATGATACTGCATCCCTATTGAAAAACGTTTCGAGGGGAATCCCCGGTCCCCCTACGAGGAGCGCCCGCGCCTGGGGATAGCGGTCGCGGAACCGCGTCAGGCCTGAAGCCTTGCCGCTTCGGCCGCTTTTGACCTCGATCGCCCAGACGTCCCGCCCCCTGGCGATCACGTAATCGACCTCGTAACCCCCCTCCCGCCAGTAGGCGATCTCGTATTCCACCGAAGGGAGGCTGTTGCATAGATGCGCGCCGACGGCATTTTCCACCAGCCGCCCCCACCAGATCGTGTCGCCGAGGGCGTCGGTGAAGGTCCGCGTGGAAAGGGCGTTGACCAGGGCGTTGTTCCAGAGGACAAGCTTCGGGCTGCTTCCGCGCTTGCGCTGTTTCCCCCGAGAGAAAAGTGCCAGGCCGCTTGCCAGAAAGGCCGATTCGAGGAGCTTCAGGTAATGGGCCAGGGTCGTCGTGTTCCCGGCGTCATGGAGCTGGCCGAGCATCTTGGTATAGGAGACGAACTGGGCCGGAAGGGTGGCCGCCAGGACGAAGAGATGGCGTAACAGGACCGGCTTGGCGATCTTGCTCATCTGGAGTACATCGCGGGCGAGAACGGTTTCGATGAGGGAGTCGGTGATGTAGCGCTTCCAGGAGGATTCGTTTTCCGTGAAGGATGCGGCCCCCGGATAGCCGCCGAAGTAGATCCACTGCTCCAGATTCCAGCCGAAGGCGGGACGGCACTCCGGATACCCCCAGTGGTTGCAGCGATGCAGAAAGAACCGGCCGGCCAGACTCTCGGTCAGCCCCTCCTGCATCAACAGGGAGGACGATCCGAGGATCAGGACGCGAATCTCCGACGCTGCGGGGCGGCTGTCCCAGAGGAGCTTGAGGGTCTCGCTCCATCCCCGCACCTTCTGCACCTCGTCGAGGATGAGGAGGATGGGGCCGCCCGATGGGCCGCGGTCGGCAACAGCTCGGCGCCACTGGGTCTCGATCCAGGCCCAGTCCAAGGGGACCGGGCTGTCTGCGGTGGCGTATGCTACTGGAATACCGATGGATTCCTGAATCTGCCGGGCAATGGTGGTCTTGCCAACCTGCCGGGGGCCGATCAGGACATGGATCACCGGCGTCGGCCGGGAAAGTTCCGTGCGGAGGGTCGATAAAAGGGGTCGTTCGTAGCTCATAACGGCCTTATATCAAATGACTTAAATCGATGCAAGCCATTTTACTCAATGACTGAGTAAAATTACTCAATCATAACCTGTGACGGCATCATGTCGCCGCGGGAAAACCGGGGGAGATCCTGGTCCGGGGCTCCCGATTATATCAATTTATTCATATTTATACGGTCGTATACGTTATGAAGCGAATAAATGCAAATCATTGCGATAACCGAATCTCGTTGACATCCAGGACCGTTCTTCGTATCCTTTCCCCGCGCAGCAGGATTTGCGAAGCAGTCTCTTCACCGCAAGATGTTCAGCGATCCGTGCGATCCCAGCCTTCAGGAGGAGACCATGAACGAACAACAGATGCCCGTTTCCGCCGTCGAGACCCCGGCAGTCATCGTGTATATGGATGTTCTGGAATCGAACATCGCACAGATGTCGCAGCTCGCGCGGGAGGCGGGGGTCAGACTGAGACCCCATACGAAGATTCACGAATGCCCGGACATCGCGAAGATGCAGATTGCCGCCGGCGCCTGCGGCATCGAGGTCGGAGCGATCGAGCGCGCTCTCTGTATGGCCGAGGCGGGGATCGACGACATCCTCATCGCCCATCCGTTCTACGGCGATCACAAACTGGCCATCCTGCGGCGGCTCCTCGATAAGCCGGGTTTGAAGATCACCTTGATGGTGGACATGATCGAGCAGGCGGAAGGGATTTCCCGGATGGGGGAGGCCCTCGGCATGGCGATTCCCACGCTGCTGAAGGTCAACACAGGAGGAGACCGGTTCGGCGTTCGTCCGGGCGAACCGACGTTGCACATGGCAAAGCAGCTCTGCCGTCTGGAGGGAATTGCCTTCAGGGGCATCTACGTGCACGAGTCGGGCGGGAAACCGACCCCGGAGGATATGGAACGTCTGGCCCTCGAGTCCGCCACGATGGCGGTGGAAACGGCGAGGCTGCTGACGAGGGAGGGGATCCCCGCAGCGCATGTCTCCGTCGGGGCCTCGCCGACGCTCCGGGCGACGTGCGCCCTGCTGAAGGAGAAGCAATTCCCCGAGATCACGGAGATCCATCCGGGGCACTGCGCAATCGGCGACATGTGGCACGTCCGTGCGCTTGTCAGTGAGCGTGAGGCGTGTGCGGCGGCAGTCCTGTGCACCGTAATGAGCGCCGCCGATCCGGGGCATGTCGTGATCGACGCGGGCTACAAGATCTTCGGGGCCGATTCGCTCATCCAGTATCGAGACATGCCCGGATTCTTCTGGCAGGGGAAACCAAGCTTCGGTTCGGTGCGGGGCCGGGAGGACCTCTGGCCGGGACGGATCTCCGCGGAAACGGCGTGCGTGCAATACATGGAACCGGATATCGCTCCCGAAAAACGGCTTAGAATCGGGGATCGGCTGGAAATCGTCCCCAACAACGCGACGCTCGCGATCAGCATGCAGGAAAAGATCTACGGCGTCCGGGACCGGATGGTCGAGAGGATCTTCGCGGTGGCCGGAAGGCCGATGCCGTAAAAAATATGTTTACAAAATAATACTGAAATGTATTATAATGTAAACCATCATGAAGAACTACCGTGAGACATACGTCCGGAAAGCCGAGATCGCCCAGTTGATCCTTCTGCATC
>JAPLJX010000301.1 GCA_026388375.1 Deltaproteobacteria bacterium
AGGTCGATGACACCGGCCTGTTCTTCGTCGGACCATGCATAACCGGGATGGTATGAGTTCAGAATGAGTATCTCCTGCCGGGACATTCCCTGTCCTAATGGTTCTGCTGCCCCGGCGGCGTGCTGCAGAGGGGCCGTCAGAAACACGATGAACGAAATACACAGCAAGAGAGAGCTTTTCATGGGCCGGATCCTTCCCCGAATGGATCGTCCCGGCGGTTGGTTACAGCGGAAAAGGATGGCCACAGGGATCCTCCGTACGGTTCATCGGGTCACCAAAATCCTGCGGGTAACGCCAATGTAATACCATAACGAAGAAAAAAAAGAAAAGAATCGGTATCTTCACCTGATTATTTATATCGCGCAGCCTGCCATGTCCGCTGCTTTCGGCAACAACACGCTGAACGTCGTCCCCTTGCCCTCCGTGCTTTCCACGGAAATCGTTCCCATGTGCGCGTCAACGATGCTTTTCACAATGGAGAGCCCCAGACCGGTCCCGACGATCTGTCGGGTATCCGATGATTTGACCCGGTAAAACTTGTCAAATATCCGAGGGATGTCTTCACCCTTGATGCCTATGCCCGTATCGGTGACAGAAACCTTCACAAAGCTGTCATCGTCATCGAGACTGATCGTCACTCTTCCTCCGTCGGGGGTATATTTAATGGCATTGGAAATAAGGTTGTTCAAGATGCCTTCCATGCTGTTCTGGTCGGCCTGAATTATGGAACTGCTCAGGGGAGGCAAAATTTCGATACGGATATTTTTCACCACTGCATCGGCCTTCATCACTTCCACCACGCGGGGGATCACCTCGGCGAGAGACAAGGGTACCTTGTACTGTACCATTTTCCCCGCCTCGATCTTGGAGAAATCAAGCAGGTCCTTGATCAGCGTCAGGACACTCCGGGTCCTCTCCTTGGCGCGGGTAATCATCTGTTGCTGTTTTTCGTTCAGCTCCCCCGCCATGCCGCCGATGATGACCGTCAATTGCTGTTCGACCGTGGCGATAGGCGCACGCAATTCATGGGCCACCATGGCGATAAACTCCGATTTCATCTTATCGAGTTCCTTGAGGTGACTGATATCCTGCAATACCGTGACGGATCCCATGATCTCGCCCAGATCGTTGCGGACCGGGGCTGTATGGGCGCGGAGAAACATCTCCCGGGAGTCGCCGATACTCAGTTCCTGAGATATGGATGTGTAAGCGCTGTCTTCAGTCTTGAGACTGTCTTCTATGGTTTTTGACAACTCGGAGTGAAGATTGGATTGCGACACGTAGTTGCCGAGAAGGCGGGATTCGGGAATCTCAAGCATGCGGCTGGCCGCCGGATTTGCAAGGACGATGCAACTGTCCCGGTCGCAAACGAGGATGCCATCACCCATGCAATTGATGATGGTTTTCACGCGTGACTTTTCCGTTGCCACGTCCCGCAGAGAACGCTCCCGTTCACTGCGAAGGAACTCGGCTTCCTTTTGCAGCATCCTCCGTTCGAGGGCTCTTTTTACAACGATGCGCAGTTGATCCGGGGTGAAAGGTTTGGCGATGAAATCGTAGGCGCCTTTTTTCATTGCCTCCACGGCCGACGCCACTGTGGCATAACCTGTAATAATGATGATGAGAAGGGTGTCATCCAACGCTTGAATTTTTTCCAGGACTTCCATGCCGCTCATCCCGGGCATCATCAGGTCCAGGAGGATAATATCAATCTCTTTGGGTGATTCTTGGAGCTTGGCAAGACCGACGCTCCCGTTCTCGGCAGTGAGGACAGAACAGCCATTTTTTGAGAGAATGCGTGCACAGCCGTCCCGCATGATCTGCTCATCATCAATAACCAGGATTTTTACCTGATCAGGCATTATCCCTCCTTCAGAAGGCAATGTAGAGAACACCTTACTGCCTGGAAAGAAGCACTTCTATCCTCTTTACAAGTTCTATGGGCTCGACCGGCTTGTCCATGTAATCATCCGCTTCCGTCTCCATTCCCATCTGGTGGCTGAAACGGGTGGTGGATATATATGAAACCACCGCCGTCAGCAGAAGAACGGGAATCTCGCGAAGAACGGGATCTGCTTTAAGCTCTTTACAGACGGTATATCCGTCTTTATCCGGCATCATGACGTCAAGGACGATGAGGTCGGGTTTCTCGGCTTTTGCCTTCTCAAGTCCCTCGACTCCGCCGTAAGCGGCAATCACATCATAATGCTTGGACTTTAAAATCATTGATGTCGCCTCGACCATATCCGGATCATCGTCAACTATCAGAATCTTTTTTGCCATGGTTATCCTCCATATTACATTAATCCTTTGTTTGACAGGAGTTTGATAGGATCGGTTAAATGGCGGGCAAGCCATTTTTTTACCTCTTTATGCCCCATGGCCAAGCCCATCAGTTCCGTAAAATAAAAGACGGGGATCCCACTTCTCCCGTCTTG
>JAPLJX010000498.1 GCA_026388375.1 Deltaproteobacteria bacterium
CTGGCCTATGTCGATCAAAGCCGCGACATCCTCGACCCGAACAAGACGATCTGGGAGACGATCTCGGAGGGAAGGGATATCATTCTGCTCGGGAACCGCGAGATGAACTCCCGGGCCTATGTCTCCCGCTTCAACTTCTCGGGAACCGACCAGCAGAAAAAGGTAAGCCAGATCTCCGGGGGCGAGCGGAACCGCGTCCATCTGGCCCGGATGCTCAAAGAGGGGGCGAACGTCCTGCTCCTCGACGAACCGACGAACGATCTCGACGTGAACACGATGCGCGCCCTCGAGGAGGCGCTGGAGAACTTCGCCGGCTGCGCCGTGGTCATCAGCCACGACCGCTGGTTCCTCGATCGGATCGCCACGCATATCCTGGCCTTCGAAGGGGAGAGCGCCACCGTCTGGTTCGACGGGAACTACTCCGAATATGAGGCGGACCGGAAGGCCCGTCTGGGCGCCGCGGCGAGCCAGCCGCACCGGATCAAGTATCGCCAGTTGACGAGGATCTGAAGGCGAAAGGATGTGGATAATTGCACTTATGTGGTTGATTATCGCTTTGCAGAATAGAATCAACGGTATCACGGGGGATATCGGCCTGGCCGTTTACATCATCCCGTATTTCTTTAGTTTCTGATGGAGGGTCCGGCGGGTGATGCCGAGGCGGCGGGCGGCCTCGCTTTTGTTGCCGCCGGCGCCGGCAAGCGTCCGGAGGATCGTCTCCCGCTCTACCTCCTCAAGGGATGCGGCCGTTCCGGTTTTTCCGGCCGCAGCCGTGTCGCCCGGAATCATCATGACGAAGCCATTCCGGTGGTATCGAAAGGAGGCGGCGCAAAGGCCTGTGGCGCGGCGGCGTCCGCATCTTCCCGGCCGAAGATTGTGGCGGCATTCTGCAAAACGACGGACGTCGCGGCGGTCGAACGCTCCGGGAGGAGAAGGGCCAGTTCTGCCTCGTCGAGGTAATCCCCCCGGGAGAGAACAACACCCCGTTCCACCGCATTCATCAGTTCCCGGACGTTTCCCGGCCAGCGGTGGCGGAGCAGACGATCCATCGCCTGCGGTGTGAAACCCCGAATCGATTTGCGGTTCTTCTCGGTGAAGCGGGCGAGAAAATCCTGGGCCAGAAGCGGAATATCCTCGATCCGCTCCCGGAGCGGCGGGACGTGGAGTGTGACCACATTCAGTCGATAGAATAGGTCTTCGCGGAAGCGCCCGGCTGCAATCTCCCGGAGCAGATCCCGGTTCGTCGCGGCGATGAGCCGCACATCGATCCGGATCACCTCCTCGCCGCCGACGCGGGTGATCTCCCGTTCCTGGAGGACGCGGAGGAGCTTCACCTGCATCCCGAGCGACATCTCGCTCACCTCGTCCAGAAAGATGCTTCCGCCGTCGGCCTGGCGGAACTTCCCCTCCTTCCGCCGGTCGGCCCCGGTGAAGGCCCCCTTCTCGTGGCCGAAGAGTTCCGATTCCAGCAGGGTCTCGGCGATCGCCGCGCAGTTGAACTTGATGAAGGGGCGCTCCTTCCGCAGGCTGTTGAAGTGGATGAGCCCCGCGATCATCTCCTTGCCCGTCCCCGATTCGCCGGTGACGAGGACCGTCGCCTCCGAGGGGGCGACCTGGGCCGCCGTGTCCAGGAGCCTGGTCATGGCGGCGGAGCGTCCAATCAGGTTCCGCCGGTCGAAGCGGTCGCCAAGGCTCTCCTTCAGCAGACGATTCTCCTCCTTCAGGCGGCAGTGATCCATCGCGCGCTCCAGCGTCAGGCGGAGTTCGTCGAAATCGAGCGGCTTCGTCAGATAGTCGTAGGCCCCCTTTTTGAGCGCCTCCACGGCCGTCTCCACGGAGGCGTAGGCGGTCATGATGACGACGGGGATCGACGGGTTGAAGGCCTTGATTTCGGTCAGCGCCGCGAGGCCCGAAACCTTGATCATCCGGATGTCCATCAAGATCAGGTCGAAGGGACGGCTCCGCGCCGCCTCGATGGCGCTCCCGCCGTCGTCCGCCTCCGCAACCGCGTATCTCCAGCCCGATAGGAGCGTCCGGAGCATCGTCCGGTGGGCAAGGTCGTCATCCACGACAAGAATCGAATTTTTTGTCTTCATGAATTCGTCACCTTTTCGTCTTCCGTTTTTCCCGATAGCAGGATGGTGGCCGTCGTGCCTCTGCCCGGTTCGCTCTCCAGTCGGACCTCGCCGCCGTGCGCTTCGACGATCTTCTGGACGATCGCGAGACCGAGTCCCGTTCCGGACTGGCGGGTCGTGAAATAGGGGTCAAATACCCTCGGGAGGTCCTCTTTAGGGATGCCGACGCCGGTATCGGCGATGATGATCCGGATGGTTTTTTCATCCCGCCGGGCGAGCGAGATGCGAAGGACGCCCCCCGCCTCCATCGCCGTGACCGCGTTCTGGAAGAGGTTCAGCAGGACTTGGGTCATCCGGTCGGCGTCGAGCGGGATCTCCCCGACTTCCGGAGAAAGGTCCGTCTCGACCGCGATCCGCTT
>JAPLJX010000332.1:0-11796 GCA_026388375.1 Deltaproteobacteria bacterium
CATCTTTACGAAGTTGGAAATGAGCAAAGGATTGATTATGACAGCCGTATATCCCCCTGCAAGAAGAAACGAAAACAGATTCATGTGATAGCAGGCGGTCGACTCCATTCCGATCAGAAGACTCTCCTGGGGTATAGATAACGCTCCCAGGCGGCTCACCAATTTTTCAAACCCCGTTCTGTCCATGGGACGGGAAAGATAAAAATGTTTCTCCCCCGTGATGTCTATGCAATAGGCATCAAACTTGTCCTTTGAAACATCGATACCCAGAAAACCGCTAAAAGATTTCTCGTTCATATTTTCACACCTCCTGTCATGAGATGGGAAAAGCAGAGAACCGGAGCCTCCCTAACCAATCCTCCATCGTAACAAGGATTCAAAGATCCAATCAACTTATCATGGTTTAGGAAGGCATGGGACACACTGTAGTCAGGATTCAAAGACCCAGGAAGTTGTAAGTCCTCCTGCCTTTCCATGGTTCATTCCTTAATCTCACAATACCACATTGAATACCCGTATACATGAACTCATGGTAGGAGGAAGTTGTCCCTAACGAAAATACCTTCCTGTGCGGTCCCACTGCCGGGTGGCGTGGAGACTGGCCCCCGTGGCCCTCGGCTACCAGATTAGATGGTTTCCTCATGCCGCCGCATACACACTGCGCCCCGCGCCATAGTAAGCATCATAGACGTGCTGGAACACGGCGATGGTCTTTTGCTCGAACAGTTTCGGCGTATAGATCCTCGGCAAGCCCTGGTCGAGCAGTTTCTCGATGGTCACCCGCACCTCGGCGCGGGCCTGCTGACGCTTGCGCCAATCGAGCACCAGTTTGCCCGCCTTGAGCGTGGATAGCAGTTCCCGTGCGGTGGCCTTCACCTTTTCCCGGTCCGCCTCGCTCATGTCAAGCTGCGGTCTGGTCAAGAGGTCAAAGAGCGCCAGTTCTTCTTCATTCAATTGTTCGCCCACACCCCGCTGCTCTTCTTCATTCAGGCTCCGGGCGAAGGCCACCAGTTGCTGGAAAAACTCCTCGGCGTTGAGACTGCCCGCGTTGTAAGCGTCGATCATCGCCTGGAATTTTTCCAGATAATCCATGCGAGTGCGGTTGAGCCGCACCAGGACCATGAGCTTCTGCGCCACCGTCCCCTTGAGTTTCTCGTTGAGCGTGCGCTTGCGTCCCGTCTTGAACTTCTCGGCCAGCTTCTCGAAGTCTATTTTGCTCAGGTCAATCCAATGCTCGTCGTCAAAGGGCGCGCTTGCCTCGCGGATGATGTAGCCCTCCGTGGCAATCGACTGATCGAGCAGTCCTTCCACCTGCTGCATGACCTGGGAGATGTCCGCCGGCGGTGTCAGCGCGCGGATTTTATCAGCGATGATCTGCACGGGCGACACCTCGGCGGCAAACTCCCGCGCGGATGGGTCGGGTAATACGGCCTGGTAGAGGCGCTGCAAATTATTGGCTAGATCGAGATAACGGCGCTTGATCTCCTCAGAGATGACCAACGCCTCCACGGCATCATCGAGCAGGCCGACGCGGGAAAATCCCTCGGCAGCCTGAATGGCCGTAAGGTTTACCCCTTGTTCCTGACATAAGCCCCGGGTTTCCGCCAACGCCTGTCGCACCGCAGCCACCAATGCGGACTTATCCTCCACCGGCTTTTTGCCGCCGCCCACGGCCCCACCAGCCCCATAAATGGCCAGCGCCCGCTCCAGGTTGCGGAACACCCCGGCATAGTCCACGATCAAACCGCTCACCTTGCCGGGATAGACCCGGTTGGCCCGGGCAATGGTCTGCATCAGCGTATGGTTGCGCATCGGCTTGTCGAGGTAAATGGTTGAACAGCTTGGCACATCGAAGCCGGTCATCCACATGGCGCAGACAAAGACCAGCCGGAAGGGGTCGTCCGGATTCTTGAACTTCGTCTCCATATCCTCTTCGACTATGCGCTTGCGGTGCGGGCGGATGTCCAGCCCCTTGTCGGACATCTCGGCAATCTCGTTCTGCCCCTGCGAGACCACCACCGCCATGTCGGTTTCTTTCATCCGGGCGATGCGCTCTTCGATCTCCCTCCGGGCGTTGCTGTCCGCTCCGGCCCGCTCCGCCTGCAACGTCGCAATCTTCTCGCCCCAGTGCTTCTTCACCTTGTCGTACATGCGGATGGCTGTGGCCTTGGCGATACAGACCATCATGGCCTTGCCCTGAAAACCCCGCCCCGTGAAATGCGTCACCAGGTCTTTGGCCACCGCCTCCAGCCGCTCGTCGCGGGTGATCAGGTGGTACTCGCGGGCGAACTCCCGTTCCAGTTTCCTCTCCTGCGCCTCGTCCAGTTCCGCCTCTTCCAGCAGGCGTTCCATGTCCTCATTGAGGCTGTCGTTGACCAGTTGCAGTTCCGGGATGCGGTTCTCGTAGTAGAGCGGCACCGTCGCGCCGTCGGCCACCGACTGCTGGAAGTCATAGACGCTGATGTAATCGCCGAAGACCTGCCGGGTTTTCTCCTCGCCGACGATCAGCGGTGTTCCGGTAAAGGCCAGAAAAGCGGCGTTGGGCAGGGCCGTGCGCATGTTCAGGGCCAGCGTGTCGTACTGGCTGCGGTGCGCCTCGTCGGTGATGACGATGATGTCGCGCCGCTCCGAAAGCACCGGGTGCGCCTCGCCCTGCTCGGTGCGGAACTTGTGGATCAGCGTGAAGACATAGCGGTGATCCTCCGTCAGCAATTGACGCAGGTGTTTGCTGCTTTCCGCCTGGGCGCGACCTTCGGTCACCACCCCCGCCGAGGCGAAGTGCTTGTAGATCTGCCCGTCCAGCTCCTGCCGGTCGGTGACCACCACAAAGGTCCAGTTGCCCGGCATCTTGCGCAGCACCTTCTGGGCGAAGAACATCATCGCCACGCTCTTGCCGCTGCCCTGGGTATGCCAGAATACCCCCAATTTGCCATCCCGCTGCCGGATGTCGGCCAGCGCCTCCAGCGCATTATTCACGCCCAGGTACTGATGGTTCTTGGCCGTCAGCTTGATCATCCCGCCGGGGACTTCCTGAAACAGGCAACAGTTTTCCACCAGATCCAGGAACCGCGCTGGGTCGCAGACGCCGCGCAGCATCGTCTCCAGCGACACCCGGCCAGCCTCGTCCTCGCTGCCCACTTTCTTCCATTCGGCGAAGTGCTCCCAGCCGGCGGTGACGCTGCCTACGCGGCTCTGGCTGCCGTTCGAGAGGATGATCAGGGCGTTGGGGGCAAACCGTTAACAAAGCCCACCAGGTCAGCGCGGCGGGTGTGCATCTCGCCAGTGACCCAGAACTGCGAGCAGAACAGAAAGTCGTTATGGGCCGGGTCGTCCCAATCCACCACCCGCACCACTTCGACCGTCTCGCCGTCGCCATCGGGATCGGGCATGGGGACACGCACGCCGTTCTTCAGCAGGTGATAGATCTCCCGGTTGGCGGCGGTCGCACTCATGCGCGAGCGGTCGCGGGTCAGATCCTCGATGGCCTGATGGATGGCCTCGACGGATACCTCCGGGTTGAGCCGCAGCAGCGCCTCGCGCAGCCGGGTTTTCAGCACCACTTCGCCCTTCGTCTCGCGGCCAAGGCTGCTCGCGCCGTGATCGAACTCACCGAAGGCGTTAAATGTTTCCCAGCCCAGCTCCGCCAGCAGGGCGATGGCCGGTCGCTCGATCAGGGCGTCTTCGGTGTAGCCGGTGGGCGGGGTCATGATTGGGTCTCCTTTTCAGAATTCACAAGAACCGCACGACCGGCGGCAGTGGTTCGGTACCGCTGTTTTTTGCTCCTTGGCTTGTCCGGAATAGTCATTTCCAGAAAGCCTAAGGCCAAAAGGCGGCTTAGTGCCACTTTGAAGCCGCCGGGACGTGTTTTATAACCAAAGGTGTTCAGCAGGTTGGGTGTGTTTTGTGGTTCATTGGTGCATTCCTTCAGGAGACGATGTTCGACCATGCTCAACGGCTCATGGGCCTCGTCATGGGCCTGATCATGGGCCTGACTTGGTCCCGGCTTGGTTCCGTCTTGTGGGGCGACTTGCCCTGTGACTTGTCCCGCAACTTGCGGGGTACTTGCACGGTACTTGCGGGGTCCATGTGGGGTGGGCTCCACTGTCTCATGGGCCTGATCATGGTCCCGACTTGGTCCCGGCTTGGTCCCGCCTTTTGGGGTCTTTGGCTCCTCCATGGTTCCCACCTGCGCCCGCACCTCCGGATTCGGATAGAAGATCGCGGTGAAAAAGCCGTTCTCCTCGAAGATCGGCGCCGGGCAATGCTGATCGTGAGCCTCCTCGCGCATACGCTTGATACCGGTTCCGGCCTTCTCGATGAAGGTGATGCGGTGGAGCAAGTCGGCAATGAGGGCATTGCGGCGGATACTCTTCCGGCCGAGGTCGGAAAGCTTCATCCCCTTGGGCAGGCCGCCGGGGCTGGATATCTCGATCCGGTCGGTATAGATCTCTACGAAGACGTTGGCCCCCTCCATGAACCAGTCGCGATGCATGACGGCGTTGGTGATGGCCTCGCGCAGGGCTTTCATCGGGTATTCCGGGACGTCCTCCCGGCGCAGCCCTTCAATGCGATATGCCGTACGGGTGTTGCGCTCGATGAAACGCAGGCTATCCTCAATATCCGAAACGATACCGCCGGTAAAATCCTTGCGATCCAGGATGTGCACCTTGTCTGCTCCCTTCGCCAGGAGACAGGTGATGTAGGCCTGGTTGAAGAAGTGTCGAACATTCCTGGCGAAGAAGAGAACCCCGGCATTTCGGAAAATGAGCTTGCCGCCGGAACGCTCAGCGGCCTCGATGTTGACCAGGACGTCCTCAGCGCTGGGGCGACCGGTGATGCCGCTCAGCCGGAGCCAGGCGTCGTACTTCTCCCGATCGAAGTCCTGAGGGTAGCGGAACTTCGGACAGAGAGAAATATCGAAACGGATAGCCCCTTCACTGCGGAAGAGATCCCGAATCTCATCGCGGCTGAGCTTCTGGGTGACTGCGCCCTGCCGCCAGAAATAACCGTCGCTGCACTGCACCGGCTTCGCGTCGCTCTCGCGGACCGTAACTACGGTTACTTCTCCGATGCGCTGCACGAGAATTTTCACCGGCGGATCGCAGTTGCGCGCAATGTCCTGGATACGGGCGCGTAGCTGATTGGTATCGGCAATCCCCTTGACCGTGCCGTCGTCGCGCACCCCCAGCAGAATCCTGCCGCCCGCCGTGTTGGCCAAGGCCACCAGTTCGCGGGCGAAGGAAGAGGAAAGGCCCTCCTTATACTCCAGCATGACGCCTTCGCCCTCCTGGAGCAGAATGTCGAGATCGGTTGCCTTCATGTCACGGCCTCCTCGGGAACGGCGATGTCCAGTTCCGACACATCCACCTCGCCGGAGATGAGTCGAGGCAGCAGAAGGTCACGGGTGCGGCGGAGGGTGGTGTTTTTTCTTTGCAGATTCAATATCTGAAGACCGAATTGCTGCACGGTATCCTCAAATTGAGTAACAATAGCCTGTGCAGGAACGACAAGTTCGATGGTTTTGAATACGCCTTTGGTGATTTCCTTGAAAGTGGCACCTGTCCCAAGGCTGATGAAATACTCCACATTCTCCTTGAGCCAATAGAAGAGCGTATAAAGCGGGAAACACTCGTTCGGAACACACGTTATAAAGCCCTGATTCGTACAGGCCTCGGTAGTATTGATTGAAATCACGCCGAGCGTAGCCCGGCTGGTCATCATCACGGAAAAGGGCGGGAATAAACGTGCAGAACTCTTCTTCAGACCCAGTTCACTGATTTGATTACCGGAACGTTCCATGAACATAGAGCCTGCAGCGGTGAGATCGGTTGGCGAATACCAGTTGATAGTTCCTTCATCCCAATATTCGGGAACGGCTTTTGATGGTGTTCCACCGCCCAAAATAGCAAACGTGTTTTCGACAGTGTTCACCTCCCACCCCGCCGGAATCCGGCCGAGGGGGAAATCGGTGAAGTGGGCGTGCTGGTGGCCGGGGAAGCGGAACTTGACGAACCACTCGCGGTAGAGGTTCTGCGCCATTTCCTCCAGAATCTTGATCCGTCGCGCGTTGTTTTCGATCAGGTCGTCGTAGGCCGAGAGAATAGCGGCAATTTTGCGCTGGGTGGGGATGGGAGGCAAGCAGAATCCGAAACTCCGTATCTGGTCACCGCTGATATGCGGGACATTGACACCGGTCACGATGGGTTTGATATAGCCCGTGAAGCCCGGACTCCCCACAATAGACCTCAGATACTCGCTCAGGAGTCCATTTCGCCCCCTCAAACGTGCAACCCGCTGAACGAGAAGAGATTTCGGGTCTCGTTTCCGAATCCATGAGAACTTGAGCCCCGCTTCTATCCACGGTCTGTCCATTGCCAGAACAACATCGTTCAGTCCCAGCTGGAACGTCTTATACTTCTCATATTCCGTGGAAGGCCATTTCTTTGCCGCCTCCCAGTCGATGAACCCTTGGTGCAGATTCTCCCCTTTGACCAGAGGTATGTCGGAAGCATTGTATGTGAAAGAACTGCTCTTGAAGGCGAATCCTGCAAGCAGGTCAACGTATTCTCCCAACTTGACAAAAGGCCATTTGCAGTGCGCTGTCTTCACTCCGCCTCCAGCAACTTCAACACATTCTCCGCAATCCGCTCTTCCAGTTCCCGGGCCTCGGCGTTGAGGGTTTCCAGTTCCTCGTTCTGCTCCTCCAGCCGCACCTTGAAGTCGAAATCCTCCTCGGCGCGGGCGGCAACGCCCACATAGCGGCCGGGGTTGAGGCTCCAGCCCTGAGCTTCGATCTCGGAAAGCGTCGCTACCTTGCACAGGCCCGCCACGTCGGCATATCGGCCATCGGGGAAGTGTTCGTCCATCAGCTCGGCGCTGTCGTGCAGGTTTTCGATCGCCTCGCCCCGGTAGAGCCGGGCGATGTTGGCCAGGAACTCGATCTGCGCCGGGGTTCTTCTGGTGTTCCGCGACGAAGCGGGCGCTCTGCACGAACATGCCACAGGAACCGGAGGCAATGTCAAAAATACGTCCATGGAATGGCTCGGCGCGGGCTTCGATGATCTGCTTGCGAATGTCCAGTTCCGAGCCGCGGGCGTCGGAGGCGGAATTGGCCATGACGAACCCGGCCCGGCCCGTGTCATTAAGGGCGCTGTAGAAGAGCTGAATCCAGAGGTAGTTGGCGTTGTCGGCGCGGGGCAGGCCGAAGGGAAAGCGCGGGTCGTCCTTGAGCCTTTCCTTGTCCACCCGGTCCACGTTGAAGGGTGGATTGGCCATCACGAAGTCGAACTTGCCGGTGGAGCGGTGCAGGTCGTCGTAGTAGGCGTTGCCTTCGCGGATGTCGCCTGCCAGGCCATGCACGGCGAGATTCATCTTGCCCAGCCGGACGGTCTCGGCCACCTTTTCCTGTCCGTAGATGCTCAGCTCAGCGCCGGGGTTCTTCTGGTGTTCCGCGACGAAGCGGGCGCTCTGCACGAACATGCCACAGGAACCGGAGGCAATGTCAAAAATACGTCCATGGAATGGCTGAATGATGCTGACAAGAAGCTTGACGATGGCGGTAGGGGTGAAAAACTCGCCGCCCTTCTGGCCTTCGCTCATGGCGAAGTGGCCGAGGAAGTATTCGTAGATCTTGCCGAAGGCGTCCCCCTCGATGTCCATGGGGACGGAGTTCATGGTCTTGAGCAGTTCCTTGAGCAGGGCGTTCTCGAAGCGGTTGTAGGTCTTGGGCAGCACGTCCTTGAGGTCGGGGTTCTCCGCCTCGATGGCGCGCATGGCCTCGTTGATGGCCGCTCCGATGTTGGCCCCTTCCGGCAGCTGGATCAATGCCGAGAAACGCGCCGCCTCGGGAAGGTAGAGCACGCCTCGGGCCTGATAGTCCGCCGGGCCGATGGTACGCCGCCCGCTGCTTGCGCCCGCCAGTTCCTTCGCCGCCGCCTGGAACTTATGGTCGGCATAGCGCAGAAAGACCAGCCCCAGCACAGGGACGGAATATTCCGAGGACTTGAGCTTGGAATTGGCCCGCAGCTCATCGGCCGCAGCCCACAGTCGTGATTCAATGTTGTTTCCGTTATGATTCATGGTTTCTCCCGGGGTAGGTCTTTTGCCATCTAACATTGCTCATACGGATCGGCATAAAATCCCCTGCAACATTAATCATTTGACGGGGGACCCTGTTTTTTAAAGAGAGAAAACTACTTTCAGGGCTTGATCGATAACGCGCATATCGTCTTGTTCCAATTTGCCCCGCACCCGAGACAATCTCAAGCGATAGTCAATCGGACGGGTTTGCAGGCAGTCGGCGACGGACTTCCTGTCAAGTCCGTTTATCGTAGAAGGTGCAAGGGTCACATTGGTCTTGATTCGCGCCTTCTTCTCATTCCAGGCCGTGATCGGCACTACCTGGATGATGGGGACGCGCGCATTATAAACATCGTTGGTCACGACCACGCAAGGTCGCACTTTACCGGTCTCAGACCCCGGTACCGGATCCAGATCGATATCGATGACCATGCCCCGTTCAATGGTCGTCATTCGGGCCATCCCTGTGCGGCTGAGTCTGTCAATGCCTTGAGCTCAGAATCCTCCATGTAAGTCTCAGCATATAAATCGGCTGATTCCCTCAATTTCTGCGATTCCAACTTTTCCCTTAATAGATCCAGCGACTCACGAACCAAGGTGCTTTTATCCTTGAAACCGTAATCCTTATAATGATTTAAAAACTCAATCTGATTCTCTTTGCAACTGAATTTTGCTTGCTGCATGGCGCCCCCCTTAAAGGCCATAAAACCGGGCCTTGAAACTGGCCTAAACTGTAAGGGCCTACCAGAAAAATGTCAATGAAAATAAATGAAAATAAATCGGGGGAAATAATGTCGGTGTCCTATCTCCGCCGTCGGCGGAGGTCGGAGGCCCTCAGCAAGGAGGTTTGTCGGTGGAAGCTGCCTCCGCAGAGTTACATCCTATAGGGGCAAGTTTTTTACTGATTTCCGTTGCCATGTTTACCTCCGTCGTTTAATAAAATGCCGTTGTGAAGATCGCCGCAATCAAGATTCCGATAAATCACCTGCTTGACGTAATGTGGCCAGAGTCCGTACTGTCTTGAGACATGTTCATCAGGAAAATTTTTTTTAAGTTTCCGCAAACCGTATCGCTCAGCGTTCCTTTCCCCTTCGCAATCTCTACAGTGTAAAGCCCCAATATCTTGTAAAGGGGAAGAAGGTGCGGGGTTTCGGATCCGATTTCCAGGATATGATTTTCAATAGTTTGGATATCACCTCTTGCGATAGGGCCGGTCAAGGCATCATGGACGCCCAATTTTTCGATGTTTGAGAGGGTGCCATCAATGAGAGGTTTTAAGCTTCTGAAGGCTTCGTCTGCCGGTACTCCGGCCTGGCGGATCAGGTTAAGAGAGAGATCGAGCAGCGTTACGAGGTAATTTGACGCAACAACAGCGGAAGCATGGTAAAGAATTTTGGCTTCCGTCTTTATGGTGACGCAGCCTGAGCCGAGAGCTGCAGCAACCAGACTTGCGGCATCCGTTGCTTTTTTATCTCCTTCGACGGATGTCACTATGCCTGAAAAGGGATTATGAGAATATTCTGTTGAGGCAAAGCTTTGTAGAGGGTGCATGGAGCCTATGCTCGCCCCACAGTTTTTTGCCGAGAGAAGGATGGTTGATGTGAGCGCTCCGCTGCAATGGAGCACGACTGAACCGGAGTTGAAGCCGTTTTTCACCGCGATGCTGTCACAGGCCTCTTTTATTGCGCCGTCGGGTGTTGTTATGAAGACGATATCCGCCTTCCGCGTAACTTCCCATGCGGTATCCGTGAAGTTTACGGAACCTGTCAGGTCCGCGACTCTTTTTGCTGAAGAGAGGCTTTTGCTGGCAAGGCCGGCCAGAATGTAGCCTGCTTCCGCAAGGTATTTTGCCAGAGCGGTTCCCACCCTGCCGCATCCGACTATTGCAAATGAGGGTCTCATGGATTTATTCCTTTTATGGACATCGCGAGAGGTGATATTTACAGTTAAGCGGCGATATGCTTACAATAGTTCGGATTCTCATGCAAGAATGAAAAGATCTCTCCTGTACATCTCTTTTTCATGAAGCGTTACGCCTGAGTGTATTTATCGAGGTTGAAACAGGGCGATCTTTCATCCGTGGGAACGGTGACGAATACTAGCGATCACAGGCAGCGCGACCAAGACCATCATGACACTGACGGCAACAAATGGCCAGCGGTAGCCCAAGTAGGAGGCCATGATCCCCCCGAAGAACGGACCGGCGGCCATGCCCAGGCAGGTCGTGGCCGCGGTGAAGCCATAGGCTTTGCCGTAGCTTGTCGGGGGGATCAGTCGCCCCACCAGCGCATTCATCGTGGGGAGAATACCCCCTGCCGCGATTCCGTAAAGAACCCGGAGCAGGACCAGTTGGGTAATGCTTTGCGCCATGCCGTGGAGCAAAAGGCTGACGGCGGTCAGGATAAGATTTACTGCGAGAATCGGTTTATACCCGACCCGGTCGCTCAGGTAGCCGATACCGCCGGCGGCCAGGGCAGCGGCCCCGCCACTGATCGCGAAGAGCATGCCCGTCGTCGATGCCACCCCCCGGAGTGGATCGCACATCGTCTCGATGAAGAGCGGCAGGATGGGCATGACGAAGTGGACGGAAAAATTAAAGAAAAAGAAAAGAGCCATCATGGCGGGAAATCCCCCGTAGGCCAGGAGGGAAAAAAAGCGGTCACTTTTCCCGAGCGCTTCTTTCGCTGGGAGGTGGAACCGTTCTCGGGCTCCGAAGAGGACGAGCGCCCCGCCCAACAGGAGGATTACCCCGCCGACTGTAAAGGTATGGCGGAAGCCGATCGCGTCGGCGAGCAGGCCCCCGATCCAAGGCCCTAAGGTCATGCCTAAAAAAACCGCGACCTGCATGAGCCCCAGGCTGTATCCCAGCTTCTTTTGGGGAACAATGCTGGACACGAGGGCGATGGAGGCCGCGATGGTTCCAGTCGTGGCGCCGGAGAGAAGCCGCAGGAGCAGTAGCTGCCAAATGTCGCCGACCAGTCCCATGGCGAAGGTGATGATGGCGCCGCCGAACATCGCCCGTTCCACCATGATCTTTCGTCCATATCGGTCCGCAAGCCATCCCCAGAGCGGTGAGAAGAAGGCCATGACCAGGCTGGACGAGGCGGCCAGTACGCCTGCCCAGATGGGGACGAGGCGTTCGTCGGTCACCCCCAGTTCCCGGATATAAAAGGGGATAAACGGCAGAGAGAAGGCAAACCCGATAATGGAAAGCAGCTGTGCGGCGAACATGATGTAGAGGGTCAGCTGCCAGGGTTGCCCTTTCTCCTGCGCCGAAGCATCTTGTGGAGAACTCATTTTCATGGTTTGTTCGCTAGTCGGGGCGGTGATCTCAGCTTTCCCGTGGTCTGTTAGCGAGGCGTCGCATCCGGCAGGCCGCCGTCGACGGGAATGGTCGCACCGGTTGTCGGCGTCTGATGGGTCACAAAGAAAATCACGGCCCGCGCGACATGCTCGGCGGTGACCCGCGCCTTCAGCAGATTTCGCTGGCGATAATACTCTTCAAGACCCTTTTCATCAAGACCGCGGGCCTTCATGCGGTCCGGCCCGACCTGCGCCCACAGACCCGATCTCTTTTCCCCATGCGAAAACACGGCATCGGGCGACACCATGTTCACGCGCACGCCCATATCCGCGAACTCGATGCTGGCAATGCGGCACAACTGGTGGGCTGCGGCCTTTGTCGCGCTGTAGGCTCCGAATTTCGCGCCGGGCGCA
>JAPLJX010000332.1:11825-17250 GCA_026388375.1 Deltaproteobacteria bacterium
AAGAGCTTCTCAGCCTGGGCAAGCATCAGAAGGGTTCCTTCGATATTGACGCGCTCCAGTTTTCGAAATGTGTCAAGATCCATTTCCGTGAGCGCAGAGACATGCGCCAGGCCGGCATTGATGACGACGATATCGATCCCGCCGAAAGCCTCGACTGTTTTTTCAAATGAGGCCGATACCGATGCGCCGTCGGTCACATCGAGCGGCACAACGAGCGCCTGATCCCCATACAGGTTGTTCAGCGTGAACGCCATGGCGTCCAGATACTCGCCTGCAAGATCCGTCGCGGCAACATGGCAGCCCTGTCGGAGCAATTCTTCGCAGATGCCCGACCCGATCGCGCCGGCCGCTCCCGTGACGATTGCCACGCGGCCCCGCAGCGGCTTTTGATCTATACAGGCGACCTTTGCCCGCTGAAACGCCCTGAATTCCATGTCGAACAGATGGTCTTCCGTCAGTCCGAGATATGTTCCGTCCGTTTCGCTGATCGTGCGCTTGACGATGAGCGCCTGCTCCGTGATGTCGCGGGCGATTCTCGCCATGCCCAGGTCCGGTCCTGCGCACACGGCGCCCAGGCCGGGCAGCAGGACGACCCTCGGCAGCAGGTCGAAACCGGAGGCGTCGAATTCCGGGAGACGCGATGAGAATTTCTTGAGATAGGCGTCATAGCGGGCACTGAACGATTCGATCTCCCGGGCCAACTGTCGGCGGAGGAGAGCGATGTTTTCATAATCGGGGTTTTCGATGAACAGCGGATACGCCTTTGTCCGCACGAGATAATCCGGCGTCAGCGGCGCTGTGCAGGCAAGCGCTCCGGCCAGGGGAGAGTCAAGAATATCGAGGGTCTCTATGGAGATGAGCGGCGCAAGGACCGTTTTTTCATGCGGGTTGTCCGGGTCGTCGGAGGCCGGCGAAAGCAGGCCCCGGAGCAGCGGCGCGATTTTCGTATAACGCTTCCGGGCGGTTTCAAGGGCGGTCGCCGTGTTCGGCGGGAAGATCCACCGCCGGGACTTCCGCAGGTATTCTTCCGCCCTGCCGACCATTTCTATCGTACGGTCGTACGCCTGTTTCGGACCCGTCCCCCATGTGATCAGGCCGTGATGCATCACCACGATCGCCCGGAGCTCTTTTCTGCCGTCGATCTCATCGGCGACCGCACGACCAAGCGCCAGACCTGCATTGATATACGGCACCACCCCGACATCGCCTCCCAATGCGGCGACGATCGTTTCTTCACCCCCGGCCCGATTGGTCAGCGCCAGGATGGCCGTCGGATGCGTATGCACAATGCTGCTCCGGTCGAGGAAGGCATGCATCAACGTCTCGATCGAAGGCAGCGCATCGCCGGGCTTGAGCATGCGCGTGCGGAATTCGTCGGCCATGATTTCATCGGTCAGGGACGAAACGGCGCGCAGTTTCTTCAGATACTTATGGTCGAGACAGACAAAATCCGAGGGGAGAACCGCCTCCAGCGCAACACCCGACGCCTTGACAAAAAGCGCCGCAACATCATCGCCGGCAACCGTTTTGACCACCCCCTTGAGCGACGTGTTTCCGCCGCCATGCATGGCCAGATCCGGCCGGCTTCCCACCAGGCGCGTTGCATAGGCCAGCAGCGCGACGTCGTTTCCCCTTTCAGGGCCATGGGTCTTTATGAAATCGTCCGCTTCCGCTTCAATCCAGCCGTTGTTCATGATGGTGGCTTTCCCGGCAGTGCATTATGCCCGTTGCTGTTTCAGATCGAGGAACATTTCATACGCCTGCTCAGGTCTCATGTTTTCATGAACCACCTTGCGAACAGCTCTGATCATGGCCACCGGCGCTTCGGACTGGAAAATGTTCCTCCCCATGTCCACACCCGCCGCCCCCTGGTTGATCGCCTCATAAGCCATCTGCAGCGCGTCGAGCTCGGGGAGTTTCTTGCCGCCGGCGATGACGATGGGAACGGGACAGGCGGCGGTAACCGTCTCAAAATCGGGCACGAAATAGGTCTTGACAAACGCGGCGCCGAGCTCGGCGCACATGCGTGTGGCAAGCCGGATGTACTTGGTGTCGCGGACCAGTTCCTTGCCGACCGCCGTTACACCCAGAACCGGCATGCCGACCCGGTTGCCCATGTCGATCAGACGCGTAAGGTTGATCACCGACTGCGTTTCAAATTCGCCGCCGATGAACACCTGTGTCGCAACGGCGCATGCGTTCAGGCGAACCGCATCGTCCATATCCATGGCGATATGTTCGTTGGAGAGTTCCTTCAGAATGCTCGGTCCGCCGCTGGCGCGAAGCACGGTGGCCCGGTTGAGCGAGGGCGGGATCACCGACCGCAGGATCCCGCGCGTAAGCATGAGCGCATCGGCGTAGGGCGCGAGCGGCAGGATGGTGATATCCGGCCGTTCCAGACCGGTCGTCGGTCCCTGGAAATAGCCATGGTCAAAGGCGAGCATCACGGTCTTGCCGGACGTTGCATCAAAAATGCGGGCAAGCCGGTTTTTCATCCCCCAGTCATAGGAATTCGACCCTTTCAGGAAAAAGAGTTCGCTCTGTTGAGGCACATCTGTATAAAAACTTTTTTCTACCTTTCCGGTATCCGCTTCAGGCATGAGATCCTCCTTTTAGATCTTGTAATCATCCCGGTGTCAGACCAATCTTTGCCGCTCTCCCATTTTTTTAACGAGCCTGGGCGGTACGAGTATAACGGGGAGGCGCTTGTCCGTCAATCATATTCGCCGACAATGAACGTTTCCTTCCTTGACAATATATTCCAATTCATTAAGATAAGACAAACGGCTGATCCCGATCAGCGCATTGCGGGAGAAAGGAGGATTAAAATGCCGACATACGAGTATGAATGCAAAGACTGCAATAAGAAATTTTCCGTAATTCTGAGCATTTCGGAGCATGAAACGACCAAGGTTTCCTGCCCGAAGTGCAAAGGAAAGAGGGTCAAACAGAGCCTCTCCACCTTCACCACAAAGACCAGCCGGAAAAGCTGAGAGTTTCTCTCCCGTCAGGTCATCCAGTGGGGGCGATCGGCCATCCAGGCCTTCACGGTTTCCGACAACCATTCCTCGATCCCCCGGACAAGATAGAATTTCGGGAGGAGCAGGTCGTCCGTCGGTGAAATCATTCCCTCGGCGATGGCCGTCCGGGCCAGCGCCGTATAGGGGTAGATGCGGATGCCGGAGGTGACTTTCATCTGATCGAGGGGGAGCGAGTCGGCAAACGTCAGGCTCTCCAAAACGGACTCCCGGGTTTCCCCGGGACCGCCCAGCATCAGGAACCCCAACTGCCGGATGCCATGTCGTGCGAGTATATCCGCCATCCGCCGGACCTCCCGAAGGTCGAATTTCTTGTTCATGTTACGGAGTATCCGTTCGGAGCCGCTTTCGAAGCCGAGGCTGACTTCCTCGCAGCCGGAATCCGCCATGAGCGCAATCAATTCATCGTCGATCTTTCCGGGGTAGAGGATGCACCGCCAGCAGATATCCAGGCCGCGGTTGATGATTTTTCTGCAGATTTCCTTTGCATAGTCGGAAGGAATGTTGAAGGTGTTGTCCACGAAAAAAATCTTCCGAAAACCATCTCCAACGCGGCGGGCCAACTCCGCGACGACGACCTCCGGGGATCTTTTCCGAATCGTGCGCCCCTCGATGGTCGCCGTGGAACAGTAACTGCAGTCCATCGGGCAACCTCGTCTCGTCTGAAAGGGAAGCCACACNAGCCACACTCCCCGGTCCCGGGAGGCGAGGAATTCATTGGCCCGGGAAATGGGCAGGGAATCCAGATTGATTGCATACTGCCTTTCGCCCTGAAGACCGAGCCCCCTCATGTACAGGCCGGGCGTTCCTGAGAGGTCGGCTTTGCGCGCAAGCCGATCGACCAGGGTGGGAAAGGCGACCTCTCCCTCCCCCTGGATTCCCATGTCGGCCTCCAGATAGGTCAGCGCGCTCTCCGGAAAGATACTGTAGCCCGCTCCCCCCAGGACGATGGGGGCGGCGGAAAGGCAACGGCAATTTTGGACGACGCACCTGACCTCATCGAGGAGGAACCGGCCATCCTTGGCCTGGTCGTCGATGTTCCGGATCGAAATCCCGATCACATCGGGGTCGAAAGAGGCAATGGATGTCCGGATCAGAGACTCCGAATCGCCTTCCGCCATCAGATCCAGAACCATCGCCTCGTGGCCGGCGCTTTGCGTCGCCGCGGCCACGCAACTCAACCCCAGAGGGAGGGGAAGGAGGTTGATTTTTTCCGTATTGGCTGAGATCAGGAGTACCTTCATCGGATCGCTCGTCCTCGATATCTGTTTTTTACCGTCATCAACCGTTGATACCATTACCACAGGAAGATCAAAAAGTCCCGGTAAGGCAACGTAAGCCCCCAGAAGTGTTTGGTTATCTCCTTGCCATGGAGCATGGGTTCTCTCAATGTCCCCTCAGTCCCCGTACACGATGGCTACAGGCCTCACCCATCCGGCGGAAGCCCTTTTGACCTTGATGGGAAAACAGCAGACGGTGAAACCGAAGGGCCGCCCGATGGCGGAGAGGTTGGTCAATTTTTCCATGTGACAGTAGCCCGTCTCGATCCCGGCGAAATGGGCCTCCCATATGACCCGGGGATCACCAGTCTCCTGAAACTCCTTGGCCAGGAAGGGCAGGGGGCGGTCCCAACTCCAGGCATCGATTCCCACGACCTTTACCCCCCGCTTGGTAAGGTAAAGGGTGCTCTCGCGGTCCATACCGGCCCCCTTAACGAGGTACTGGGGAGTTCCCCAGGCCGCATCGGCGCCCGTCTGGACAAGAACGATATCGAATGGCCGAATCTCGTAGCCGATCCTCTTGAGTTCGCCCTCCACATCATTCGCGGTGATCCGCTCGCCGTCGGCCTTGTGACGGAAATCGAGGAGAACGCCGTGGCCAAAACACCAGTCGAGCGGGATCTCGTCGATCGTCAATGAAGGTTTTCCCCCATCCATCGTGGGGTGGTAGTGGTAGGGTGCATCCAGGTGTGTTCCGCTGTGGGTGGTCAGGGTAAGGAACTCGAGGGCCCATCCCAGACTTCCGGGAAGCTGCTCCTTTTTGATCCCGGGGAAGAATGCCTCCATCTGCTCGGCGCCCTGGGTATGATCGATGTAATCGATTTTAGGAATCATCATGGGGGGATCGCTGGGCAGTTCTGGTTCGATGGAGAGGCTAAGGTCGATGATATGTCTAACTTTCATACCTTTCTCCTTGCTGCTTTGAGCTGTTGTTTAGAAAGAAATGAAACGACCGATGGACGAAACCTCTAAATGATATGCTTCTGTAATGCAAGCGAAAATATGACGGGTATGGCCGCATCGCCTCTACGTCGCGCTAACGTTTTATACGGAGGCGACCGATGGGTTCCTGTTTCACCACCTCTCCCGTAACATTCGAGTGTAATG
>JAPLJX010000349.1 GCA_026388375.1 Deltaproteobacteria bacterium
CCGGCGGTAGGGCTCCTCCGCGATCAGGACCCCCACGTTGTCTGCCCCGACGAAGCCCGCCTCGATCGGGAGGATGTGGACATTGGCCGCGGGGTGGGCCGCAAGGCCGAGGTCGCGCGCCTTGATGTCCAGGCTGCGGTGTACGGCAGGGGTAAAAGGGGAGACGCCGAGCGCGCGCGGATCGATGCCGATAAACAGGTGGTGCATCGCCGTGTTTCCGACCAGCGTGATTTCGAGGATGTCGGCGGGAGAGAGGCCGGCATTCCCGGTGACGGTCCGGATGAGGTCGTTCAGACATTCGATGATCGCCCCCCGCATCTTTTTCATGCCTTCCGGCTGGTCCATCACATAGGTGATCCGCGCAATCACGTCATCGCCGTAGGTGACCTGGGGGTTCATGAGCGACTCGGTGCCGATGAGCTTTCCGGTCTTCAGGTTGCAGAGATATCCGGCCACGGTGGTCGAGCCTACGTCGATGGCGAGGCCGTAGGCATCCTCCACCTCTCCCGGAAATACGGCGAGGATCTCCCGTTCCATCCGGATCGCTGCGGTGACCGTCCAGTTTCCCTGCCGGAGGGCGGCGGGGAGCCCGAGGAGGGCGGAATAGTCGATCTCCGGCCGTTGCAGGCCGAACCGCTCCGAAAGGGCCGCAACCAGCCGTTCGTAGTCTCCCAGGGGATCGTTCAGCGTGGGGGGGGGAAGGGTTACCGAAAAGAGGCGGACGGCCGGGTTCAGGGAGATGGCCTTTTCAGACGCCTCTTTTCTCACCACCTGCTTGCCCGTTCGACTCTCCTCCGGCACAAAGATCAGGACATCTCCCCGGATTACTGCCGCGCAGGCCATACGGAAACCCTCCGCTCGCTCTTTTTCTCCGATGAGTTTGCCCTCCTCTTCGGTGAACGGTGAGAGATGGTCGGGTAGCGATGTGATTCCGAACCGATCAAAGGTTCCCGACTCGATTCGGATCCGGCACTTTCCGCAGCTCTTCTTCCCGCCGCAGACCGATTCGATGCCTACGCCCAGGGAGCGGGATGCCTCCAGGACGGTCTTTCCTTCAGGGATCTCCCCCCGTCGGCCGGAGGGCTGAAAAATCACCTGATGCATCTTCATTGCTCGTTCCCCATTCCTCGAATGATTTTTCTGCCTGATACCTTTTTCCGTACGAAATTTCTATCGAAATAATCGCGACATCGTCAGTTCAAAGGTTTAGCCTTCCGTGAGAATGCCCATCTCTTTTATGCATCCTTCGTATTCCTTGTTGCCTGAAAGCGTTCATTGACGGATTTTGAAAACTGTGCAAGATGGCCATCCATGATAGTTGAAAAATGATGCAACGCCATTATACCCGACAGTAAACCCGATTTCACGTCACGATTGCGTATAAACCCGAAAAAGATTGGAGCCGGATTTGAAGATGGATGAAATGACCGACAAGAGGGAGATCCGAAAAAAGATCATGATGCTGAGAAATGCCATGACGCCGGAGGAGATCGAGGCGAAGAGCGGCGAGATCGTCCGGCGGCTGAAGGGGCTTCGGGAGATCCGGGAGTCATCCACGCTGATGGTTTACCTCAGCTTCGGGAGCGAGGTCCTGACCGACGATCTGATCCGCTGGGGCTGGGCGGAAGGGAAGCGGATCGTCGTTCCCTTCTGCCATCCGGAGAGCAGGGAGATGACGCCCTGCCTTATCGGCGGCTTCGCCGAGCTTGAAACGGGCCACTATGGGATTCGCGAACCGAAGGCCGATTGCCTCCGGGTCGTGCCGTCCGGAGAGATCGATGCGGTACTAGTCCCTGCCGTGGCCTTCGACAGGCAGGGAAGACGGGTGGGCTACGGAGGCGGCTATTACGACCGTTTTCTGCCGGAGATTCCGCGGGCGGCGCGGATCGGGGCGGCCTTCGCCTGCCAGATCGTCATGGAGATCCCGCCCGATCCCCATGACGTCCCGGCGGACCGGATCGTGACGGAGGATGAACTCATTGCTGGCATCGGCAATCGGCTTCTCGACGTATGAAAAACAGGCCTGCGTTGCCTCCACCTTGATTTAGAAATGGAATTATTCCTGGCTGTTTATCTGCTTCTTCTTGATATCTCGCCGGCGCAGCTCCCCCCGGATGATCTTGCCGGTGGTCGTCATCGGAAGTTCGGTTACGAACTCGATCTCCCGCGGATACTCATGGGCAGCCAGGCGCGTCTTTACAAACTCCTTAATTTCCGAGGCCAGATCTTCGGTGGCCGGCGTCCCTGGTTTAAGGACGAGGAAAGCCTTGACGATCTCTGTCCGGACCGGGTCAGGGGTTCCAATGACGGCGGACATCGCCACGGCGGGGTGCCTGATCAGGCAGTCCTCGATCTCCGCGGGGCCGATTCTGTAGCCGGAGGATGTAATGATATCGTCCTTTCGGGCGACATACCATAGGTAGCCGTCTTCATCCTTCTTCCCGAGGTCGCCGGTGAGCGACCAGTCGCCTATGAACTTTTCCCGCGTTGCCTGTGCGTTCTGCCAGTAGTTGAGGAACATGACCGGGTCGGGGCGGAGGATGGCGATCTCGCCGACCGTACCCGGCGGGACGACCTGTCCCTCCTTATCGACAACCTCCACGCGATGGCCGGGGATCGGCTTTCCCATCGAGCCTTTGCGGATGGGCATTATTTCGCAGCAGTTTCCGACGACGAGGTTGACTTCGGTCTGACCGTAGAATTCGTTGATCTCCAGGTCCATGACCTGACGGCCCCAGTCGAGGAGCTCTTCGCCCAGGGTCTCACCGCCGCTGCCGATTGTCCGCATGCTATAGTCATAGCGGCTTTTGGGGTCGTTCACCTGCCGCATCATTTTGAGTGCGGTCGGCGGCATAAAGGCGTTGCGGATTCCATATTTCGCAATGAAGTGGAAAGCCTGTTCAGGATCGAATTTTCTGGCGCGGTAGGCGACGACCGGCACGCCATGGTGCCAGCTTGGCAGGAGGACATCGATCAACCCCCCGATCCAGGCCCAGTCGGCCGGCGTCCAGTAGAGGTCGTCTTTTTTGGTGAAAAAGTTGTGAAAAAACTCGACGCCGGGTACGTGGCCGAGGACCACGCGGTGGGCGTGGAGGGCTCCCTTCGGCGGGCCGGTGGTGCCCGACGTGTAAATGATCAGGGCCGGGTCGTCCGCTTTCGTCGGGACCGGGTCGAAACGGGTCGCGCCTTTTTCCAGCGCCCCCCAGAAATCGATGACGCCGGCCTCCGGTTTCCCCCGGGTGACGAACAGAAGCTGCAAGTCGGTCAGGCGATCCCGGATCTGGAGAACCTTCTCGATATTGGCCCCATCGGTGATGATCGCCTTCGTTCCACTGTTTACGAGGCGGTATTCAAGGGCATCGGGGCCGAATAGCGTGAAAAGGGGAATGGCGATGGCGCCGAGCTTGTAGATGGCGATGTGGGCAATGGCTGTCTCCGGACACTGCGGGAGGAGAATGGCGATCCGGTCGCCCCGGGTGATGCCGTATGCTTGAAAAGCATTGGCCAGACGGTTGGAGAGGCGCTTAATGTCCCAGAAAGTGTATTTCTCGGTCCGGCCGCTCTCGTCCTCGTAAATCAGGGCAAGACGGTAACGTTCATCCGCCCACTTGTCACAGACATCCACACCGATATTATAGTACTCGGGGATCGGCCAGCGAAAACTCCGATAAACCTCGTCATAACTGCTTTTCTTCTGCAGCATGGGTTCCTCATGGGATTAGATCATCAGATATTTCTGCTTGATCTCTTCATTTCGGCTCAGATCTTCAATGGTTCCTTCATATTCGATCCGGCCTTTGTTGATGACGTAGGCGCGGTCGGCAATGGCAAGAGAAAACCGGATGTTCTGTTCCGAAAAGAGAATGGTGACGCCCATCTCTTTGAGCTTGATGAGCTTTTCGGAGAAATCCTTGACGATCAGGGGCGCCAGGCCCTCAACGGGCTCGTCGAGCAGGATCAATTCCGGGTTGCCCATGAGCGTCCGGCCGATGGTAAGCATCTGCTGCTCGCCGCCGCTGAGGTGGCCGCCGAGATGTTTTTCAAGGTTTTTTAGGTGCGGAAAGGTGTCGTAAACCTTTTCGACCGTCCAGGGTTCGCCCTGGTAATGTTCGGAGTTTTTTCGGGCGATCTCAAGGTTCTCGCGCACCGTAAGGTCGGGGAAGATGAGCCTGTTGTCGGGAACATAGCCGATGCCCTTCTGGGCAACGTAATAGGAAGGCCGGCCGCGCAGCTCCTCGCCGTAAAACATCACCGTGCCTCTCTTCGGGGGGGTAAGACCCATGATGCTGCGCAGGGTTGTGGTCTTGCCGGAGCCGTTCCGGCCCAGCAGGCAGACCAGTTCGCCGCGTTTCATGTGCAGCGCCACGTCGAACAGGATATGGCTTGTTCCGTAATAGGTGTTTATTCCGGAGACTTCCAGTATCATACTTCCTCACCAAGATAGCATTTTTGCGCTTCTTCGTTTTTTCTCACCTCTTCAGGCGTGCCTTCCGCGATGACCATACCCTGATACAGTACCGAGAGCTTCCGCGCATAGCCGAAGATAACCGAAATGTCGTGTTCCGTAAACAGGATGCTGAGCCCGATCTCCCGGTTCAGTCGTTTCACCAGCTCCATCGTTTCGTGCGTCTCTTCAGACGACATGCCGGCGGTCGGCTCGTCCAGCAGCAGCAGTTCAGGCTTTCCCGCCAGCGCCAGCGCCAGTTCGAGCTTTTTCTTGTCGCCCTGGGAGAGAATGCCGGCCAGGGTATCCCGGTACGGCAGAAGGCCTGTCAGTTCGAGGAGCTCCAGCGTGTTTTTCCGGGCGAGCCGGTGCGCCGGGGTGAAGATGTTCAGCGTACGCCTCTGCTGCGACAGGATGGCCTGTCTTACGTTCTCGAATGTGGTCAGGCGCGGGTATATGTTGCTCACCTGGAAAGCGCGGCTGATCCCCGTGCGGGCGATGCGGTGCCGCGGCCAGTTGGTGATCTCCCTTCCCATGAAACGGATGGTCCCGCCGTCCACGAGATGGTAACCCGTGATGAGGTTGAAAAAGGTGCTTTTCCCGGCGCCGTTGGGTCCGATGATGGCCGCGATCTCGCCTTTCGGCAGGCTGTAACTGACGTCGGTCAGCACCTTGTATTTGCCGAAAGACTTTTTGAGTCTGTCGATCTGCAAAACGATGTTTCCCGTATCGTCCATTGCCCTGTCCGCCCTACCCGTTGGTCTCTTTTGCACTGCGCTCATTTTTCCTCAGGAACGGTAGTCTGTCGCCCAGCAAGCCCAACAGCCCTCCCGGCATCACGAGAACGACAACGATGATGACAATTCCACTCACCATCGGCCAGTACTCCGTAAAACTGGTTACAAAGGCCATGAGCATGGTGTAGATGGCGGAGCCGATCAACGGACCGAGAAAGTGGAAAGGTCCGCCCATGACCGTCATGAACACAGGCATCCCCGAATGCTGCCAACTGCAAAGGTCCGGGGCAACGCTGCGGTTGAACGGTCCCCAGAGCGCGCCGGCAAGCCCGGCGAACATCGCGGCGATGATGAAGTTGAGATGCATGTAACGCTGCACGTTAATGCCGATAAATTCGGTCCGTTCGGCGTTGTCGCGGATGGCCCGCATGGTGTAGCCGAAGGGCGACTCGCTGATGATCCAGAGCGCGATCATCCCGAGGGCAACGACGATCAGCGTAAAAAAATAATAAGGGTTGGCCGCCCTTCCGAGAAACGCCGGGGGAACGATGCCCTGCAGGCCATTGTCGCCGCCCGTGAAGGAGTACCACTGGAAGATGATGTAATAGACGAGCTGACCGAATGCCATCGTAAGGATGGCGAAGTATATGCCTCGGAGTTTTACGCAGAAATAGCCGAGGACGGCGGCGCAGAGACCCGCCGAAAACATGGACAGGGGGAGGCAGACAAGCAGCGGCACGTTGGCTTTAACCATCAGGAGGCCCGTCGTGTAGGCGCCGACGCCGTAGTAGGCGGCATGGCCGAAAGTTAGCTGCCCCATGTAGCCGAAAATCATGTTAAAGCTGGCGGCAAAAAGCCCCATGATCAGGATCTCGGTGAGTACATGAACCCAGAATTCGGGCACGATATAGGGCAGAACAACCGCGAGCAGAAACAGGATCAGAGGGAAAAGGTATTTGTTTTTCATCGGTCATGTCCTCATCGGTGTGCCGAACAGTCCCCAGGGTCGCACAATCAGGATGGCGGCGGTGATTACAAAAATCAGGACCATCGCCCCCTCGGGCCAGAAAAGGATGGTGAACGACATGACCTCCCCCACAATAAGCGAGCCTACGAGGGTTCCCAGCAGACTGCCGAATCCGCCGATGACCACCACACAAAACGCCTGGATGATGATGGCGTTATCCATGCCCAGAGTGATGGAGCCGATCGGCGCCTGTATGCCTCCGGCAAAACCGGCAAGGAATATGCCCAGCGTGAAGACCCAGGTGTCGATCCGTGGAATGGGGATGCCCAGCGCGGCGACCATCTCCCGGCTGTAGACGGCGGCCTTGACGATATGGCCGTAGCGGGTGTATTTCAGAAACCACCAGAGCCCCAACGCCACTGCTGCCCCGGCAAGAATGACGAAGATGAAGTAGGAATCGAGAGGCGCTCCGAAGATGAAGACGGGCTTGCGAATCATCTCGGGTCGAACGATCAGCTTGTTCGTTACGCCCCAGGTCAGCTTGATCGTATCGCTCAGG
>JAPLJX010000193.1 GCA_026388375.1 Deltaproteobacteria bacterium
CCGGAGACGTGCGATGCGATTGCCGCCGATACCGCCCTGGCCGTCGATTCCATTCTGAAGCGTCACTGGAAGGTCCAGTTCTGGGATGATGATGACGCCAAGAACCGGGTGATCGATGACATTGACGATTACCTGTACGATGAGGTGAAGGGCAAGATGGGAGTGGAGATGAGTGAAGAGCAGATGGACGCGCTTACCGAAAAGGCCATGCAGGTGGCCAAAAGCAGGAGTGGCAGATGAGTTCGTCTCGCTGTGCCATTGCCTACGGCAAGGAAAGCATTGATTTCAGCCTCTCCCATGTAGATCGGAAGACATTGGAAATCGCCGTTCATCCCGACCAGACTGTGGTCGTCAAGGCGCCGCTCGGGATCGACGATGAAGCAATCAGAACGAGAGTTGCCCGGCGTGCCGGTTGGATCATCCGGCAGCGTGATTTTTTCTGGCAATTCGATCCCCGCACGCCGGCTAGAAACTACGTGGGAGGAGAAACGCACCTTTACCTCGGAAGGCATTATCGCCTCAGGATCGGCAGTGGAAAACGGGATACCGTCAACCTGACACGAGGATATTTCGAGATGGGCGTAAAAGGAGACGTTTCTTCGGAGAAGATCAAAAGTCTTCTGGAAGGATGGTATCGGGATAGGGCGGCAGTCAAGTTCCGCGAAAGCCTTGACCGGTGCTGGCCTCATTTTGAGAAGTTTTCATTAGCCAAACCAAAACTTCAGATCAAGCGGATGCGGAAGCGCTGGGGCAGTTTATCCACAAATGGAAGGCTTACGCTGAATATTGATTTGATTCGCGCACCCAGGGAATGCATCGATTACGTCATTGTTCACGAATTGAGCCATCTGCGATATGCCGACCACGGCTCGGAGTTTTACAGGTTTCTGGACAAACTGATGCCCGATTGGGAAAAAAGGAAGCACAAACTGGAAGTAACCTTAGCTTGATAAGAGAGGATTCTGTGGTTGGTCCAGTTGGTGTTATACTGGTATCCGAAATTGACCGCCGACCTCATTTCCTCTTTCTTCAGACGTTGAAGCGGAAGTTGATCATCTCCCCGTCCCGGACAACGTACTCCTTGCCCTCCAGGCGGAGCTTCCCGGCCGCCTTGGCGGCGGCGTTGGTTCCGCCGCAGGCGATGAACTCCTCATAGCCGATCACCTCGGCCTTGATGAATCCCCGCTCGAAATCGTTGTGGATCACCGCAGCCGCCCGAGGGGCCTTGGTTCCCGCGGGGATGACCCAGGCCTTCACCTCGTCCTCGCCAACGGTGAAGTATGAGATCCGGCCAAGGAGGGAAAAGGCCGCGCGGATCACCCGTCCAAAGGCGGCCTCCTGAACGCCGAGCGAATCCAGGAACTCCTTTCGTTCCTCGGACGGGAGGGCCATCAGCTCCGCCTCGATCGCGCAGCAGATCCCGATGGCCGGAACGGCAGGCCCCGCCTCCCGGACAAAGGCATCGGCAGCGGACAGGTTCTCCTCGCCGGTGTTCACGACGACCAGTTCCGGCCGGATCGTCCAGAACGAGAAGCTCCGGAGACCGTGGCGCTCCTCATCGGTAAGAGCCAGCTCCCGGAGCGGCTTCCCCGCTTCGAGCTGCTCCCGGAGTCTTGGCAGGATGTGGGCGTGAAAGGCGTCCTGGGGCGTCATCGGCTTTTTCACCATCTTCGCCAGCCGCTCCAAACGGTTCTCGACGATCATCAGATCGGCAAGGATCAGTTCATCTTCCAATTTGCGGTAACGGCTCATGATTTCGGCAATGGACGCCGCGGTGAACGCATCGACGACGTGGAGGAGCCCCTCGGCTCCGGAGAGGCTCTGCCGGACAGCGTCCCAGGCCTTCTCGCCGACGGCGTTCACGTCGCTGAAGGGGACCTTCGCGGGAGAGACCTTGACCGGTTTGAAGATCTCCACCAGGCGGTCGAAGCGGGCGTCCGGCACCGTAGCCAAGCCCCGGACACAGGTCTCCCCGTGCATCTCCCGGCTCCGGACGCCGGTCATGATCTCGAAGAGGGTACTCTTGCCGCTCTGGGGAAGCCCCAGGATACCGATTTCCATTGCGTGTCTTTCTCATTCTCAGGCGAAGGCCTTTTCAATTCGCGCCAGCGCCTCTTCCAGGCGGGCGTCGGGGACGGTGAGAGAGATCCGGATGAAACCCTCGCCGTACTGGCCGTAGGCGGTGCCGGACGCGACGACCACGGCCGCCTTCTCGAAGAGCCGGTTCGTGAACGCAAGCGATCCCATCCCCTTCGGCGTCGGAACCCACAGGTAGAAAGTCCCCTTCGGCGGATTAAAGTCGATCCCGATCTTCTTGAGCGTGGCCAAGACCCGCTCGCGTCGTCGGCCATAGATCTTCATCATGCGGTCAATGTTCCCCGACTCCTCGCGAAGCGCCTGGATCCCCGCGTACTGGATCGCGTTGAAGATGCCGGAATCGGTGTTCTCCTTCACCTTGCTGATCGCGGCGATGAGTTCCGGATTCCCCACAGCCATGCCGATCCGCCAGCCCGTCATGTTGTAGGGCTTCGAGAGGGAGTTGAGCTCAACGCCCACCTCCTTTGCCCCGTCGGCGGATAGAAAACTGAGCCGTTCCTGGCCGTCGAAGACGACCTCGCTGTAGGGGTTGTCGTAGCAGACGGCGATGTCGTTCGCCTTGGCAAAGGCAACGAGCCGGTCGAAAAACTCCCGCGTCGCGCAGGCGCCGGTCGGGTTGTTGGGGTAGTTCAGAAACATCCCCGTCGCCTTTTTCACGATCTCCGCCGGGATCTCTTCGAAGACGGGGAGATAATCGTTTTCCGGACGGATCGGGACGTTGTAAGGGATTCCGCCCCCCATCAGGATGCTCGCCCGATAGGCGGGATAGCCGGGGTCGGTCATCAGCACGATGTCGCCGGGGTTGATCCGAGCCATGACGAAGTGGTGGCACCCCTCCTTGGAGCCGATCAGGCCCAGAATCTCCGTCGCCGGGTCCAACGCGGCGACCCCATAGCGGGCCTCATACCAGCGGGCGACCTCCCGGCGGAAGGCGAACATCCCCTTCTCCTCATCCGTCGGATAGCGGTGGTTCTCCGGGTCGCGCGCCGTTCGGCAGAGCTCGTCGATGATCGAATCGGGCGTCGGCTCCACCGGGTCGCCGATCGCAAGGCTGATTACATCCACGCCGTCGGCCTTGGCCTTGGCGATTTTCTTTCTCAGTTCCATGAACAGGTAGGGCGGAATCTTCGTCAAACGGTCGGCAATCTGCAACGTCATTCTCCTTTCGAGACCTTGATTGATCTTTCGGGCCGCAGCAAGCGAGGAAGATTCATCCTTCTTTCACTTCCAAGCCTCGTCCCAGAGTTTTCCCTGATAGACCACTTTGGCTTTTCCTTCAAGATAAACTTTCTCAAATCCGTTTTCGGTCGGAGTGAAGTGGATCCGAAGCGTCTCGCCGCCCTGCACCCGGACATCCACCGGGGATTCGACGAGCCTCTTCCGGGCGGCGATCAGGGCGGCGGCGACGGAGCCGGTCCCGCAGGCGAGGGTCTCATCCTCGACGCCGCGCTCGTAGGTCCGGACGCGGAGGGTGTGCATATCCAGAACCGTCGCAAAATTGGCGTTCGTCCCTGCCGGCTGGTAATGTTGATGACGGCGGATCGCCCGGCCGGTGTTGAAGACATCGAAATCGTCCGGATCGCGGACGAAATGGACGACATGCGGAACGCCCGTGTTGATGCTGTGGACGAAGAGGGTCTGGTCCCCGATCCGGATCTCGTCGTCCATGACCAGGTTGCGGGGATCGGTCAGGCGGAGTTTGACGACATCGCCCCGCACCTCGGCGTCGATGATCCCGGCCACCGTTTCAAAGGAGAGTTTCTCCCCGGCGATTCCGTTGAGGAAGGCGAAACGGGCCGCGCACCGGCCACCGTTCCCGCACATCTCCCCCTCGGAGCCGTCGGCGTTGAAGAACCGCCACCGGAAATCGACCTTGTCGGACTTCTCGATCACGATCAGGCCGTCCGCCCCGACCGACACCTTCCGTTCGCAGACCCGCTTCACGAATTCAACGACATCCCCCACGGCGAGCGATCCGTCCCGGTTGTCGATCAGGATAAAGTCGTTCCCGCTTCCATTCATCTTATAGAATTCGATCATCATCTTTTCCTCTGTTTCCTGTTTTCCGTCCCTGTTATCCGGCGCGATAGCCGCCGAGGTTGGCCAAGGCAACGCTCCCCGGACTGATCACGGCTGGATCGACCATCACGTTGATGCAGGCGGTCTTCCCCGAGGCGAAGGCCGCCTCCAGGGCCGGCCGGATCTCCTCCGGCCGCTCGACGGCCAGGCCGAAACCGCCCAAGGCTTCGACCATGCGGTGGTAGTCCACGGGGCCAAGGCAGGTCCCGTCGGGGATGCAATGACCCATCCGGAGCGTCTGGCTGTGGGCGATCATCCCCCAGCTCTGGTCGTTGGCGACGACGACCACGATGGGAAGCCCCTTGCGGATCGCCGTGTGGAACTCCATGAAATTGAACCCGACCGATCCGTCGCCGATGACGAGAAGGACGCGGCTTTCGGGATGGCGGAGCTTTGCCGCATTGGCGAAGGGGATCCCGACCGCGAGGCAGCCGTAGAGGCCCGAATCGAAATATTGGCCGCCCTTCCGGACCGTCCGCGTCATGCCCATCCAGACCTGGGTGTCGCCGCCGTCGGCGACCACGATGTCATCCTCCCGGCCCATGAAGGTGTCAATCTCCCGGGCGAGGCGGAGCGGATGGATCGGCACGGCCTCGCTCGTCCAGAGCGGCTGCGTCGAGGCCTTTCCATCGACATCGGCCTTTCGGAGGGTCTCCACCCAGCCCTGAAACCGGCCGCGCAACCCCTCGCCGCCCCCCTGCGCTTCGACGAGGCGGTTCAGTTCAACCAGAAGCGCCCGGACATCGCCGACAACGCCCAGATCCACGCTGCGGTTCCGGCCGATCTCCTCCGCCTCGATGTCCGCCTGGATGAATTTCGCGTCCTTCCGGAAGATGTCGCCGAAGAGGTAGAAAAGACTGAGGCGGCTCCCGAGGAAGAGGACCAGGTCGGCACTTGCGAGCGCGAAGAAGGCCGCGCCGGGACGGATGGCGAGCGATGACTGAAAACATAAGGGATGGGTGTCGGAGAGCGTCCCCCGGCCGGAGTTTCCGGTGAATACCGGAATGCCGGTCCGTTCCGCGAACGCGCGGAGGGGTTCGCCGGCATCGGCGTACCAGACGCCGCTGCCGGCGATGATCACCGGGGAGTGCGCCGTCCCGAGCATCGTCAGAATCTCTTGAGCGCCTTCGAGGTCCGTCGGTCGGGAATCCACACGGCTCCGGAGCTGTTTCACCTTCGCCGGATCGACGGCCGCGTTGAGGACATCGCAGGGGAGCTCCAGGTAGACCGGCCCCGGCCGGCCGGCCGCGGCGGTTCGGAAGGCGAGGTCGATGAACTCGGGGATCCGCTCCGCCAAGGAACAGACCCAGGCCTTCTTCACCATCGGCTCGATAACGGGAAGCTGGTTCATGTCCTGGAGATCGAGTTTCTCCACGCTTTCCAGCCCGACGCAGCCCGAAATCAGGATCACCGGGGCGTTGGAGAGCCGCGCATTGGCGATCCCCGAGAGGGCATTCGTGAAGCCGGGACCGGCGGTGACCAGCGCGACGGCTGGCTTCCGGGTCATCCGCGCCCACGGCTCGGCCATGAAGACGGCGGCCTGTTCATGCCGGGTGTCGAAAATCGTGACCGGCGACCCTTCCAGGAACTGATAGATCGGCGTGATGTGCCCGCCGCTCAGGGTAAAGAGATACTCGACGCCCCTGTCGATGAGCGCCTCCGCCGCCAGCCTGCCGCCGATCACCTTCTCCATTCCTGCCCCCTGAATCATTTACAGCTCCATGCACTGGCCGCCGTCGACGTTGATCGCCTGGCCCGTGATGTAGCGGGCCTCCTCCGACGCAAGAAAGGCGACGAGCATCGCCGCGTCCTCCGGGAGACCGATCCGGCCCTGGGGGATCGTTTTGCACATCTCCTGTTCTCTTTCCTCGACCGTGCTCCCGAAGAAGGAGGCCTCCAGACCGAAGCGCCACTGCTCCAGGTCGGTCCGGATCTGTCCGGGGCAGATCGCATTCACCCGGATGCCGCGGGAGGCGAGTTCCTTCGCCATCGTCTTCGTCAGCATGATCACCCCGGCCTTCGCCGCGGCGTAGGCGCTGTTGAACAGCGGCGGAACCTTTCCCGCCCGGGAGGCCGTGTTGATGATCACACCGGGTTCGCCCAGAATCAGCGGCAGGACGGCGCGACTGACGCGGAAGACGGAAAAGAGGTTCACGTCCACGGTCCGGATCCAGGCGGCCTCGTCATACGTGAGGATGTCTGCGGGGACGCCAAAGGAGGCGCCGGCGTTGTTCACGAGGATGTGGAGATGTCCGCACCGCCCCCGAACGGTTTCCTGCATCTGTTGGACGGAGGCCGTATCGGTCACATCGACCTCGACGGCGGACGCCTTCACGGCATACCGCTCGCCGAGTTCGGAGACGTTCGTCTCCATCTCTTCCCGGGTCCCAGTCCGGACGGGGCTCGCCGTTTCCGACGGCCGGCCGAGATCGGCGATCACGATGTCGCAGCCACAGGCGGCCAGACGTTCCGCGATTGCGTAACCGATGCCGGTCTTCTTCCCCGCCCCGGTGACCAGCGCCGTTTTTCCTTTCAGATCCTCATGCATGCTTTTTACCTATTTTCCCAAGCAAGGGCGGCGGCACCGATCGCACCCGCGACCTGGGCCTGGGGCGATACGACGACCGGCATCCCGATCACCTTTTCCAGCGCACGGACGACGCCGATGTTCCGGGCCACCCCCCCCGTCATCAGGACGGGGGCGATGAGGCCGATCCGGTTCGCCATCGCCGACACACGGGAGGCAATCGCCTCGTGGATCCCCGCGATGATGTTCTCCCGCGTCTCTCCCTTCGCGATCAGCGAGATCACCTCCGACTCGGCGAAGACCGTGCAGAGGCTGCTGATCTTTGCCGGCCGCTCCGCCTTCAGCGAAAGCGCTCCGAATTCGTCGAGATCCGCCTCCAGGGCGCGCGCCATCACCTCGAGGAAGCGGCCCGTTCCCGCCGCGCACTTGTCGTTCATCGTGAAGTTCGTGACCTTGCCGTTTTCGTCCATCACGACGGCCTTGCTGTCCTGCCCGCCGATGTCGATGAGCGAACGGACGGAGGGGTCGAGGTACCGCGCCCCGGCGGCGTGACACATGATCTCGGTCACGGCCTTGTCGGCAAAGGAGACGCTCTTCCGGCCGTACCCCGTGGCGATGATCCGGACGATCTCCCCAGACGAGAGACCGAGCTCCGCGAGGAGCTCATCAAAGGCCTTGGCGGTAATGGAGCCGATATCGATCCCGGCCGTCAGTCTCATATCACGGTGGCCCCGCCGTCGACCGCAATCGTCTGCCCCGTGATGTAATCCGACAGACGGGAGGCGAGCAGGAGGACGATGGGAGACAGATCCGCGGTCTCGGCGATGCGACCCGCCGGGATCGACTTCACGATCTGATCGTGAATGGCCGGCGTCGACCAGAAGGGCTTGCTGAAATCGGTGCTCACGACCCCCGGGGCGACGGCGTTCACCTGGATGTTGAAGGGGGCAAGCTCGAAGGCGAGGACTTTCGTGAGCATCTCGAGGCCGGCCTTGGCGATCCCGTAGATCCCCATGGCGGGCGACGCCTTCGTCCCGGCAAGCGACGAGATGCTAACGATCTTTCCCCGCTTCTTCTCCCGCATGATCCGGGCCGCCTTGCGCGAGCAGAGAAAGGCGCCGGTCAGGTTCCCCTCGATGATCTTGTTCCAGACGGGAAGATCCGTGTCCGTGACGGAGGCCGTCAGCAGATTCATCCCGACGTTGTTGACGAGAACATCCATACCGCCGAATTGACGGACGGTCGTGTCGAAGAGGTTCTCCACATCGCCCTCCTTGGCGACATGGGCAGCCACGGTGAGGAGCCGCTCACCGCCGCCCAGCTTCTGCACGGCGGCCTTGAGGTTCTCCTCCTTCCGGCCGCAGATGACCACCCGGGCGCCCTGCTCGAGAAAGTTCCGGGCCAGCTCCAGGCCGATCCCCCGGCTCCCCCCCGTCACGACGACCACCTTTCCCTCCAGATCATACGCTATGCCGCACATCGCTTCCCTCCCACTATGATTTTTCCTCTTTGTTTCCGGTGGTGCACTATAAGCCAAACCCCTGGGTGTTGTCAATCAAGAGGTCCTTCAGACCTAATGCCTTCTTTAACGGTTCGGAGAACTTCCCTGAATTTTACGGAGGCAGATGAATAAGCCTCGTAATCTACGGGAAGGAATACCGCATGAGGACACATCTTATATGCGGTCTTCATGGGCATGGCGGAGTGAACGCCATATTTTCTGGCTTCGTAATTGGCGGCAGAGACAACGCCCCTTTGCGATGGATCTCCCTGACCGCCGATAACAACGGGTTTTCCTTCGAGCTCCGGTCTCCTTTTTTGCTCAACAGCGGCGAAGAAGGCGTCCATGTCGATATGAAGGATTCTCCTTTTCATGGACTGGCTCAATGACGGATCGCGCATTCAGATCCAACCGGTATTTATTCTTGAATGATGGACAGCAGAAGAGGGGTAAAGTAAATCATTGAAACGACAATACCACAAAGGCAGATCTTGTCAATCCAGTGATTGCAAGGTTTTTTATTGACACCTTCTCCGGGGGTGATAAGCTGCGGCCTATTCAAATCCCGAGGAGGACTGTCATGAAGAACGTAGAGATGAGAGTTGAAGGCAACATCCTGACCATTAAAGTTGATCTGACGAAAGACTTTGGCCCGTCATCATCAGGAAAGACCATTATCATTGCATCGACAGAGGGAAATGTCGTCGTTGATGGGCATGAAGAAGCTAAGGTCGGGCTGAACATTTATCGGAAGAAATAGCATAGGATCGTCGATTTCGGGTCGAAACGTGCACAGGTTTGATGGCTAATTTTCCGTTCTTTCAAATAACGCATAACTTCCTCTTCTAAGTCCCACACCCGTCGAAGACAGAAATGATGATGGTTTCAGATGGGAATCCTCGCTTCAATTCCAAATTGAAAATCATTGATAAGATGAACTCAGCGATTCCTCCGGTTGGGCGATCTTGAAAAATCTGTAATTGGATATTTTGTTATGTATGAGATGCGAGAAACAAACCTCATATTTTAGAAGAATGCTCACGATTGACTTAAGTCAATGACATTAAAAACCGATTGTGAGATATGAATAAATATGGCCGGAGCAGGAAACAACCCTCATGGAACTGATCAGACAGTTGGAAACCATCCCTCTTTTTGAGGGTTTACCTGGGAAACAGCACACGGCGCTCGCCGATATATCCGTGCGCCTCTCCTATGAAAAAGGACAAAAGATATTTTCCGAAGGAGATAAGGGGTCGGGTTTCTTCGTTATCCTTGATGGTTATGTAAAGATTTTCAAGGTTTCACCGGAAGGGAAGGAATTAATCTACCACATATTCGGTCCGAGTGAATCTTTCGGAGAGGTAGCCGTCTTTACTGGTCACGGTTTCCCGGCCGAGGCGGAGTCCATTTCCTCAACGACGGTTCTATTCTTTTCACGCGTTGATTTTGTAAGGCTCCTCAGGGGTGAGCCCTCTCTTGCCTTGAACATGCTGGCCGTTCTCTCTTGGCGTCTGCGCAAATTTTCAAAGTTGATTGAAGATCTTTCACTGAAAGAGGTACCCGGGCGGCTTGCCGCCTATCTGACCCATTTGAGCACAATAGAGGGCAATGGCACTGAGCTGAGCCTGGATGTCCCGAAAAACCAGTTGGCCTCCCTACTGGGGACGATTCCGGAAACGCTTTCCCGGATCATCACCAGAATGACACGGGAAGGATTGATCCGGACAGAGGGTTCCCGCATCTGCATACAGGATCTTGCCGGCCTTGAAGACATTGTCAGGGGAGACAGAAAGCTGAAGTAATATCGGCTGCCGGGGAGGAAGTTTGCTATTGGAGCCAGGCGGATCCGTTCAAGACTCTCATCGCAAAGAGAGGAACAGCATCCATCATAAAAATGAAAGGAGAAGAGATTATGAAAACGATCAAAATGGTTCCCTTGTTTACGGTATTTTTCGCGCTGTTGGCACTCTTTCTCTGTCTGCCCGTCGTGACTTATGCCCATTGCGACGGAGTGGATGGACCGGTCGTCGTGGCGGCGCAGAAGGCCCTGGAGAGCGGAAACGTGGACCTCGTGCTGATCTGGGTCCAGAAGAAGGATGAACAAACCATCAAAGACGCTTTCCTAAAGACGTTGGCCGTTCGCAAGTTCGATTCGAAGGCCAAGGAACTTGCCGACATGTACTTCTTTGAAACGCTCGTCCGGGTGCACCGGGCCGGCGAAGGGGCCCCCTATACGGGCCTGAAGCCGGCCGGCCGTGATCTGGGTCCCGCCGTACCGGCGGGGGACAAAGCACTGGTAGATGGCAAACTGGAGCCTTTGGCGAAACTACTGATGAAGACCGTTG
>JAPLJX010000271.1 GCA_026388375.1 Deltaproteobacteria bacterium
GATTAAGAGTCCTTAGTAATAAACCGCATTTATTTTTCGATGGATATTGAATACCTTCTGAAAGGTTGTATGTCCAGAAAAATTACGCTACGCTTGAGTTCAGGAAGCTTACGGACATCCTTTATGCGCTTACATGTGCGATTTTCAGTATAGGGCTTATTGCCTGCCAATCAGTCGTCTCATTCGCCGTATGCCAGAGATCGTAATTTCTCTGAAGGTTCAGCCATAATTCAGGAGTAGTATCGAACGCTCTGGACAACCGCAAGGCAACATCTGTTGTCACAGCGCTGCGTTCGTTCAGTATTTTGGATACTGTTTTTCTCGACAATCTCAGCTCCTTCGCAAGATCTGTAACGCTGATTCCTGACGGGTCCAAATAATGAAGTTTGAGAATCGATCCCGGATGAGATGGCGGTCTTTTTCGTGTTCTCATAATAATCCTTTTCAATGATAGTCTTCGACGTCTACGTTGAGTGCGTCTCCGTCCTTAAATTCAAACGTTAATCGCCAGTTGCCGGAGACCTTTATCGCCCAGCGCCTCTTCGTTTTGGGAAGCAGCGGATGAAGGCCGGAGCCGGGGTAGTTCATATCCTTAATTTCAGTTGCCGCATCCAGCCTATCCAATATTGCCTCTAATTTGGAAGCGTACTTGGCCTGTATGCCTTTACGGGTTCCATCGTAGAAAAAATCTTCCAAGCCTTTATGGATAAAAGATTTTATCATGAGTTATGTTGTAACCAAGATGGTTACGCTTGTCAAGAGAAAAATAATGCATGGCTGGTTGCAATTCCCGAACCGTTGCGGTATGGACATGCAAAACTGGCTTCGGCTCCATGTAACTCTTTTCTTCTTTCCATGCAGATCGTGAGGCGTCTATGAAGGTAAAGTGTATGGGTGCGGCAAGAACGGTGACCGGCTCCTGTTACATTCTGGAGGCGGCCGGCCGAAGGTTTGCGATCGACTGCGGGATGCATCAGGGGAACGCGGAGATCGAAAAGAGAAACTGGGACGTCGACATCTATGATCCCCACGGGATCGAATTCATGCTGATGACGCACGCCCACATGGACCATTCCGGGCTTCTTCCGCGTCTCGTCCAGAAGGGGTTCCGCGGCAAGGTTTACATGACCCCGCCGACCTCGGATCTCCTCAAGATTATGCTCCTCGACAGCGCCCACATCCAGGAGATGGAGGCGCAGTGGAAGAGTCGCAAGCGTCTCCGCCTCGGGGATGCGGACACCATCCCTCTCTATACCCAGAAGGACGCGATGGAAACCTTTCCGCTCTTCTCCGCCGTGACCTACGGCGAAGCCTTCTCGCCGGCCCCCGGGCTCACCGTGACCTTTCGGGACGCGGGCCACATCCTCGGCGCGGCGATGGTGGAACTCGCCGTCCTGGAGGATGGGGCGCCAAGCCGCGTCGTCTTTTCCGGAGACATCGGCCGGCCGGCCCAGCTCCTGATCCGGGACCCGACGACGATCGAGGAGGCCGATTTCCTCTTCATGGAATCGACTTACGGGAACCGGAACCATAAGGACGAGGCGGACAGCCAGAACGAACTCGCCGAGGCGATCGCCTACAGCTACGCGCGGGGCGAGAAGGTGATCATCCCGGCCTTCGCCGTGGGGCGGACGCAGGAGATGATCTATTCTCTCCACCTGCTGGCAAAGGGCGGCCGCCTGCCCGCCGATATGCCCGTCTTCGTGGACAGTCCGCTCGCCATCCGGGCGACGGAGATCTTCCGGAGGTACCGGGACTATATGGATGCGGAGACGAAACAGCTCCTTGCGAACGATGAAGATCCCCTGAACCTTTCCCAGCTCCGCTATACCCCTTCGACGCAGGAGTCGATGGAGATCAACAACGTCGCGGGACCGGCGGTCGTCATCTCCGCAAGTGGAATGGCCGATGCTGGCCGGATCAAGCACCACCTCCGCCATAACCTCTGGCGTGAGGGGGCGAGTATCGTCTTCGTAGGCTTTCAGGCACAGGGGACGACGGGCCGGAAGATCGTCGACGGCGCAAAGAAGGTGCGCATCTTTAATGAGGAGGTTGCCGTCCGGGCGAAGATCTTCACGATCAACGGCTTCTCCGCCCACGCGGGGCAGAGCCAGTTGCTCGATTGGCTCGGCCGCTTCAAAACAATGGAGATGCGTCTTTTCCTGATCCACGGCGAATACACCGCCCAGCAGGAGCTGGCCGGACTCATCCGTAGCCGCTTCGGGATCGATGCCGCGATTCCCGACTATCTCGAAGAGATGACGCTGGCGCCGGGACGTGAACTTGCCAGTGTGGCGTATCCCGAGAAAGCGACGCCGAGGATCGACTGGGGTTTCCTCATTGCCGAGATGGAGACGAGACTCGCCCAGTTTCAAAACCGCCGCGGAAAGGTGGAGGGAAAGGCCTGGGTGGAGCAGACCGAGCTCCGCGACCGTCTGCTCGAGGTGAGCCGGAGTCTGGCCGGGATCATCTCGGAAATCTGACAGGCTGTTGAAAAACGCCCATCTGCTGCGTTTCCCTCATCCTTCGCCGTTCAACGTACCAGAAAGTACGCCTCACGGCTCAGGATTTCGGGAGCCTTGCATCTGGGCATTTTTGAACAGTCTGCAAAAGATACTTTTTCGACATGCTGCTAATTTCCCATCCGGTAGCTGAAGGTTGCGGTCACGTGGAGGCGAGAGAGGTTGAAGGCCTCCGGCAGCGGCGCGAATGGCGAGGCGGCCCGGACGCAGGCGAGCGCCCCCTCGTCGAGGATCGGACTTCCGGAGGAGGAGGTGATGTAGTAACCGGTCAGGGCGCCGCCGGCGTCGATTGTGAAAAGGATCACCGCGTTTCCCTCCCGCTTTTCGGAGAGGGCCTGCGGCGGGTAGGACCAGAGGCCCTCGATCTTTCGGCGGATCTGGAGGAGGTAGGATTCGTAAGGTCCACCGGGGTTTTGCAGGGCGACCGAATCTTCGCGGTAACCACTGGTTGCCGTCGCACGGGCGGCCGGCGCCGCCGGCTCGCTGCGGGCCGAAGCCGACGGCGGTTCGACTTCCGTCGGCGTCTTCAGTTCGACGTTCATCACCTTCTCGGGTCGCGGGCCGCCCGACCTGTCGATGCGGGCCGTCAGGGCGATGACCAGCGCATGGCCTGCAAGCGAGGCCAGAATAAAAGGGATGAGAAATTTCTTCGCCGTCATGGGGTCGGGAAACCTCCGTCATTCAGACAGCACGAATGATGGCGGAATTCAAGAGAAAAGTCAAAAGGAATGACGATTTGCCAAGTTTCGAGAGCAATTCAAATCTCTTTGTTAGGTGAAACGGCGGGTCGTGAAGATGGTCCGATCAATTTATGGAAACGTTGCTGGAAATCGATGAGGGTTGGATGCGGGCCGCACTTGCGGAGGCCGGACAGGCTTGTGAGGCCGGGGAGGTGCCGGTCGGGGCGGTGATCGTCCGGGACGGCGGTCTCCTCGCAAGCGCGCACAACAGCCCCATTTTGCTCCACGACCCCTCGGCCCATGCGGAGATTCTGGCCATCCGCGCCGCC
>JAPLJX010000168.1 GCA_026388375.1 Deltaproteobacteria bacterium
CCCTTCATGATCCCTTTATCCATCAACCGTTCCGGTTTTCCCAGTAGATGATCCGGTTGCAGTTCGGACAGGTGGTCAGCAAGATCGATTTCTGCAATTCATTGTACAACTGGGGAGGAATGGACATGTGACACCCGTCGCAGACCTCCTTCCAAACCGCAACCACCGCTACGCCGCGCCCGGCGCTTTTGATCTGCTCGTATTTCCGGAGGATCTCGGCCGGGATCTCCTTTTTCAGTTTACTGCCTTTCCGGACGCAGACATTCAGTTCACCCGCAAGAGAGTTCAGCTCCGCCTCCAACCTCGTCTTTTCCTCTTCATAGCGCCGGCGATGGGCTTCCAATTCCCCATCACCGGTCTTCAGCGCGGTTTCGAGATGGTCGATCTCATCGAGGAGGGAGATCATCTCATCCTCCATGCGGCTGTTCTTTGCTTCAAAAGTTTCGATCTCTTTCAGCATCGACTGATACTCTTTGTTCGTCTTGACCTCAAAGAGCCTCTCTCTCGTCCGTTTCAGCGCCTCCTGCCCCGCGAGCAACTGGGCGTCCTTCTCGCGCTTGCGTTTTCGCAAGCTTTCCAGTTGCTCCCGCTCCGTATCCACAACTGCCGAGAATGAATTGAATTCCTCCTCCAGCGTTTTCATCCGGACCGGAAGGTCCTTCTTCTTTGCCTGAATTCGGCCTGCCGCTGATTCCATCTTCTGCAGTTCGATCAGGTGTGCCAGCTGTTCTCTCAACCGCATCCCCCTTTCCTTCATTTTTCACCGGGGCGTCCCTGAAAAAAAAATGCACCAGCACTGGTGCATTTTACGAGGCTGCCCTGCTTCCCCGTTTTATCGGTCCTGTGATCATCCATGAAAATTCGGGTCTCACGCAGTCCTTCTCCCCTTGTTTTTCATCCCTGGTGGGCCCACCTGGATTCGAACCAGGGACCGACCGGTTATGAGCCGGTGGCTCTACCAATTGAGCTATGGGCCCTTTCCGGGATGAATTCAGCTTTGATCAGCACAGGCTTATTAATACCCATCACGGGATCTTGTCAATATTTTATTTGCTCCCCGGTTTCAGAAGACGCCGCCGCGATGGATTCCGCAGTTTTCGGGTAGCGCCCGATTCGATCTGTTTGGCCCTTTCCCGGCTAAGTTCCAGAGATTCCCGGGATTCTTCCGCCGAAAAATTTCCGCGCTCGCTGATCCCGAAACGCATACGGAGAACCTTTTCCTCCCGCGGCGTCAGGGTCGACAGGATCTTCCGGGTCTGTTCCGCCAGGTCCATATTGATCGTGGCCTCCGAAGGCGACATTATTTTTTTATCCTCAATAAAATCACCTAGATGGCTATCCTCCTCCTCGCCGATCGGGGTCTCCAGTGAAATGGGTTCTTTGGCGATTTTGAGGACCTTCCGGACCTTTTCCAGAGGGAACTCCATCTTGTTGGCAATCTCTTCCGGATTGGGTTCCCTCCCCAATTCCTGCACGAGATAGCGGGAGGTCCGGATCAGCTTGTTGATCGTCTCGATCATGTGCACAGGAATCCGGATGGTCCTCGCCTGATCGGCGATGGCGCGGGTGATCGCCTGCCGGATCCACCAGGTGGCATAGGTGGAAAATTTATAGCCCCGCTGGTACTCGAACTTATCGACCGCCTTCATCAACCCGATATTCCCCTCCTGGATCAGATCCAGGAACTGGAGGCCCCGGTTCGTATATTTCTTCGCGATACTGACGACAAGACGCAGATTCGCCTCCACCAGCTTTCTCTTCGCGATCTCCGCCTTTCTCTCTCCCGTATGGATCGCCACCATGGCCTTCTTCAGCGCCGTCACGGAGAGTCCCGTTTCCTGGGCGATCCTCTTGAACCGGCGGTTGGCTTCCTGGACGATCTTCTCGCAGGACCTCAGTTTCCCCAGGGATACCCGCGCTTTTTTGGCCGCCTGCTCCCCGCTTCTGGCGGACTTGCGCATCTTCGCCCAGGCCTCTTCCAACTGGGCCAGGGAAAGGCCCGTTTCCTTCTTGCACCGGCGGACCGTCTCCTCCGCCTGCTCCACCTCGTTCAGATAAACGCGGAGATTGGCGACCATCCGGTCGATCTGTCTCTTGCCGAACCGGACCTTCCGGCAGATCTTGACGATATTCAGGAGATTCTTGTCCAGATCCTCTTTGAGTTTCTGCCTTTCCTGGGGGCTGAGCCCTTTCGCGTTCAGCTTCTTTCGGATCACATCGTTTTTGGCGTCATAGACCGTAACCTTGCCGAGCAGCTTGATCACCCGTGCCCGATGCATGTCTTCCTCGACGATGCCGTCCTCATCGTCGAGATTGTCCACGACGCTCTTCACGCGGATCTCCCCGCTCTTCAACTGGGCGCCGATATTGACCACATCCTTGAGGGAGACGTTCACGCTGAAGACGGCCTCCATGCTCTCCTGAGCGCCCTCTTCGATCACTTTGGCGATCTCGACCTCGCCCTCCCGGCTGAGCAGGGAAACGAGCCCCATCTCCCGCAGATACATCTTCACCGGATCGCCGGTCTTGCCGATCGCCGGCAGCAGACCGAGGATATCCTCCCGCTTGCTCTCGACCCGCTCTTCCGTCGCCTTCTTGACGACCAGTTTTTCCCCTTTGTCCGAGTCGATGATATCGATATTCTTCTCGCCGAAGAGCATGATGATATCATCGATCTGATCGGAGGAGACGACATCGGAGGGGAGCAGATCGTTGACATCGTCGTAGGTCAGAAACCCCTTTGCCTCTCCCAGCGTGATCAACTTCTTGAATTCATCGGACTCGATTTCTTTTGCCATATCGGTTTCTCCCGGTATCCCGTTTCATAATCCATCAGCCATCCCTCTTCGGGCCGGCCGCTGCTTGTGATAAAAATAGTGTACGACTCAGGCCAGCCCCTTCTCTTCCCGAAGAAGCCTATTCTTTTCCGCGACGAGACGGTCCAATCCCTGGTCTTTGACCCTCTCTGCCTCCTTGATCTTGCGCGTCAGGATCTTGCTCTTCCCCCTGTTGGACCGTTCACGGATCTTCCCAATCGTATCGGTCATGAGGCGATCGATCAGTTCCTCCGGATAGGGGCTTTCCCCCATCAACAGGTCGAGGAGCCTCGCCCTCACCGGCCCCTCCTCCAGACCATTGACGAGAGAAAATATGTCCGGTATCGCCCCGCCCTGTTTCTCCGCGGCCGTCAGAAGCCTCTCACCCAGCAGCTTGAGTTCTTCCGTCGTGAAGCAGACCAGGACCCCGAACGCCGCCGCCGGAATCCGGTCCGGGGATTCCAGCATCATGTGAATCAGGCTCAACTCCAGATGATCCGGTTCCCGGACGGATCCTTTTTTCATCTGGGTGGCAGGCGGCGCCGCTTCATGGGAAAGGACGCGCCGGACCTCCGCCTTCAGGACCTCCTGATCGACGTTCAGCTTCTCCGCCACCTTCTTGATGAACAAGTTCCTCTCGACGGCATCCCCGATCCGGCAAAGGAAGGCAACGGCCTCCCTGAGCTTGTCCCGGTCCTCCTCCAACGTCCCCCTTCCACCGAGGATCTCGTCGATGTAGTAATCGACCATCGGCAGGGCCCGGGCCACCAGCTCCTCCATCTTTTCACGCCCCTGCGTGCGGACGAAATCGTCCGGGTCATGGCCGTCGGGGAGGATGACCGCCTTTGCATGGACATTTCCTGCCAAAAAAAGCTCCAGGCTTCTCGCGAGCGCCTTCCGACCCGCCTCGTCCGGATCGAATACAGCGGCCACACGGGGTGCGTAACGCCGGAGCAGATCGACCTGGGCCCGGGTCAGGGCAGTTCCCAGCGTGGCCACGACATTTTGAATGCCTGCGCTCCAGAGGGCGATCAGGTCGAAATAGCCCTCGACCATCAGCGAAAAACCGGCCTGCCGGATCACCTCCCGCGTCCGGGAAAGCCCGTAGAGGTTGTTTCCCTTCGTGTAAACCGGCGACTCGGGGGAATTCATGTATTTCGGCTCGCCTGAACCCATGACCCGGCCGCCGAAGGCGATCAC
>JAPLJX010000420.1 GCA_026388375.1 Deltaproteobacteria bacterium
CGATGATCAGGATGATCAGCAGCAGCCCCCCGAACCCCAGTGAAAGCTTATGGCGTAGTCCGACCATGGTTTCTCTCCTCCCGGAGGGAACTTGAGCAAGGACCGTGCCGGGGGGCGATATTTGTTAGCATTTTGATTGTATTATGGTATTCGTTGAACAGGGCGGGGCGGTCCATTGCAGTTCGCAAGAGCGCTTCCTGGCGAGGTTGCAGAATGCAATGTTTCTTAGCAGGCAGTCTGTAAAAGAAACTTTTTCAACATGCTGTTAGATGCCATACTGCTTGCGGCGGCGCCAGAGGGTGGCCTGGTCAATGCCGAGGATATCGGCTGCATCCTGAAGGGAGCGGGTGTCGGCCAGGACGCGCCGGATGTGCTCCTCTTCGATCCGGTCGAGACGCAGGGGGTCTCCCAGCCGGATCGACCGGTCGGCGGTGCGCAGGTTCTCCGGCAGGTGATGCACGTCGATCCTTTCCCCCCGGCAGAGGATGACGGCCCCTTCGATAACGTTTCTCAGCTCGCGGACGTTTCCGGGCCAGCCGTAATGCCTCAGGATGTCGACCGCTTCGTCGGTGAAACCCGCCACGGCCCGGTGGCAGCTCCGGCCAAAGAAAACTACGAGGCGCTCGGCCAGCGCGACCAGGTCCTCCGGCCGCTCCCGCAACGGGGGAAGCGTGATCTGGATCACGTTGAGCCGATAGTAGAGATCCTCCCGGAACCGGCCCTCCCGAAGGGCCTTTTCCAGGTCGACGTTCGTCGCCGCGATGATCCTCACGTCGGCCCGGCGCGTCACGTAGTCGCCGAGGCGCTCGTACTCCTTGTCCTGGACGAACCTGAGGAGCTTCGGCTGGAGGGAGAGGGGAAGGTCGCCGATCTCGTCCAGGAGCAGGGTCCCGCCTTCACAGGTGCTGATGCGGCCGGGGTTGTCGCGTATGGCGCCGGTGAAGGTCCCCTTGGCGTGGCCGAACAGCTCGCTTTCCAGAAGCTCTGGCGACAGGGAGGGGCAGGACAGGACGCTGAAGGGCCGGTTCGCCCGCGAGCTCCAGCCGTGGATGGCCCGTGCCAGGACGCCCTTGCCCGTGCCGCTCTCCCCCCGGAGCAGAAGGGTCGCATCGGAGGGGGCCGCCTCGCGGGCCAGGCTGACGGCGCGCCTCACGGCGGGGTTGTCGCTGGAAAAGTCCGCATCGAGGTGCGAGCGCCCCAGGTCCTCCCGCAGGGAGGCCACCTTCTGTTCCAGCGAGCGCATCTCGAAGAGCTTCTGGACGGCAAGTTTGATCTGGGCAGGTGTGAAGGGCTTCGGGATGTAGTCGGTCGCCCCCCGTTTGATGGCCTCGACGGCAGTGTCGATCGAGGCGTAGGCCGTGATCACGATGATCCGAAGCCAGGGAGAGGTGTTCAGCAGGGAGGGGATCAGGTCGAGCCCGCTGGTGACGCCCAGGCGCAGGTCGACGAAGGCGACGTCGAAGGAGCGGCGGGAGGCCTCGGCCAGGGCATCCTCGGGATTGCCTACCGCCGTTACCGTGTGCCCTTCCGTCTCCAGGCAGACGGACAGCGTCTTGCGGATGTTGGCCTCGTCGTCGACGATCAGGATGGCGAGGGCGGAACCCTTCGGCTGAACCATTTTCATCGCTCCCTCAGAAGGCGGTCCTCAAGGGCGGTGTGTCCCGGACCGGCGACCCGTCGTGATTTGGGACAAGTCGTTCTTGTTGACGTTGTCCTTGCTCAGTTTGTACTGGATGCTGTCCACGAGGGCTTGCCAGCTTGCCTCGATAATATTTTCCGAGACGCCAATGGTGCTCCACATCTCGTCCCCGTCCCGGGAATCGAGGAGCACCTTGACCTTGGCCGCCGTCCCCTCGCTTCCCTCCACAATCCGCACCTTGAAGTCGACGAGATGCATCTCATTGATCTGAGGGTAGAACTTCGTCAGGGCCTTTCGGATGGCGTTATCGAGCGCATTGACCGGGCCGTTTCCCTCCGCCGCGGTCAGCTCCTCTTCGTTGCCGACGGAGATTTTGATCGTCGCCTGGCAGAGGGAAGGGTTGTTCCGGGTTTTCCCATTCGTCACGCTGAAACATTGAAGCGTGAAGGGTTCACGGAAGGCGCCGGTGATCTTCTTCATCAGGAGTGACAGAGATCCTTCGGCCGCGTCGAACTGGAAACCCTGATTTTCCAACCGTTTGATCTCCCGGACGATCTTCCGGCTCACGGCATCATGGTCCCCGAGTTCGATGCCGAGCTCCTTCGCCTTGAAGGCGATGTTGCTCTTTCCTGCCAATTCGGAGACCAGCACCCGCTGATGGTTGCCCACCTGTTCCGGCCGGATATGCTCGTAAGCCTCGGGATTTTTGGCGATGGCGTTTACATGGACGCCCCCCTTGTGGGCGAAGGCGCTACGCCCGACGAAGGGCCGGAAGGGAAGGGGACGGACATTGGCCACCTCGCCCACGTAATGGGAGAGGTTTGTGAGCTGCTGCAGGGAGGTCTCCGGGAGACACCTCCGGGCCATCTTGATCTGGAGATTTCCGATGATGGAGATCAGATCGGCGTTGCCGCACCGCTCTCCGTAGCCGTTCACCGTCCCCTGGACCATAGCCACCCCTTCCAGGACGGCCGCGAGGGTGTTGGCAACGGCGAGACCGCAATCGTTATGGACATGGATTCCGAGTTGCCCCGCCGGAATGATGGCGGCGGCCTTCCGGACGGCCGCGATCAGGTCATGGGTCATGGCGCCGCCGTTTGTGTCGCACAGGACGATCCGGTCGGCGCCGGCGTCGAAGGCGGCCTTTAGTGTGGAAAGGGCGTACGCGGGCCGGTGGTGGTATCCGTCGAAGAAATGTTCCGCATCGAAGATGACTTCCTTGCCCCGGGTTTTCAGCCAAGTGACGGAATCGCGGATCATCTCCAGGTTTTCCGACAAGGGGATGCCGAGGATTTCCGTGACGTGGAGATCCCAGCTCTTTCCGAAGATGGTTACGGCCGGCGTCCCGGCTTTGAGCAGGGCGCGAAGGTTCCGGCAGTTCTCGGGCCGGACGCCCGGCTTCCGCGTGCTCCCGAAGGCGGTCAGGCGGGCGTGCCGGAAGGGTTGTTCCTTCGCCATCTCGAAGAAACGGACGTCCTTGGGGTTGGAGCCGGGCCACCCTCCTTCGATGTAGTGGAATCCCATGTCGTCCAGGCGGTGAGCGATCCGCAGCTTCTCCTCGGCCGAAAAATTGACCTGCTCCCCCTGCGTACCGTCTCTCAGGGTCGTGTCGTAGATGATCACATTGGGTGATTTCATAACCTTCTCCTTTTGCACAAAAAAATCCGCTATCGGTCGAACCTGATAACGGATTTGGTCGCTTTGACTCTGTTGTAATGAAACGCTACCCTCCGTCCAGGCCCGTATATGCAGGCCTGATAATTATGCCCCCCATGGCGAGGATACGGCGGCTGGCGTTTCTCATATTCATATCGAAATTGTCCCGACTCCTTTTCTACGGCGTTTTCGTAACCTTTTCCGTGGGATTTGTCAATGATAATTTGGCATCCACTTTTTGCTTGACAAACGATTGTCGACAATCTACTTTTACCGGCACGGCAACGGTTGTCGCCGTCGGGTGTTTTCAAGGCCCGGACATCCCCCTGACAGGAAAGATTCCACCATTACCGACATTACCGAAATATTTTTTTTGGAGGTGCAAACGTATGATCGACAAGGAGCTCTGTACCGGGTGTGGTGACTGCCTGCCGGTTTGTCCCGTGGGTGCTATCGGGTTGGAATCGGAATGTGCAGAGATCGATGAAGAGATGTGTGTAGAATGCGGTGTCTGTTACCGGGCGAAGAGATGTCCGGTAGAGGCATTCAAGCAGGCGCCGGACTTGCCCTGGCCGCGTATCGTCAGGAGGGTGTTCAGTGACCCCAATGCCGCGCATTCCGCGACGACAGGCGGCTGGGGACGCGGCACGGCGGAAATGAAGAGCAACGATGTAACGGGGCGCTATAAGAGGGGAACGGTGGGCATCGCCGTCGAGGTGGGGAGACCGGGCGTCGGCGAAACCATCCGCAATATAGAGAAGATTGCCGCTCCCTTTGCGCGCCTCGGCGTTGAGTTCGAACCGCTGAATCCGTTAACCAGCCTTATGGAAGATACAAGAAAAGCCATTTTTAAAGAAGATGTAAAAAATGAACGGGTGTTGAGTGCGATCATTGAATTTCTGATCGAACCTTCACGGTTGGCAGAAGTCGTGAAGGCTCTGGAGGAAAGTTCCGCATTGGCAACAGACACGGTCTTTTCCGTATCCATGATCAACAGGGTGAATCCGGACGGCGCCATACCCAATATGGAGGCTCTGGCAAAGTTGGGGTATCGGGCCTCCCCCAACGCAAAAGTCAATTTGGGATTGGGCAGACCGAAAGCGGACGCTTAGAGAGGAAAGGAAGTGTGAGACTATGACTCATTCGTTGCACAGGGCGGGGACGATCGAAGATTTGGGCTGTGATTATGTCATCATCATTCGCGCGGAGAAGGGGTACAACCAGGAAGGTTCGGCCGAAAAATGTAAGGAACTCCTGAGACTCTTTCAAAAACATGGCGCCGTGAACATTACCGGAGCCCGGGGTCCGAATTATAAAGGTAATGTTCTGGAAACCTCGTTGGATTCCATTGTCGAAGCGTTCAAAGACGGCAATTCTCCCTATTGCGTATTCGATACAAAAGAAAAGCTCGAGTCGTTTCTCGTCGAACTGAAAGAAAAAGATTTTGGACTCTCTGTAGTTGTTTCAGGACTCTATGATACCGTCAAATCAATATGCGATAGGATCGGCATTACGCCGCATACGACGAACCACTCATTGGGCATCTGGGGCAACACCTCCCTTCTTCCCGATGGCCCGGTGCTTGAAATAACGACGATGTGCGGACACGGCCAGGTATCGCGATATCTGGTGGACGACCTGGTCGAAAAAGTCAAGGCGGGTAAGATGAGTCTGGAGGAGGCGGGGAAAGAATTGGGCAAGCCCTGCCTGTGCGGGTTGTTCAATCCCAAGCGGGCGAAGATGC
>JAPLJX010000276.1:0-6458 GCA_026388375.1 Deltaproteobacteria bacterium
GTCCCATCGCGCTCATCGCGGAGGGAGACACGATCCGGATCGACATCCCGGCGCGCAAACTGGAGCTTGCGGTCGATCCGCAAGTTCTGGAGGAACGAAAAAAGAGCTGGAAGCTGCCCGAAAGCATGACCATCGCAAAAGGATCACTATTGGAGCGTTATCGGCGGATGGTGGGTTCAGCGATGAAGGGTTCCATTCTGGAGTAAATGCATTATTCAAGACGGACGAAATAGTATCAGTGCGCCGATACTATTTATAATATTTATATTATTGACGAATCACACGACAGTCGAAAAGTTTTGGCCCCTGCTCACGCCTCTCCCGAGCGGGTATCCGGAACGATTCCGGATGCCCGCTTTCGTAGAAATGATGACTTTGACGTATTTGCTGCCGGCACAATGATCGCCTCAGCGGCCCATGAGAAGCCTGGGCAGGTACGTGCTCAGCCAGGGTACATAGGTCACGATGGCCAGCACCACCAAGGAGACCAGAAACGGCGGCCAGATCGCCCGACTCAGGCGGTCGAGGGACATTCCCGTAATGCCGCAGACCGAAAAGAGCACCCCGCCCACCGGCGGCGTAATCAGACCCAGCACGAGGTTCAGGCAGATGACGATGCCCAGGTGCACCGGATCGATCCCCAGGTGGGCGGCAATGGGCGCCAGCACAGGGGTTACGATGACCAAAGCGGGGGCGGTCTCCATCGGAATCCCGAGGAGGAGCAAAAAAATGTTGATAAGCAGCAGGATTATCCAGGGCGAAGTGGTCAGCGCGGTGAGCCATTCAATCAGCATCTGGGGTATCTGGTCCACCGCAACGATCCAGGCAAACGGTTCCGACATGGCGATGAGCAGCATCACCATGCCCGATTCCAGGCCGGCCTTCAAGAAGACATCGGGGAGGTTCTTGAAATTCAGTTTTCGGTAGACGACAACCCCCACGAAGGCTGAATAAACACAGGCGACGCCGGCCGCTACGGTTGGGGTGAACATGCCGCTCAGGATGCCGCCCAGGATCAGCACCGGCATGAACAGGGCGGGAAGCGCTTTCCCGGCGGCAATCAAAACGTCCTTCAAGGGGGCCTTTGCGTCCAGAGGGTATTTGCGTTTGACGGCCAGGAAGTACATGTATACCATCAGCGCGGCGCCCAGCAGCAAGCCAGGGAAGACGCCGCCCATAAACAGCGCGCCGATCGAAACATTGGCGGTGACACCGTAAATGATGAACGGGATGCTGGGCGGGATGATGGGCCCCATGCAGGCGGCCGTGCAGGTCAGCGCGGCCGCCGCGTCCTCTTCATATCCGGCCTTCTTCATGGCCGGAATCATCACCATGCCGATGGCCACGGCGGTGGCCACCGCGGACCCGGAGATCGCCGCAAAAATCGCGCAGGCAAGAATCGTGGCATGCCCAAGCCCGCCGCGGATGTGTCCCAGCAGCAGACGGGCGAAGCGTACCATGTCCTCCGTGATGCCCCCCTCGTTCATCAGATTTCCGGCCAGCATGAAGAGCGGAATGGCCAACAGCGGAAAGGTCGCCAGGCCGCCGAAGATGGTTTGAATCAGCGTGGTCACCGGCATGCTGCTGCTGACCAGCGCATAGACCAGGGAGCAGCCGCCCAGGGCCACGGTGATGGGTACGGCGATGCACAACAGTCCGACAAAGGTTCCCAGGAAGATGGTCATTGGCCTTCTCCTTTCGGACCCAGGCCGAGAAAAATGAAGAATTCCTCAAGCATCAGAAAGAACATGATGAGAAAACCCGTCGGAAGCGCGGCATAGGGAATGCTCATCACCAGGCCGATGGCCGGTGAGGTCTGGTGAGCATTATAGATGGTCTGGAAGAGGCCGTAGCCAAACATGACGCCGAAGAAAAACAGCGAGCAGAGATAGCTCGACCACTTCAGAATCTTCACCATGGTCGGCGGGACCGACTCCACCACCGACGTCATGCTGATCATGTACCCCTTTTTCAACCCCACTGCGCCGCCCAGCATCGAGGCCCAGACGAGGGAATAGGTCGAAACCTCGCCGGACCAGATGGTCATTTTCTGGAACACGTAGCGTCCGATCACCTCATACGGGATGACGACGGCAATGACGACCATGAACAAAATCGTCCCCCAATTTCCCGCCGTCACCAGAAATTCGTTGAACCGTTGCAGTACGCGCATGACGCCGCTCCCTCGCACAATGAGAAAGGGCGCCCTTTCCAGCACATTAAGAAGGGCGCCCTTCCGGTGATTACTTCGCATTCATGATGGTTTCGATCTCGGCCTTGCTGAACTGATCTTTGAACTGCTCGTAAACCGGCGCCATGGCCTTCTTGAAGCTTTCCTTGTCCACGTCGCGTGTTACGGTCACTCCCTGTTTGGCCATGTCCTGCAGCTTCGCCTCTTCACCGTCGCGGTTGAACTTTCGCTGGAACTTGGCCACCTCCAGGGCGGTCTTCAGGACCAGTTGCTGGTCCGCCTTGGGCATGGCGTTGAAGGCCTTCGGGCTCATCAGGAACGGGGAGGGGGAGTACACGTGTTGGCTGAGCGAGAAGTACTTCTGGCCGGCATCCCACAGCTTGGAGCTGTAGTAGACGGCGATCGGGTTCTCCTGGCCGTCGATAACCTTCTGCTGCAGCGCCGTGAACACCTCCCCCCAGGCCATGGGTGTGGGATTCAACCCGGCGGCCTTCCAGGCGGCCAGGTGGATCTTGTTCTCCATGGTCCGGATCTTGAGCCCCTTGCCGTCCTCGACCTTCTTGACGGGCCCCTTGGCGTTGGTCAGGTTGCGGAATCCGTTTTCCCAGAAGGCCAGGGCCTTGATGTTGGCCTTTCCGAAGTCATCGAGCAGTTTCTGGCCAATCGGCCCGTCCATGACCAGGTCCACGTGTTTGAAGTCTCTGAACAGGAAGGGGAAATCCAGGATGTTGATGGAGGGGCTGAACCCGCCCAGCGGGCCGGTAGAGGTCACCAGCAGGTCGATCGCGCCCTGCTGGATTCCTTCGGTCATTTCCCTCTCACCCTTGCCCAACTGGTTGCTGGGATAGAGTTTGGTCTGAATGCGGCCCAGTTTCAAGGTGGCCTTGTATTCCGCCGCCCCCGCCGGACCTGTCCATGTCCATGTCAATACCATCAGGACCGCGAAACCCAACATGAGAACTCTTTTCATTGCCTTTCCTCCTTCGTGATTAAGTTGTGTAAAAACTGCCCTTTTCACCCATTCCCGCTCCGGCCCTCTGCTGGATGGGGAGGGAGAATGACCGGCAGCGTGTTTGCCCCCTGCGGCATCAGCGTGATCCTCGGTTCTTTCGTCCCGCATTTCCTGTACGCGATCTCCAGCGCCTCCCTGATCGTTCCGACGGGAATCATGCCGGCCCTTCTCACGAGATCGGCGTTTTGCGGCAGGGTGACCATGATGAAAGAGGCCCTGTCGCTGCACTCGACCTCCTTCCAGGCCACCCATCCCGGAATGGTGAAATCCGCCCGCAGGGCCCTTTCCATCTCCAGCCGGGAACCATACTGGAACCACTGGGGAAATTCCGGCGGCTCCCGGATGTCCAGGCACTCGCTGATGATAATTACAGCCCCGTCCTGCTTGACTGCATAACAGGCATTGTCCATGGTTTTGCCGGTCTGGTAGAGATTGATGTCTTTGGGGAACCCTCCTGCAGAGGCGATCACGATATCGGCCAGACCCGGAATCGGAACGCTGTAGATCTCGTCCACCCGTTTCGTCCCTTCCCGCCAGGCGGAGACCCAGTTTCCGGCAAAAATCCCGGCATAATCCTCTTCGGCATTCGGCACCACGTTGACGATAAAGTCCGGCCGGACCAATCCGGCAATCTCCATCATGTCTTCGTGGCATTCGTTGCCGCTGGTTTTACCGGATCGGGCGTTGGGGTTCGACCCGGAGCCCAGCTCCCGTCCCATGGCCCAGAGGTGATTCTGCTGGATGGTCTTGATGGAGCTGAAACCGGGGATGACGCTTTTCCTTCCCCCGCCGTACCCCACCATGTAATGGTAAATGATGCCGCCGGTCAGGATGATCCGGTCGGCCTCGGCGACGACACGGTTAATCGCCACCTCCGTTCCCCGGCTCGTTTTGCCGAGGTAAACCATGTTTTCCAGGTCCCGCGCGTTGTGGTTCACCACGTTTACCCGATCTGCAACTTCTCTGCCGCAGAGAAGCACCATCTCCTCTTTCGTGTTTTGACGATGGCCTCCTACAACGACCAGGATGTTGATGTTGCCATCCGGAACACCGGCTTCCGAAATCGTGTCGAGAAGGGTAGGCAGGACGAGGTCCATGCGCTGCCAGCTTCGGGTGATATCGCTTACGGCAATGGCCACTTTGTCCGTGGGGTGAAGCATCTCTTTCAGCGGCGGGGAATCGATGGGTTTTTCCAGCGCGGACTTGATGGCCCCGGGAATATCCGAAACAGCCGGGTAATCCTTCCCGACCACTTCAAAGTAAATCTGCCCGGCGGGAAGGGAAAACACAACCTCGCCCCGGCCGTATTTAAGGTGGATTTCTCTCGTTTCCAATCTCTCGCCCTTTGCCAAGTGAGATACTTACTTCAGTTTACTTTTAATTTCTTGAAGCACGGCGGGGTCGATCCCGTAACCATGTTCTGCTGCCGGATAGCCCTTGTTTTCCACATCCTTCTGGTATTCCTGCAGCGCATTTCGAATGATATCGTTCAAATTGCAGTACTGTTTGACAAATTTTGCCTTATGACCTTTAAAGAAGCCCAGGGCGTCATGTACGACCAGGACTTGACCGTCCGTATGGGGTCCCGCCCCGATGCCGATAATGGGGATCCCGGCGCGTTCTGTAATGATCTGACCGATTTCAGACGGGATAGCCTCCAGAAGGATGCTGAAGGCGCCGGATTCTTCCAGGATTTTGGCGTCGTTGATCAGTTTGAGGGCGCCGGTTGTGTCTCTTCCCCGGGCCTTGAACCCGCCCAGGGCCGATACGGATTGGGGCGTCAAGCCGATATGCCCCATGACGGAGATCCCGGCGCGGCTGATAGCCCGGACCCGCTCTGCCATCTCCTCACCGCCTTCCAGCTTGACACCATCCACGCCGCTTTCCTGGAGGAAGCGGCCGGCATTGAGAATGGCCATTTCGTTTGAAGCCTGGTAGGACATGAAGGGCATGTCGCCGATGACAAAGCTGGACGGCGCCGCGCGTTTGACCGCCGCCGAGTGCGGGATCATCAGCTCCATCGTGACCGGGGTGGTGCCGGAAAAGCCGTATACGGTCATCCCAAGAGAATCTCCGCACAGGATAATATCGATGCCGATCTCCTCTTCGATACTGGCGATCGGAAAGTCATATGCGGTCAGCATGGTGATGGGCCTCCCCTGGGCCTTTTTTTCTCTCAGATAGGGGATCGTGACCTTTGTGCGTTGTGCCATCTCTTTCCTCCTTGTGATGAACCGTCACTTTGCCTCGACGGATTGAGTAACCCCGTCCTGCAGCCGTATTTTGAACCGGCAACCCGGCGGCATAAAACCATGCACTTTTGCTACACGCCCATGGACTGATGATGGAGAAGGGCTTGCTTTATCCGCGGGGGAGGATACGAGGGCGGGCCATGTGTGTCAAGGAGATTTTATCGCAAACCTGTACCAAGTCGCTGGCGGACAGGGCGGACAGGAAGGCAAGGCGAGCCGCTTCTGGGCTTTTTTTGAGATACCAGGACTTTCCGGCATGATATATGGCCGACTGCATATCGCCGGCATGAGGAGCTGACCGCCAATATCAGAAGGGAATCTCCTGGGGGAATACGCAGCGGCGAAGGCGTTTTTCGGTAGAAGCCTCAGGGGGTGAAGAGGGGATCGGTCTTGGAGAGGATACGGGCCATTTCGGCGTGGATGAGGCCGTTGGAGGCGAGGATATTCTGGGAATGGAGATGATACGGATCACCGTGGAGATCGGTCACGCCCCCCCCGGCCTCTTCGACGAGGAGCCAGCCGGCCGCGGTGTCCCAGGGCATGAGTTTCAGCTCCCAGAAGCCGTCGAACCGGCCCGCCGCGATATAGGCCAGATCCAGGGCGGCCGAACCCGCCCGCCGGACCGCCTGGGCGCTCAAAGCCATCACCTTGAAGTAATTGATGTTGTTGTTCCGGTCCTCGCGGATATCGTAAGGGAAACCGGTCGCCAGCAGACCGCGGGAGAGCGTCTCCGTCCGGGATACGGTAAGACGCCGGCCGTTCAGGAAGGCGCCTGCCCCCTTCTCCGCCGTAAAGAGCTCGTCGAGCATGGGGTTATAGACGGCGCCGAGCATGATCACGCCTTTTACTTCCAGCGCAATGGAGACGCAGAAAACCGGATAGCCGTGGGCGTAATTCGTCGTCCCGTCGAGCGGATCGATAATCCAGCGGAAACCGGAACCGTTCGCGGTTTCCGGGGACTCTTCCGTCAGGATGTCGTGCCCGGGAAATTCCCGGCGGATCC
>JAPLJX010000276.1:6595-13795 GCA_026388375.1 Deltaproteobacteria bacterium
ATATGCCGATCATGGAGCCTCTCCCGCAGAAGGCCCCCCGCCTCGCGGGCCACCGTCTCGATCCATGTTCTGCAAGCGTCCATCGTCATCCGTTGTCATCCTTAGAAAATGGGAGTTCATCGCGCACCATCCGCAGAACCGGGAAAAGATCCCTGTCCTGATGAAGACGGCATTACTTGGGCGGCCATACCAGCACAAAAGGGGATAAATATCCAGAAGAAACTGTCCCGCCCCGCACCCCGCTGCGGTAAATCATCCATCTTTCTGTTGCGCCGCGGCTGAAATGGTGTTAGCGTTATCCGCGGTTTACATGAGGATCGGATGCAATGGACGAGAAAATGGACATTCCGGCAGCGGAGAGCGCATCACCTCCGCAGGAGACCGTCCCGAATTTGAAGGCCCTGCGGGAGGCCAGCGGACTATCTCTGCCGGATATCTTCGAGACGACAAGGGTCGGTCTCGTCTACCTCGCAGCAGTGGAGGGCGGTGAGTTCAATCGCCTCCCGCCTCCCGTGTACGCGAGAGATTTCATCCGGAAATACGCCCGGACGGTGGGAATCGACGAAAAGCCGATCCTCAACCGCTATGAAAAGTATCTGGAAAGCCTGAANNNGAGATTCAGAAACCCTGGCCGGACACCGGCGGGCGTAATCGGTTCCTCTTCGCAAGCCTTGCCGCCGTGATCATCGCCGGCGCCCTGGTCTCGGCCCTTTTCCTCTATGACCAGGCCGGAAAACCGGCTTCATCCCCGCCGGTCGTGGACTCACCTTCCCCGGCGCCGGTCATACCCGAGTCTGCTCCAACGGCAGCGGTCCCGGTTTCATCCGCTCAGGCAACGACGGCAGTATCGGTTCCGGTCTCCCCTGGCGCTGCCATCCAGCCGCCGGCTGCTGCGGGAAAGATGTACCACCTCGTGATCGAGGCCCGCGAACTGACATGGATCCGGATCACCGAAGACCGGAACCCCGCCTACCAGGCCCTCCTGAAACCGGGAGACAAAATCGAGCGGATGGCCTCCGATTATTTCCAGCTCGACATCGGCAATGCGGGGGGAATCAATCTCACTTTCCAGGGAAAGACTCTGGGAAGCCTGGGGAAGCCGGGCCAGATTATCCACATGCGTCTGCCGGAGAAGGGATCCGACCGAAAGACGCCCTGAAGAAGTTACGGTTTGACAAGGCACGGAAGATCATCTAAAATCGACTGAACGAAAAGAAAGAAAGCGGGTGGAATAATATGTTTGGAATAGGCATGCCTGAATTGCTGGTCATCCTGGTGATCATCCTGATCGTCTTCGGCGCCGGAAAACTCCCCGAGATCGGCAGCGCGATTGGCCGGGGCATTAAGAATTTCAAGAAAGCCAGCCATGAGCCGAACGAAATCGATATCACCCCGGGCGCCGAGAAGAAGTCCGACGAAAAGAAGCCCTGAAGTCGTCTAAAAGGGAACGTCCTCCTCAGGCAGAGGCCCATCCACACCGGGATGGGGAAGCGGGGGTTCTTCCGACGATGCATCTGCGCCCTTCTGGCCCTTCGAGTCGAGCATCTGCATGTTGGATGCAACGATCTCGGTGGTATAGCGTTTGACGCCCTCCTTGTCGTCCCACGCCTTGGTCTGGATGCGCCCCTCCAGATAAACCAGCTTTCCTTTGACCAGGTATTTTCCGCAGATCTCGGCCAGTTTCCCGAAGGTGACGATCTTGTGCCACTCGGTCTTCTGCACCTTCTCGCCGCTCTTATCCTTCCACTGCTCATCCGTCGCTATCCGGAAATTGGTCACCATCGCCCCATCGGGCGTGTACCTCACCTCCGGATCCGCCCCCAGCCTGCCTACCAGGATCGCCTTGTTGATCATCTTCTCCTCCTCCTTTTCCTGAAACGTTATGATTTGTCGATCATACACAAGTCACCCGCCGGCCGCAACACGAAATTTGGGGACGCCCCCTCCCCCAACCCTCCCGGCGGCCTTTAATGACGAGGCTGCGGGGCGCCCCGAAGACGGCGACTTTCGCCCGCATCCACGGCCGGCGGGTTCAATTCGTGCTTGACTAATGCGGAAAAAAAATATAGTCAAATCCACTTTATAACAAAACGGACCGCGCAGAGGATTTAATGGAAGAAGAGAGTGAACTTCTGAAAAAACGCAGAGAAAAGATCGACTCCCTGAAGGCCGACGGGATCGACCTCTATCCCAACGACGCACGGGTCGGGGATACGACGGCCTCGGTGAGCGAACGATTCGGACCGATGACCGCCGAAGAGCTGGAAAAGATCACGGAGCGCTTCACGCTGGCGGGCCGCCTGATGGCCGTCCGCGACTTCGGCAAGGGCGCCTTCATCAGCATCCAGGACCGCAAGGGGCGTCTCCAGGCCTTCCTCCGGAAGAACCAGTTGGGGGAGAAGACATTTTCGCTGTTCAAACGGCTCGATGTCGGCGATATCATCTGGGTTGCCGGACGGGTCTTCAAGACCCGGACCGGGGAGCTGACGATCGACGTGGAGGAGAACGGCCTTAGGCTGCTCTCCAAATCGCTTCGGCCGCTGCCCGAAAAGTGGCACGGCCTGACCGACGTCGAGATTCGTTACCGCCAGCGCCACCTCGACCTGATCGTGAACCCCGAGGTCCGCAAGGTATTTCAGCAGCGGAGCCGGATCATCAGCCTGATCCGCCGGTTCATGGAGGAGAGGGACTTCCTGGAGGTGGAAACGCCGATGATGCAACCCCGGGCCGGCGGTGCCGTCGCCCGCCCCTTCAAGACCTTTCACAACGCCCTCGGGATGAACCTCTTTCTCAGGATCGCCCCCGAGCTCTACCTGAAGCGCCTGATCACCGGAGGCCTGGAACGGGTCTTCGAGATCAACCGAAGCTTCCGGAACGAAGGGATCTCCACCTTCCACAATCCCGAATTCACGATGATGGAGTTCTATCAGGCCTATGCGACCTACGAGGACCTGATGACGATGACAGAGGAACTCTTCGTCCATATCGTCCGGAAGCTCTTTGATTCAACCAAGTTCAGCTATCAGGGAAAGGAAATCGATCTGAGCCCCCCCTGGCGGCGGCTCACGGTCCGCGATGCCGTTGTGGAGATCGGCGGCGTGGAAACCGCCGTCCTCGACGACGCCGGCCGAATGGCCGACCATGCCCGGAAGCTCGGAGTCGAGGTGAAGCAGAGCGACCCGCCGGGCAAGGTGCTGATGGCGATCTTCGATGAAACGGTGGAGCAGAACCTCATTCAGCCGACTTTCGTCACCCATTACCCCGTCGACGTTTCGCCCCTCTCCCGCAGAAACGCGGAGGAGCGGACGCTGGCCGACCGCTTCGAACTCTATATCTGCGGGAAGGAGATCGCGAACGCCTTCTCCGAACTGAACGACCCCGTTGACCAGCGCGGGAGGTTCGAGATGCAGCTCAGGGAAAGGGAGGCCGGCGATCTGGAAGCCCATGAGATGGATGAGGATTACATCGGCGCCCTCGAGTGCGGAATGCCGCCGACGGCGGGCGAGGGGATCGGAATTGACCGGATCGTCATGCTGCTGACCGACTCCGCTTCGATCCGGGACGTGATCCTCTTTCCGCTTCTCCGGACCAGGGACGACTGGGGACACCTTGCAGCAAGGTGTCCCCATGACAACGATTGAGCCTTTTTACGAGAGCATTCATCGATGACCTCCTATGAATTGTTCATCAGCCTGCGCTACCTGAGGGCGAGACGGAAACAGGTGTTCGTTTCCATCATCACCTTTATCTCGATTGCCGGGATCTTTCTCGGCGTCGCGGCGCTGATCATCGTGCTGGCGGTCATGAACGGCTTTGAGACCGACCTGCGCAACAAGATCCTCGGGATCAATTCCCACATCATCCTGATGGAACACAGCGGCGCGATGAAGAACTATCCCCGGGTCATGCGGGAGGTCGCCCAGGTCCCCGGCGTGGTCGCCGCCACCCCTTTCATCTACAGCCAGGCGATGCTGAAAAACGGCAGCAGCGTCACCGGTATCGTTCTCCGCGGCCTCTCGCTGGAAGATGCCATGAAGGTAATCAGCCTTGGTAAAATCCGGGAGGGGAAGCTCGACTACCTCGGGGATGGAGAGAGGAAGATTCCGGGTCTCAAACCGGAGTTATCCGGCGTTCCCGGAATCCTCATCGGTCGGGAGCTGGCGAAGAACCTCGGGGTTTTTCTCTTTGAAACGGTCCACGTCGTGTCCCCCTCCGGGATTAGCACGCCGATGGGCATGGTTCCGCGGATGAAGTCCTTCCTCGTGGTCGGCATCTTCGAATCCGGGTTCTTCGAGTACGACTCGACGCTCGCCTACATTTCGCTCAAGAACTGTCAGGAATTCCTGAACATGGGAGACCTGGTCACCGGAATCGAGATCCGGGTCGACGACATCTACCGGGCCGATCGGATCGCAAAGGAGATCGAGAAGAAACTGGGGTTCCCCTACTGGGGCCGGAACTGGATGGAGATGAACCGAAACCTCTTCTCGGCGCTGAAACTGGAAAAGCGGGTCATGTTTATCATCCTCTCCCTGATCGTCCTCGTCGCGGCCTTCAACATCATCAGCGCGCTGATCATGATCGTTATGGAAAAGAACAAGGATATCGCGATTTTGAAGACGATGGGCGCCACCCGGGCGGGGATCATGAAGATCTTCATCTTTCAAGGGCTCGTCGTGGGGGCGATCGGCACCTTCCTCGGCTGTCTCGCGGGACTGGCGGTCGCCTTAAACCTGGAGGCCCTCTCCCGTTTCGTGGAGAAGCTCTTCGGTTTCAAGATCCTCCCGGGCGACGTCTATTATCTGAGCGAGCTCCCCTCGCAGGTCAACTACGGCGATGTCGGAATCATCATCCTGGGAACGCTTCTGATCAGTTTTCTTTCGACGATCTACCCCTCCTGGCGGGCGTCGCGCCTCGACCCGGCGGAGTCGCTGCGCTACGAATGAGGACAGAGGAGAAAGGGGTGAAGGGGTAAGGAGGTTTTAACGCCTCACGCTTCACGCCTCACATTATTTTATGATTCAAATCAAGAACCTTCAGAAAACCTTCATCAAGGACGGCCATCGGATCGAGGTCCTCAAAGGGCTCGATTTTGAGATTGCCGAAGGGCAATCGCTGGCCGTCGTCGGGGTCTCCGGCGCAGGGAAGAGCACGTTGATCCACATTATCGGCACGCTCGATCATCCGACCTCCGGCGCCGTGCTCTTTGACGGTGTCGATGTCTTCACCTGGCCGGAGAAGAGGCTTGCCGCCTTCCGGAACCGGAAGATCGGCTTCGTCTTCCAGTTTCACAACCTCCTGCCCGAATTCACCGCGCTGGAAAACACGATGATGCCCGCCCTGATCCAGCGGATGCCGAAACGCGAATCCAAACGGCGTGCGGAGGCGATTCTCGGCGAGGTGGGCTTAAGCGACCGGATGACCCATAAACCCGGTGAGCTCTCCGGCGGGGAACAGCAACGGGTAGCCCTCGCCCGGGCGCTCATCCTTGAACCGGAGATCCTCCTCGCGGATGAACCCACGGGAAACCTTGACACGGAAACCGGAAAAAGGATAGAAGACATGCTAATTGCATTGAACCGGACCAAACGGATCACGCTGATCGTGGTCACGCACAACCCATCACTCGCGGATCGGATGTCCCATCACATCGGTCTGCGCGACGGAAGGATGTATACCCATGAATAAAAAGCTGCACTTTGCATGCATCGCAACGTCTCTGATCATGATTCTCCTCGGACCCATTTCGGGGACGGCAGCAGAAAACATCAAGCAAGTCGCTCTCTTCCCGTTTGAGGTCCACAGCACCTCCCTGCAGAAAGCCGCCGAACTCCAGGAGATCCTCTATCAGGGAGTCGTGACGGAACTGCAGAAATCGAAAAACATCCGTCTGGTCGAGCGGGAACGGATCAACGCCGCTACGGAAGGGAAACAGATCAACGACGCCCTGGTCATCGAGGTGGGGAAAAAGGCCGGCGCCCACTATGCCGTTTCGGGAAGCGTTTCCGAATTCGGAGACCGGATCAGCGTCGATTCCAGACTGATCGATCTCCGCGAGGAGAAAATTCTGCCGGGAGTGTTCGTTCAGGGTCGCGGTCGGGAAAACCTGGGCGCCATTCTGGCCCAGCTCCGGATGGAAATCCTCCTCCGGATCGCCGCCGATGAGAGGATCGCCCGCATCGAATTCAAGGGTAACCGCAAGATCGAAGCCAGCGCCATCCAACAGGTCCTGAAGAGCACACCCGGAAACATCTTTACCGATGCGGATCTTTCCGCCGACATCAAGGCCATATACAAAATGGGTTATTTCGATGACGTCACCGCGGAGGTAACGGACGTTGCCGAGGGAAAGGTAATCGCCTTTCTCGTGGAGGAAAAACCCCTGATCACCGAGATCCGGATCCAGGGAAACAAGGCCGTGAAGAAGGACGACATCGAAGGCGCGATGAGCGTCCGCACCCGGCAGACGGTAAACCCCGAGAAACTCAGGGCCGACATGGAAAAGATCAAGGCCCTCTATGACAGCAAGGGGTTCTACAACGCCGAGATCCTTTACGCAATCGAAAAGGGAGGCGAACGGGACGTCCACGTCGTCGTCACCATCGTCGAAAACGAGAAGCTCTTTATCCGCGGCATCAGCTTCGAGGGCAACCGGACCTTCACCACGAAGGAACTGAAGAACGCGATGACCACCAACGAATGGGGCATCTTCCACTTTTACACCGACTCCGGCCTCCTCAAAAAGGACCAGCTCAAACAGGACGTGGGCAAACTGAACGCCTTCTACATGAATAACGGCTTCATCAACGCCCAGATCGGCGAGCCGGTCATCGCATACGACCGCGACGGGATCCGCATCAAGATTCCGGTCTCGGAGGGGAAGCAGTTCCGCGTCGGCAAAATCGCGATCGTCGGAGACGAACTCGCAACCCCCCGGGCGGAGCTGCTCGCAAAGCTTCAGATCCGGAAGAAGGACTTCTACGACCGCGAAGCGATCATGAAGGACATGGATTACCTGACCCAGGTCTGCAACGACGAGGGCTATGCAAGCGCCGACATCGCCCCCCGCACCGAGCCGGAAGAGAAGACCCAGACTGTCAATATTACCTACGAAATCAACAAGGCGAAGCTCGTCTATTTCAACCGGATCAACATCACCGGCAACAACAAGACGAGGGACAAGGTGATCCGCCGTCAGCT
>JAPLJX010000208.1 GCA_026388375.1 Deltaproteobacteria bacterium
CCGCCGCACTGAACGACCGCGCCGTCCTCACCATCGAGGCGGGAACCGGTACCGGAAAGACCCAGGGTTACCTGATCCCGGTGCTGGAGTTCCTGCGGCGGAACCCCGATGCCCGGGTCGCCGTTTCGACCTACACCAAGAACCTCCAGGAGCAGATCGTCCGGCGGGAGATCCCGCTGACCGTCTCCCTGAACCGGGCCTACCGGAAGATCCCGATCGCCCTTCTCAAGGGCAAATCCAATTACCTCTGCGCGGAGAAACTGGACCAGCTTTACGACGACGCCCTCTCCGGAGGCCGTCTGCTCGCCTGGCTCTACTTCGTCAACCGGGTCTTTCATTTCCGCCAAGCGGATGGGGACGCCGTCGGGGAGCGGGTCCGTTTTCACCTGAACGACGGCCTCTTCTTCCGCCGTCTCCAGCATGAAATCTCGGCCCGGAGCGGCTGCAACCGGAGGCACCTCCGCTGCCCGGCGCAGGTGGTCGCCGCCGAGGCCCAAAACGCCCGCCTCATCGTCACCAACCACCACAAGCTGGCCCTTCTCGACCGGGACGAGATCCTCGGAGGGCTCTTTGAAAACTGCGTGATCGACGAGGCGAACCACTTCGAGCAGGCGGTCCGCGGCGCCTTCGGGATCGAAATCTCCTCGCGGGCGATGGCCGACGCCATCGCCTATCTTGAATCGGTCCTCCGGCGCCTAACGCCGACGCCTGGAAATTTCCCTGCAAAGGGGATCGCCGCCGCGCTCACCGCCATCAGCGAATTCCGCGAGGAGGCGGCCGGATTTGCCGCTGCGCTCGCCGCCGTCCGCGGCGCCGCCGCGCCGGGGGAAGCCATGGTTCTTCCGGCGGAACATTCGGCGTTCCGGGACGGCCATCTGAAAATCCACCTTGGCGTGTTGAGGAAGCGCCTCAAGGAAATCGCCGGAGACCTGTCGTTCATCAAGGATCCGGAAGCGTGCCGGAAACTCGGAATCCGAACCCGGACCGTCGACCGGTTGAAGACCGCCCTCCGGGACCTCCAGGAGAATGCAGAGACGCTCAAGACGATCGGGGAAAAGGTTATTGCTCCGGGGCATGTCACGGCCGGCGTCCTCTTCGTCCGCCACTGGACGATTTCCGTCCGCGCCGTGGAGGTGGCGGACATTCTCCGGGATCATCTTTACGCAGGTCGGGACTGCGTGATCTTCACCTCGGCGACGCTACGCCAGGGTGAGAGCTTCGACGGTTTCCGGCGTGCGGCAGGGATGATGCCCGTGGAAATGGATCAGTTGGGGACACGATGCGGCAGCGTGTCCCCAACTGATCCCGCCATCGCGTCCCCAGTCGACGGGAAAAATGGGGACACGAAGCGGCATCGTGTCCCCGTCGGACCCGCAACGCCGGGCGGAGAAGAGACGACGCCGGCGGTCCAACTCAAGAGCAAGGAATTCCGTTTTGAGGCGATCCCCTCGCCCTTTGACCCCGCCGCCGCAGAGATCGCCGTCCCCAAGGAAGCTGTGAGCGGCGCATTTGAATACAAGGAAGTCTGGCTCTCCCGGGTCGCGGAGCTTCTCCCCGGCCTGATCCGCCGGAATCGGGGGCGCACCCTCGTCCTCTTCGCCAGCTACGGCGATCTGGAGGCGATCTCCACACGGGTGGCGGATGAGATCCGCGCCGACGGCTATCCCCTCCTCCTCCAGCAGAGCGGCGTCCCGACCGCCTCCCTCTGCGACGAATTCCGGGCGATCCGGGAGAGCGTCCTCTTCGGCGTGGACACCTTCTGGTACGGGGTCGATTTCCCCGGGGAGACGCTGACCCAGGTGATCATCACCCGCCTCCCCTTTCCCCACCCCCAGGATCCGCTTCAGATCGCGCGGAGGAACCTCCTCCCCAGGGAGGAGTACTGGCGGCGCTACCGTTACGAAACCGCAATCAAGCTGCGGCAGGGGATCGGCCGCCTTATCCGCTCGGAGGCGGACCGGGGCAGGGTCGTGATCCTCGACGCACGCTACCGCGGACACAAGCGCAAAGGGGTTTCCTCATGACCGGGGTGATCCTTTCGGGCGGCAATAACCGGCGAATGGGGGAAAACAAGGCATTTCTCCGCGTCGAAGGCGAACGGCTGATCGACCGGACCGTCCGGCTCTTCCGGACGGTTTTTCAGGAGGTGATTATCGTAACCGGCTCCCCGCTGGATTATCTCGACCAGCAGGCAACCATCGTCACCGACATCCTCCCGGAGAAGGGCGCCCTCGGCGGGTTCTATACGGGACTTTTCTTCGCTTTGGATGAATACGTCTTTATTGCAGCATGCGACATGCCCTTCCTGAACCGGGCCTTTCTGGAATATATGATCCGTCAGACGGCGGGATATGATATCATCGTTCCGGCCCCCCCCGACGGACTCCAGCCGCTCCACGCCGTCTATGCACGCCGGTGTCTCCCTGCTATCCGGAGCCTCCTCGATCGGAACCGCCTGCAGATCAAAGAACTCTATCCGGGACACAGGCTCCTCAAGATTCCCCCCGAGGTTCTCCGCTCCTTTGACCCGGAGGGGCGGATGTTCCTGAATCTCAACACCCCGGAGGATCTCCGGAATCTGCATCCGCGTTGACCCGCCGGGGCGTGGAATCGATGTTTTTTTAACCGTCGATCTTCAGTTCTTCCTTCTTTTTAATGGTTCATCCGGTTGATGCGTAGTTTCCTATTCACCGGAGACTAATTTTTTTATGGGCCAGGTGGGTGCATTGAAGTGTGGACAACTTCCTGAAAGCAATAAACCATCACCCTCGGCATACATGCTGTATTTCAAACGGTTATCAATGATGTTATTTCTTCGAAAATCATGCATGTTGGACTTGCATGTTGTGGGTAATGAATTCCATTTAGCGGGCCTCCGACGGAGGATTACCGGCTTTTGTTTCCTCAGGAGAGGCTTTTTCCTCTTGGCCGCGGGCGAGCGGATCAGGAATCAGACCGCGTAGAAAGGCGATGCGCTTGATCAGCTCGGAGGCACTTTGCAGCAGCAACAGGGCCATGCCGACCGGTAAAAGAAGAAAAACCGGCCAGCGGATGAGACCCCCTGCATTTTGTGACATCTCACCGCTGTGCAAGGCCTTGAGAAAGAGAGGCCAGGACAGTTGGATCAGAAGCCAGCACAGGGGCACCAGGAAAACAAGGATACCGATGATGTCGATCCACGACCGAGCCCGTGCCGATAAACGGCTTGAAACGAAGTCTATGCGCACATGGATGTTCTTCAGGAAGACGTATCCGGCGCCAAGCAGGAACACGCCGGAAAACAGGTACCACTGCACTTCGAGGAGAGCCATGGAACCCTTATGAAAGACCCTGCGCGCGATGGCGTTGCCGGCGCTGAGGAGCACCGCCGCCAGAATCAGCCACTTGATGGCCCGTCCGACGCGTCCGTTGAGAGCGTCGACGAAGCCGGATAGTTTAAGCAGAAATTTCATATAATCTCCAACCAGAGGCGCGCACCGTATTTCTACCCGACCTCAACTTAAAAAATTAGCCTGCCATTTGCCCGTTTTTCCTCTCCAGGTGTGCCTGATTTTTGACGTCGAGGTAGCCCTCGAACATTATCAGTTCCGGGTGTTTGTCGAAGCTCTCCCAACCGGCAATAGTTATGCCTTTCTTTTCAACATCACTTAACGAGAATACACGGAGGAGGTCAACCTGGAAACCATCTTTCACGCCGTGTTTATCTACACATCTGATATTTTCGCAAAGCACCTCTACGGTCAAACCATGATCATAAATAAGATGTCCCCAGGCACCACCATAAATCTCTTTAACTATCTTGGGTTTTCTATTAAATAGTCCCATACGACCTCCATTTTAGTAAGCAAACGATTACACATCACGATTATCTCCGCCAACAGTCCCTCTCCATCTTTAACCCCGCTCCCGACTTTTCGGCTCCGTGGTCTCCGGTGCCTTTCCAATCAAAAAGGAAAGCATGCTGATGAGTACAAAAATGGCTACCGGGATCACGAACAAAATGGTGAGCAGCACGTGCAGATCCAAAGCTTTAATCCCTATCAGCGCGGCGATACTCAGAAAGAATAAAATCAAGCAACGGATTGCTCTGAGCATGGATGGCTCCTGATGCCTTTTTTCAAAACCTGAGGTCAAAAGATCTCGCACGTGAGGAGATCAAAACCCAGTATCCGAATATCCTGCCCGGCAATGCCTGCAAGCGAAGATCCCGATGATACCAGTTAAACCACGAGCGATTTGCGACGATCTCGAATCTTGTGCAGCGTCCATGCCGAGAGGTCCACAAATCATAAAAATTCAGATGTCTCAAGATATGTGAGCCCTTTCGGAGATCTTAGCGATGCGCTATTTTTCGGTATCTTTTTCCGCCTCTGGTTTTTTGGGCTGTATCCTGGCCATGCTATAAACGACAAGAAGAACCAGCGGAATAAGAATGGCTGCCGTTAGCCAGCCACTCAGATCCAGAGACTTTATGAATATCATTCCCGCTATGGTGCCGAATAAGCAAATACCTGCAAAGATGAACTGCATATGTGCACTCCTTTTCTTGAATACTCGAGGCCTACTGGTCCTTGTCCGCTGTTTTTCCGAAGTACACGATGCCACACAGCATCAGCACACCGGAAATAACGACAAGTGCAAATATGATGACTGCATGAATGGGAAGTACGGTGATCACCGACCAAAAAACAAATTGGCAACGATCGATCCAACTACAGCTAAAAATTGTCTCATCGTTTTCTCCTTTCTGGATGCATTCCGTTGAAACCAAAATTACCGCACGAGATATGCTGCGCTATTGCCTGGGGTCGCGTCGTCAATGGCGGACAGAGATCACGCCTTAAGAAAACGGAATGTCTATCAATACAGAAGAGCGTTCGCAGATTTCAGCAACGCACTATTTCCCGGTATCTTTTCCCGATTTTGTTTCTTTGGGCTGTATCCTGGCCAAGCTATAAACGACAAGTAAAACCAGCGGAATAATAATGGCTGCCTTTAGCCAGCCACCCAGATCCATAGGACCTAAATTCACCGTTGTCACGAAGAAAACGAGTATGCAAATACCTGCAAAGATCAACTGCATATGTGCACTCCTTTCTTGAGCATAGGCCGCAACGACGGATGGTTGTGGCAATTGAATCCATCATGTCCAACGGCATGATTTTAGCCGCGACGTTCCTATGACCCATACCGCCTCAGAAAGGCCATGACGAACACAAGCACGAAAAAAGCCATAAAAATCAATGTCAGGGCGATTCGTATATATTTCTTGGTCTTGCTTTCCTCCTTCGGTTGAGCCGTCCCTATTACGTCCTGTAATAAGTCCCGTTCTTCTTTCATGTGACACCTCTAAAAATAGTTATCAGGAATGTCGGATCATATCGCTTGTCCTGCGATACATAAGTTAGCGCTTACATATTCAGTAGTAAAAGCTAACTAACTTGTCAAGCAGAATTTATGCAAAAAAGGGATATTCGTTCTTGCGGGGAATGAGTTCAATACAAAGGGGGATTTCTAATGTACTCGTAGGAATGGGAGAGGCGACACATCCTGCGGGTAGAAAATTGTTTCCGAAGGCCAAACCGGCAGGGGATTTTAGCGGGGGGCGACGGCTTCGCGGTAGATCTTCCAGAGGGAGGTGTACTTCTCGATCAGATTGAAGTTGCCGTCGCTGAGGGACCAGATGTTCACCAGTCCCTGGATGAGGGCGAAGAGCAATGTCGCTGAGGCCTCCAGGTCAATGTCCTGGCGGACAACGCCGTCCCGGACCCCGTCGGTGAGGAGTTCCTTCAGGCGGGAGATGTATTTGTCGATCGTCTGAGAGGCCTGTTTATTCAGTTTTCGGTCGCCGAGGCTGATGACCTCGGCGACGACCTGAAAGGAGATCCCTTTACGCATGCCGATCGCGGAAAAGTGATTCCGGATGATATTTTCGATGGTGTTGAGGGTCAGCGGTTCGGTGCCCGTTGTTTCCGGCGAGATGTCCCCGAGAAGGGACTCTTCGATATGGCTGAGAAGGAAGGAGAGGATGCTCTTCTTGCTCTTGAAATGGCGGTAGATGGCCGCTTCGGAGATGCCGACCTCTGCTGCGATCCTCTTGACGGTAAGGTGTTCGCTGCCGTATTTGAAGATCAGCTTCGCCGCGGCCTCGATTATCTGCTGCTGCCTGAATTCCGTATTTTTTCTCTTTGTGACCATCGCCTCCGCTCCTGGAATAGATCCGCCGGTTCATGCTCCGGTAACATGGCCCAAAAGCCGCCGTAGTTTTGACGTGCCGGAGGTACGAACGAATCGGCGGTTTCACTGCCCGAGGATGCAATGAAATATTGTTATCATCATAATGAACTGCGAGGACAAAATCAAACTATTTTCTCTGATATGCTGGGAAAATCGCTGACGATCATTGAAGCTCCCCACAGGAACTTCCGGAGGAGCCCAATCCTTAAGAGGAATAACCTTTTTCTTTTTGCCCGCTTACCAGTGGTTCAGCCGTTCGCTGGTGGGTTGAACGACTGCAAAAATTAACGATAGATACGCAGGGACGAGGCCGGCGCTGGAACATCGCCCCTTACAGGGAGGCGGGGCATGGCTATGGTAAGGGCATTCACTTCCTTGACCGCGATTCCCTAAACCACTCCCCTCTTGCCGATAAGCGAAGGCGACGAAAAAAACCTCCCCGGAAACTGTACCCAAGAACGAATAAGTATCCGGATCAGATATGCATCATGATGCCGTTACTTTACCTTGGGAGCCTTCTTGCCCCAGCGTTCTTCTAAAATCGACCCCTCGGCGAAGACAAACACAATGCCAATAAGGCAGACAAAGGCACCGGCAAACGCACAGATAATTTGGACGAATGTCGGTGGCTCAAAAACACTTATAAGAGCTAACCCCGTAACAGCAACAATTATGGTAACGACCCCACCCAGCTTTTCTAACTTTTCTAACATATTTCACCTCCCGCTATACCTGATTCAGAAAATTGGGATAACCTGTTCCGACGATCAGCGCGGATTTCCGGAAAATACATATTAGTGAAAGATCGCTACTAAAATAGTTAACGTTCACTTGAATAATAGTTAATGCTTACTCATGATGTCAAGAAAATTTTTCATATTCACAAATGGTTGTATTAATGTTTCGGTAAAAAACAAAGCGGAATTCTGAATATGGAAAGGCCCCTAATGGGCGATACACGAAAGAGTTTCGTGAGGAAGCAGTCAAGCTGGCGACAGCGAGAGGATTTTCTGTACCGGAGACGGCTCGGTCCACAGACGGGAATGACGGCTTTAACGATCCGGTTTATCGGGTTTGTCGCTTTTCGTGCCTGCGCCGGTCAGCTTTTCTGAGGCCCTCAGTAAGATTCCGATCAGGCTTTTATCCCGACGTTTAAAGGATGCATGGATATGGTCCAAATCGCTACCGACTTCAACATTCACGGAAGCGGATTTCTTGAATGAAAGGACCTGCGTCGGGAAAACGCTTCTGTGGCCCGTCATGAGAAAACTGACAATGCAGGCGACAGCGGCGTACGGGGCAATGGCACTGCCAAAGAATTCGACGGCCAGGATACTGGCGGCGATCGGGGTGTTGGCCGCTCCTGCCAGAAGGCTCACGAAGCCAACTGCGGCAAAGGTCGCCCGGTCCAGTCCCAGCACGTTCGCAAACAGGCTTCCCGACGTGGCGCCGATGAACAGGATCGGCATGATCAGACCGCCGCTGCCTCCGAAGTTCAATGTGATACTGGTGAAAACCGCCTTCAGGAAAAAGACGTAAAAAACGATCTCCTCACCTCTGAGGGAGGTCTGAATGGTTTCGAGGCCGCTGCCGAGAAACTTCGTCGAGAAGATATAGGTCAAGCCGATGAGAATCGTACCGCCGATAAGACCTTTCAGCGGCAGCGATTTGCCGAGCTTCTCAGAAAACCCCTTCCCGGCCTTCATCACCTCGATTAAGATGACCGAACAGATCCCGAAAAAGATGCCGGCCAGGACAATCTTTAATATGAACGCCTCAGACAGGACCTCGTACAAAAGGCTTCCCACATAAAGGACCTCGACGCCGAAAATAGCCCCGGAAAAGGGGGCTCCGAGGACTGCCGCGAATCCGGCACTGAGGCCGCAGATGACGATTTTTTTCCTGTCGTTGTCGTCGAGTTTGAATAGATCGGCCACAAAAGAGGACAGGGATGCGCCTATCTGGCCGCACGGTCCGACCTGCCCCGCGGATCCGCCCGTCGCGATCGTGATGATGGTGGTCAGGAGTTTGACCGGTACAATGCCGACGTTGATCCTGCCCCCGTTTCGATGAACGGCCGCGATCACCTTTTCTATGCCGTACCCTTTTGCATCCGGTTCCAGGTATTGCGTAGCCAGAGCGCTGATCGCCAGCCCGACGGGCAGCAGTAGGAAATAATGGGAATACCCGGTACTGAAGACCAAACTCCGGTCCAGAAGCGTCAGGAACAGGGCTGTTGAAAGACCCACGATGATCCCGATACCGGTGGCGATAACAACCCATTTCAGGATGCTGATAAACAGGATGGATTCTTCGATAAGGCCTTTTTTCAAATCGCTTTCCTTTTGCTCAGATTGATTTCCGGAGAAAGGATCAATCGCGGGGGAAGTTCCTGCGCCCCGAGTATGAGCACCAGTTCTTCCAGGGCGCCAGAGATATCCTCCAGTTTTTTGAGCGGCAGAACCTCCAGTCCAGCTACAAGCAATCCCTGTGCGACCTGCGGCGCTTTTGCCACTATCGCATTGCCCGCATCCGTCATCTCTATTTTTACAACGCGCCTGTCTTCACTGGTGCGCATCCTTTTAATGAGACCCTGCAATTCAAGGCGGTTAAGGATTCCGACGACGGTAGCAGGGTGAAGATACATTCTGGTGGCCAGATCGGACACCCTGACTGGAGACAGTTCCCCGATCATCTTGATGGCCCATAGCTGAGGTCCGGTGAGGCCCGTTTCGCGTTTGGCTTTTTTTGACTGTTCGTTGACGACTTGGAAAACTCTTCTGATATCATCAATGATTTCTGCAATGACCACAGTTTTCCTGCCCATAATACCCCCTATCCGTTGAATATGATTGTTTCTTAACATATTATTTACTTTTATGCAAATCGTTTGTGTAGAAATGATTTGACAAGCAATGATTCGTTTATTATATTGGCACAGCTAAAGAGGAATTGCTCATGCCCTACATGTGGATACCCGGGAAACCAAGAGAAAATACAAAACCCATGACAACCTTATGACACCTGTAAACGACATATTGTCCGACATCACGCCTTTGCTCTCGGGATGCAACCGACCCCTGAAAATGTCTTTTGAGGATCAACTGAACATCCTGGTGTATTTCCATCTGGAAGAACACCGTTCAGGACGTCACCTCGTACAGGTTCTAAAGGAAGCACATTTTGCCCGGCAGCACATCGAACCCATGGGCGATATTGAAAAGAGCAGCATCTTCGAGGACATCGGCTCCCGGGGGCTGGAGCAGATGATGGGAATGTTCGGGAAGCTCTATGCAAAGGCTGCTAAACATTTACCCAAGGGATATGCCGAGTTGGGAGATCTGGTTCTTATCGACGGTTCCCCGATTGATGCTGTTTCGTCCATGTACTGGGCCGACTACCGCAAGGGCTCGAAAAAACCAAAGGTTCATATCGGTTTCGATCTCAATCGCGGCATTCCCAAGAAAATCTTCCTCACCGATGACAAAGAGGCGGAGCGGCTTGTCGTAGAGAAGATTCTGGCGCCGGGGGAAACGGGCATTATGGATCGAGGCTATCAGAGCCATAAGCTCTTTGACACCTGGCAAGCTGACGGCAAGCATTTTATCTGCCGGATCAAATTCTCTACGGGAAAGACCATCGTCAGAATGAATGATGTCCAAGCCGACAGCATTGTCTTTTATGACGCTGTTGTTCTTCTGGGGACCCCCGGTATCAATCAGACGGAAAGGGAAGTCCGCCTGGTCGGCTATCGGGTGGCGAACATCAATTACTGGATCGCCACCGATCGCCACGACCTCACCGCCGAACAGATTACCTTTGCCTACAAGCTCAGTTGCAACATCGAGATTTTATTCGGCTGGTGGAAACGCCACCTGAAGGTCTATCACCTGATTTCAAGGAGCCAATATGGACTGATGGTCCAGATGCTGGCCGGATTGATCACCTATATTCTCCTGGCCATCTACTGCCATGACCAG
>JAPLJX010000473.1 GCA_026388375.1 Deltaproteobacteria bacterium
CGACGCCCCGATGATTGCCCCGGCGGCGGCCGTCTCCGCGCAGAATCCCCCCATCGGCCGGAGTTTCGTGATTTTGGTTCCCATCGTCTTGACGATCCGCCAGCCACCCGCCATCGTTCCCAGCGCAATCACCGTGTAGCATACGATTTCCACCCACAGGGGGATGTGGAAAACCGGCCCCAACATCCCCCTGCCGAAAAGGACCATCGCGATGATTCCCATCGTCTGCTGTGCGTCGTTCATCCCGTGTCCCATGCTGAAGACAGCGGCGGAAAGCAGTTGGAGCCGCCGGAAGATCCGGTCCGTCCGATAGACCGTGGAGTTCCGGCAAAGATTGAGGACGGTGACCATGAAGACGAGCCCCAGCACCATGCCGATTGCGGGGGAGAGGACGATGAAGATCGCCGTCTTCGTGATCCCGGAGAGGACGAGGACCTTCACCCCCCCTTTCACGAATCCAACGCCCATCAGGCCGCCAATGAGGGCATGAGAGGAGCTGCTCGGCAGGCCGAAATACCAGGTGATCAGGTTCCAGGCGATCGCCCCGCCGAGTGCAGCGAAGATCACCGCATCGCTGATGATATCGGGACGAATGATCCCGGTGCCGATCGTCTTCGCGACAGGAACACCGACGAGGAAGAAGGCGATGAAATTGAAGAAGGCCGCCCAGAGAACCGCTTGGCTGGGAGAGAGGACCCGCGTTGAGACGACGGTCGAGATGGCGTTCGCAGAGCCGTGGAAACCGTTGATGAAGTCAAACGCCAGCGCCGTCAGAACGAGGAAGATGACGAGAAGCGTATCAGCCATTTTTCAGGATGATCCCCTCCACGATGTTTGAGACATCCTCGCAGACATCGATCGCCTCTTCGATCCGCTCGTGGATCTCCTTCCACTTGATCAGCTCGCGGACATCGGGCTCGTTTTCGAAGAGACGGGCCATCGTTGTTCTCAGGATCACGTCTCCGGCGTTTTCCAAGGTGTTGACCTCGACGCAGGCCTGAAGGATCTGCGGGGCGTTCTTCATGTCCCGAAGGCCGTGGATGATCACTTTGAGTTTTCCGATCGCCTCGTTCAGGACCTTAGCCTGATCGGCGATCGTCGGCGACGGCTCCTTCACCCGGTAGAGGACGATGCGCGCGGCGGCCGCCTCCGTCATATCGAGAACACTGTCCAATTTATTGACAAGGCTGTAGATATCCTCACGGTCGAGCGGCGTGAGGAAGGTGGTGTGCATCTTCTCGTAGGTCCGGTGGGTGATGACGTCTGCCTCGTGCTCGATCTCCTTGAGGCGGGCGGTCTGCGCCTCGGTATAGGCACCGCTTTCCACCATTTCCAGGAAGAGCTTGCCCCCGACCTCGATCCGGTCGGCCAGCTCCTCGAACAGGTCAAAGAATTTTTCTTCCCTGGGGATGAATCTCATGGCTTCGCTCCTTCCTGTATTTTGCCTGTGTCATCCAAGAAGCGGCGCTGCAACGGGGCTGCCGAACCTCTTTCCTTACTGATGCCGATACAAACTCTAGAGGCGCCGTTGGTGGCACACTCTTAAATCGCCTCAAGGCTGCCAGAATCCCTGCCGCCTCACATGCGGGCTGACCTCATCGGATGCCCACCAAGGTAATTAGACAGAAGCTCACCACCGCCATAAAGAGCGCCGCGCAGAGGCCGGCATAGAAGGGTCGTAAACCGATTTTTTTCATTGCAACCACGTTAGTTTCCAGGCCCACGCTGGCTAGGGCAGCCACTATCAGGAATTGCGAGACGATATGTATACTCTGGCGTACAGCGGAAGGAAATGCCCCCAGGGAATTCAGGACAGCCATTCCGATAAAACCGAGAACGAACAGGGGGACAGCCTGCTGGAGCTTAATGCCCTTCCCTCCTCCCTTCGCCTCTCCCTCAGCTTGACGCCGTTTCAAATATAACCAGCTCAATACCACAATGACGGGGGCCATGAAGAGGTTGCGAGTGAGCTTCACCGCCGTGGTAATCTCGCCGGCTTTCTGGCTGAAAATAAGTCCAGTTGCCACGACTTGGCTGGTGTCGTTGACTGCTGTGCCCGCCCAAGTCCCGAAGACGCGATCGGAAAGCCTCAGCGACAGTCCCAACAGGGGGTAGAAGAGGACCGCCAAAAGACCAAAGATCGTGATTGTCGCTACGGCCATTGAGGTTTCCTCCTCCTTGGCCTCAATGACGGGCGAGGTTGCCACGATTGCCGACACGCCGCAAATGGAGGTCCCGACGCCCAGCAGGGTTCCCAGACGGTCTGACATCCCCATGCGCATGCTGACGAAGCGAACCACTATGATTGCCAGGACGATACAGGTTGCAACGATCAGCACGGAGGATGCACCGGTATTCAGTACTTGACCCAGGCTGAGTTGCGCCCCACCAGGGCGATCTCGACACGAAGGATCCGTTTCACAGCGAAACTTGTTCCCGGCTTACAGGAATCCGGAATTCCAATCAGGTTCCGGATCAAAACGCCGAGAATGATAGCGATGGCGACGGCACTCACCTCCTCCGTCCCGTTTACCGTGATCTGGCTCTGAATGAACTGCGCGGGCAGGCTGATGGCGAGGATTAAGGCAAATCCCGGGATGTATTTCAGCATGACATTCCCTCCAGATGTTTTTCTCTAATGCACGTTCATATCAAAAAAACATGATCGTCTCGTATTATTTAAAAAGATTTCTTCCGCATGTACCAGATTTCGTGAACTTTTTCCCCTCCAAGACGGCAAAGATAATCGATGAGGATTTCCTTTTCGGGTAGCACATTGCCAACTTGACAGGTTCTGAACTGGAATTTTTCTTTCATCATCCTCATCGCTTCGCTGATCAAGCTTCTTTCAACCCGGTCTCGATATTTGCCGGCCCGGTCACTGACTACGATTTTGAATATTTTGCCTTCTCTGATCCGATTCAGGGCTTCGTTCACCAATGCTTCCTGAAGAAAGATCGCTTTTCGGCCTCCATCTCTCAAAAGCGGAAATACATTGGGCCACCAATGAATCATTCCCATGGCCTCCCCCTCTCTTTCCGCAAATAGAATATATTCGTCTCGATTTAGAATGTAGGCGGTTTCTGAATACCACAACCGAGGCCATCCGAAGGCATTCGCATACCAGAAACCGGAATGGGCCAGATCATAGGGACACTCGCCGCTGCGGCTCCAGAGGTCATAATATAATTTCCTGTCCCGGTCTCCATCGGAGCGATACGGTCTGACAAGGACCTCGCCGTCCTTTCCTTCCTGGAAGTGATTAAGATCCATTTCAAAGCAGAGGGTTTTTTGACTGCAGGCAAATCCGGCCTTTTCAAAGAGATCCACCCATTCGGGAGCATTATACGTATTGACCGCGCAATTCGTGGAAGGGAAAAATATTCCCGAGCGAATTTCCTTGTAGAGCTCGATCTCGATCTGATGGGCAGCCGTTCTTCTGCCCAGGTCCATGACTTCCTGAATGAATCGGCTGAATGCATCCTCTGTCAGTCTCTCGCTACGGGAAAATGGAAGAGGTCGTGTAATTCGAAGAATTTTTTCTTTTCTCCATCTCCGTTTACGAACGTAGGGGAAACAATAAAAGCCAATAACAGGAGTTTTGTCCTCTTGACGGCACAAAACAAAGCCTTGGATGCTGGAAGGTGGGATCAATTCCGATGGCAGATAATATGGGTCCGCTGCATAGGCTTGATCCAGCCGCTTCATGCAGTCTTGATCGAGGGCGAATAGCCTGAAGGGATGAGGTCTATACAAATTCTAATTCTCCCAAAATCTTGCTCGCTCCGTCCAAGTAAAGCTCTTTCATTTTTCTAAAATCATCGATTGCATTTTTGAACACCCAGTTATCGGGAATAAGGTAATCGTATTTCCTGATCAGATTCGAGTAGGCTTCCCTGGGGACCTGGGAAAAAACGTCAAACTGTCTGAGCTCCTTCCACCTGTCGATCCGGATCAAATGATCCCTGTACAGACTCACCGCATCTGTATCCGGATAAGGGGTCATCATCCAAAGCTGCGTCTTGGCTCCCAGCCGTTTGAGATCGCACATCAGATCAAAAGTCTCTCTTACTTCCTCCTCGGTTTCGGTTGGTATACCGATCATCGCCGACACCGTAGGGGTCAACCCGAGCGCAATTTCCTCGGTGATCCTATTTTTCACATATTCGTTCGTCATCCAGTCTGGAAATCCTTTTCGCAGCAGCTTCCTCAATCGTGTAGAAGCACTTTCAACCCCATGATAAATCCCCTCACATCCGGCCTCAGCCATCACTTGCAGCAACTCGCGATCCACCTTGTCGATCCTTGTCAGGCAGTCAAAATGGACCGGCACGCCTTTCAGAAGGGTAAACAACTGCATTGCCCACTCCCGCTTCATGGTCAGATCATCATCCTCGAACCGGATAAACCCGAGATCGTACCGATCGATGAGATAACGGATTTCTGCGACGATGTTTTCCGTGCTCCTTCTTCTCTGATATTTCCACTGGCGATTAGCCGAGCAGAAGATGCACCGGTAAGAACATCCCCTGCTGGCTAGGATGGAAAATACGTATGACCGGTTAAGAGGTTGATATCGCTCGATGGGAGGAAGCAAATGATAGGCAGGAAAGGGCAAATCGTCCAAATTCTCTACGAGCGGCCTTTCCTCGGTGTGATGAACGATTTCCCCCTGGCGATAGGATATGCCATGAACTTGGCTCAGATCCCGCTTTTCTTCAATCGCACGGATCAGATCGACAAAGGTTTCTTCCCCTTCCCCTCTTACGATGATGTCCGCAGGACACAATTTCATCATTTCCTCGGGTTGCGAGGAAGCATGAACGCCTCCCAAGATGATTTTCACCCCCGGGTGTTTTTTTTTATAGAGGGCGACGAATTCGAGGCAAAAAGGCAGATGGACGGTCCAGCAGGTTATACCGAGAATATCGGGATTTCTCTTTTCGACCGCCTCCAAGGCCTTTTTGAAGAGGTCCGATGTATCGGATATTTCATAATTCAGATCAACGATGTCGATGTTTTCAAATTCTGCCCTGATCAATCGGGCTGCCAAATAGCAAACACCCATCGGATAGAGTTTACTGGGGGAATAAAACTGCCATGGGGGATATATGAGAGTGACTTTCATTCGACCGTCTCCCTGCTCGTTCTTACCCGCAAGGTGAATGGCCGGATCAATCGACTCATCGGCATCTTTGGGGGCAAGGGATCATTCCGAAACACTTGTAAACACTTGCTGTGGAAATAGAGGATCGCACCGAATATAAAACGCAACGCCTTTGTTCATGGCGACCGTTATATCCGTCGCGGGGTGTCGCGGCTACTAAGAGCCGGACACCCCACAAAAGTCGATGCATCTCCTCTTGTAATCTTCCCCTTGGAAAAAAGCATCCTAAGCGCCTTGTGCCGGAAAATGGCTTCCGGCTTTTTCAGTTCAAAGCGTAGGGCGACGCGGAACATTATTCATTTTGATGTCGCGACATCAAAGTGATCCCAAGTTCATGTTTGATCTCATAAAATCAATCCATCTTTGAATCCTTTTCACTTCCTCTTCAGAGATGTTAGCATGGGGTTTCCCTGCCATCATCTTGAGTATATTATCCCACTCCTCCTTGGTCCTCTTTTTTGAAAGGATGCGTTGCATACCGTGGCAACCGGAGCATTTCTCCATGAAAGTGGCTATCTCTTTTCCATATTGTTTCACAAACTGTTTCTCTTCCTTCGTCTGCGCCTGAGTCTGAGCGCCTGAGAATGAAGGTGCCATTAGAAAAAAAGAAATAAAAACGAACAAACCCACCACCCCCAAGATACATTTTTTCATTGGTATTCCTCCTTGATGAATTGCCCAGCCCTCACTCCGGACACCCTAAAAAGCGACATCCGCTATCTTTTTGGGCTCAGCGTCTAAACTCTACACAATTTTCCAACGCCTTTTGGACACATTATAAGGATTGCTGTTTCAGCTCCCCCTTTTATGACCTTTTCAGTCACACTCCCCAAAACCCCAGGGGAGTGTCCGGACATTCCACAGGTAGACATAACAATAAGGCTAATGTCGTTTTCTTTGGCATATTCAATTATCTGGCTTGGTACACGCTCTCCTGTGGAAGTAACCCAGGAAGCCCTTACCCCTTTTGAGTTTAACTGTTCAGCCAATTTAGAAAGATATCTCTCTACAACTGTCTTTTGCTTTTCATCTGCATCGCAAACTGTGCAAATGCCTGCTGGCTGCTCTACATCCGTATAGATAGTAACACGACTAATAGCATGGAAAAGCACTACTTCAGCGTTCGTTTGCTTTGCCAACTCCTCGGCAGGGCTCAGGGCATTTTCAGCTAATTTCGAGCCGTCCAAAGGTACAAGTATCTTTTTAAACATAAAACACCTCCTTTAAAAGATAGAAGACCTTATTTGGCCTTCCTTCCACATCATATACCAAAATATTATCTCCACAAATTATTCTTTAGTCAAAAATGTTAGGATGGTCCCTATCACCATAAATCCGGCGATAGTTGCAAACACAATAGTCCAGCTTCCTGTTAACGTTAGAATACCACCAATCAACACTCCTTGGGTACCAGCAGCAACATAATTAAAGAGGTTGATTGTTCCCACTGCAGTTCCTGCTATTTTTCTACCTCCGAAGTCACAGGCTGCAGTAAAGAGGACTCCATTGATGCCGAGCACAAAAAAACCAGCGAGAACTTGTAAGGCGATGGCCCAAGGAATGCCCATTACCTTAATGGGAATTAAATCCATCAGAAGCAAAATCATTCCAAAAGGTAATGCAAAGGTCATGAGTGGCACATCCTTTAATTTAATCCCTGCGGTCTCGGCGTAAAATAGAGGTACCCACGTTAGAAGACCAAATCTTCCAATGTAGACGGAAAAAGAGGCTATGCAGAGAAACATAAATTTCCAATTTTTAAATAAGATCCCCCAAGCTTTCATGCCTTTTATTTGTTCTTCTTTTAAAGCCTCCGCTTTTGTTGAAATAGTATCTGTAATCGGCTCTTTATATTCTGGGAAGCCAGCATCTGATGGCCTGTTTCTGACTGAGAAATAGAGAGCAATTGTTGAAGGGAGAGTGAATATGAGAAGCGGCCATATAAAAGCAGCCCGCCAACCATAATGAACTACTGTATACCCTGTTATTCCCCACCCCACCAATGAAGAAACTCCCATTGATGTCGCATAAATACCCGTCGCAAGTCCTCTCCTGGCCTTGGGATACCATTGGGTGATCAACATATTTGTTGGCGCATATGCCTGCCCCTGCACAAAACCATTAGCCGTAAAAGTAACAAATATCCCTGTATATGCACTTTGGAGGGCGGTAGCGATATTTAAGATCGTAGTCCCAATCCCTCCAAACTGTTGCATCAGTCTACTTCCAAATATTTCACCAAAACGGCCTGACAAAAAGGTTGACACAGCATACGACCAAAACAACCCTGCTGCGACCATACCGGCTTCCATTTTTGTAATATTCAAGTCTTTAATTATCCATGGCATACATATTCCCCAATTCAGACGCCCCAGATAATAAAAACTGTACCAGATTGAGGAGGCTATGACAATTCGCCAAAATCTGAAACGGTTGTAAGCCGATTGTTGTTCTGGAGTTAACCCTAATCCTTGAAGTTCTGGCCATTTTGAGGCTTGTGAGATAGGACCATTCATTTTTTTCTCCTCTCAATAGACTTTCATTTCCTCACCCGCGGGCGCCATGAGATCTGCCCGCGGGTGAGGAGGTTAAAATTGGATAGTCATTTCAGACCGGGGATTTTACGCCTAACCGCTTTGCGTAATAGGGAATCGTTCTCTTGATTCCTTCCCGAAGGTCAGTTTTCGGTTCCCAGTCGAGAATTTTCTTGGCATTGGTATTGTCCGCTTTGGTGTGTACTTTAACTTCCCCTGTTCTGAGAGGCATATATTTTATCTTTGACTTGCTCCTTGTGATTTCAATGATCATCTCGGCCACTTTCTTCACGGGGGTGTTTATCCCCGTTCCGATATCCATAATCTGGCCGATGGCGGCATCTCTGGGAGCTCTCATGATTGCCTCAATCACATCATCAATAAAGACGAAGTCTGAAGACTGTTCTCCATCACCCATGACGGGAAGGTCCTCATTTTTCAAGGCGGCCTCAATGAAGGTTGCCATCATCTTCCTTCCCTCGCCTGGCTTATAGGAGTTCGCCTCCAGAACGGCTCTCTCCCTTGGCCCATAACAATTGGCGATATTAAATCCGATGGCGGGAAGACCGTATATGGCATGATACATCAGCGTGAATTGCGTACTTGCCGTTTTCGTGATGATATACGGGGTCATCCATACTGACAGAGCAGGCCTGGGGGGGTAGATATAATATTTCACCCCGGCATCCAGGGCAGCCTGACAGGCATTGATCGTTCCGATCACATTGACTTCAGTTGTGATGACTTCCTGTTTAAACCGTGAACTGGTCCCCATAAGGGCCGCAAAATGATAAAAGATCTCTGCCCCTTTGGCTACCTCTGCCACGGCTTTTGCATCTCGGATATCGCCCTGAACAAACCTGACATTCTTTTTCTCATTCAGGAGTGTCTGAGTCTCCGGGTACATATCATGCTGCTGGTTGTTGTCGAAGAGGACCACTTCATCTCCCATGTCGGCATGTCGCTCAGCAACATTAGACATGATGAGCCCTGTACCGCCGGTCAATACCACTTTTCTTCCTTTCATGTTTGCCTCCTTTGGCTTTGAAAAATCTGTTTTGTTAGACGAATAACAAGAGAATACCGCGCCGCTTTTTTTGTTTCCCCGGCGCTCGGAATGAGCGCTGGGCCTGATGGTCCCGAAACCGCTAAATACGCATTGACTTTTAACGGGTTCTATTGTAGATGAGGCACAATAATAAATATTTTCATGTTTATGCTGATCATGATTGTGAAATTACGGAAGATGGACAGCGAAGTCCAATCAATAATTGTTATGGGCTGATAACGATATCTTATGGGGGATAAAACCTTTGGATATCCATCAATTAAAGACATTCATCACCCTGGCGAGAACAAGCCATTTCAGTCGTGCAGCCGAGGAGCTGTTTCTCACCCAACCTGCGGTCAGCATGCACATCAAAGCCCTGGAGGAATATTATCAGGCTCCTCTGTTTCAGAGGATCGATCAGAGATATGTGTTAACCGAACCCGGCAAAATTCTTTATGAGTATGCGGAAAAAGTCTTCAACGTGATCAATGAAGCCAAGAGATCTTTAGCTGGGTTCAACCAGCTGGATTTCGGCAGTCTCTTTATCGGGGCGAGCAGTAACATCGGGGTCTACGTACTTCCAAAATTGCTGGGGGAATTCAAGGGCCTGCACCCCAAAATAGAGATCAAGGTATCCATCGGCCCTACCTACCTCATCGAGTCAAAGATATTGGCCAACGAAATTGACATCGGTATCGTGGAGGCCCCTACACGAAGTGCTGAGATTGTTGATGCATTCCACTGGGAAGAGAAGCTTTCTCTCATTGTCTCCCCTCGTCACCCCTGGGCTAAAGCGAATAAAATCGATCCGGCTCAACTTTCGGACGAATTCTTCATTGTGGGGGAAAAAGGTTCGGGGACGAGAAAGGTGATGGCGGACGCTCTTGGTGAAATTGCAAATAAGCTCCGGGTATTATTGGAATTAGGGAGCACGGAGGCGGCGAAAAAAGCCGTAGAGGAAAACCTCGGGGTATCCGTGGTTATGGATTGTTCGGTGACGCGGGAACTGAAGCAAAAGACCTTAAAGACCGTGGCCATATCCGAAACGGATTTGAAAAAACGGATCAATGTTATTCATTTAAAAGGAAAATACTGCACACCAGCGTTTAATGAATTTGTGAGATTCCTGCATCGCGCCTATCCTGCCTAATTGTGGGCTGTAATTTAAGGTGCCCATGAAGAATGTCGTCGTATACTACACCCGCCAAGTTCCGAGAGAAGGCTTAGAACTTCTAACGCCTCATGTTTCAATTATTGTAAACAAGGCACATGCCTCCCCTACAAATGAAGAGGTGATTCGGGCTTCAAAGGATGCCCATGCGATCTGTTGGTTCGTTACTGATATCATTGATGCAGAGATTATTTCGTCATGTCCGAATCTTCGCATTTTGGCCGGATTCGGAAGAGGTCATGACAACATTGATGTCTCGACGGCGACCTCGCGGAACATCTGGGTGACGGTTGCTCCTGATACGATGCTGGAATCCGCAGCTGACCTGACTTGGGGGCTCATTCTCTCGATTGCCCGCAGGATCATTCAGGGTGACCGCTTCATTCGCTCGAGCAAGCATTCGGGTTGGCACCCAAGCCGATGCCTTGGATATCAGGTTTATAAAAAAACCATCGGCATCATTGGCATGGGAAGGCTGGGACGGGCCATTGCAAGGCGAGCGGTCGGATTTGAAATGAATCTTTTTTATTGTGAAACCGGCCTGGTGGACAAAAACGTTGAAGAGTATTTGAATCTGAGACGGGTGTTTTTGGATGAGCTTTTGCAAAAATCGGACTTTGTTTGTATCGCGGCACCCCTGACAAAAGATACATTTCACCAGATATCATCCAGAGAGCTTTCCCTCATGAAACCCACGGCCTTTCTTATCAACACCGCCCGAGGTTCTGAGGTGGATGAAGAAGCCGTAGCCATGGCCTTGGATCGGGGAACGATTGCCGGCTACGCCGCGGACGTTTTCGAAATGGAGGATAAGCAATTTTTATCCCGTCCTCTTCAGGTGACATCGGGATTGATCGATCAACCGGAGCGTACTGTACTTACTCCCCATATAAGCACGGCCGTGAAAGATACCCGAATTGAAATCGCAACATATCAGGCACATAATGTCCTGCAAGCCCTGAGAGGGCAGCGACCTATTGGCGCCGTTAACGATATTCCCTTGCAGCCTGCTATAATATAGTGAATCTCTCAACTTTCGCACATGGTTAAGTGAGTCTATCTATCTGTTCTTTAACAAAAAGCGACGTTATTTTGCCATGCAAGTAGCCACCACGCCCCGTAAATTGGCGGCAACTCGCAAAGAAACCGGCCGATCACGGATCGGAGCAGTTCCCTGGTTATTTCCGTGGCGGCGCCCATGGCCTGCCCCAGAAACATCAGCACGAGGGCCAGTGCTTCAGCGAAGGTCGCCAGCTGGAGTTCTTCGCAACAGGCGTGAAACAGGATCCCAAGAGTTCGGGGATCCTTGTTGGTCCTCTTGGCGAGGGTCAACATGATATATCGACAGCACACCACAGTGGCATGGGCGACAAGAGCATCATAGGACCGACCCTGGCACACTTTGGCAAGGGTGAGAAACGACTTGGCCATTTTGAAGAACACCTCAATATCCGATCGGAGCGGCCCTATACCGATCACCACGCTTACTGCCTCTTCTACTTCAACGGGAGCTGCGGCAAATGCATCGAGCACTGCCCGGCGGGCGCCATCACCCGGGAGGGGCATGACAAGGGAAAATGCGCGACCTACGTCCGCGACGTATCGTCAAAATCGATCCAGTCCCGGTTTGGTTTTGATACGTCCGGCTGCGGTCTCTGCCAGGTCGGCGTCCCCTGCGAGGCGAAAATCCCCCTCCCCGGGCGAACCGGGTAACTTCGGGGACGCCCGTTCAAAGACGGCGAAACAGTCCAACGAACACGGCTGCTTCTTCTGATTAACCCTGAACAACACTCTCTAAAA
>JAPLJX010000066.1 GCA_026388375.1 Deltaproteobacteria bacterium
CGTCGATGCCGTTGTCCTCGCCGTCCGCCACGAGGCCTACATGACCCTCAACCCCGAGGAAGTGATCAAAATGACTGGCCGCCCCGTGGCCGTCATCGACTGCTTCGGCATTCTCGACGACGCAGCCATCCGCCGCTATTTCGAACTAGGCTGCGAGGTGAAGGGTCTCGGCCGCGGCCACGTAAAACGCATCAAGGACGGAGTCAGAAACAACCAATGAAAGGTATCATCCTCGCGGGCGGCGCGGGCACGCGCCTCTACCCGATTACAAAAACCGTCTCCAAGCAGCTCCTCCCGGTCTTCGACAAGCCGATGATCTACTATCCCTTGTCGATCCTTATGCTTACAGGGATCCGGGACATCCTGATTATTTCGACGCCGAGGGATCTGCCCCTTTATCGGGAACTTTTGGGCGAAGGTGCCCAACTCGGCCTCCGCCTCACGTATGCCGATCAACCCAACCCTGGCGGCCTAGCCCAAGCCTTCATCATCGGCGAAGATTTCATCGGTAAGGATAACGCCTGCCTCATCCTCGGCGATAACATCTTTCACGGCGATGGCCTCTCCAAAATGCTGGAAAAGGCGGGCCAACTGAACGACGGCGCCCTCGTCTTCGGATACTGGGTGAAGGACCCGGAGCGTTACGGCGTCGTCGCTTTCGATGAAACCGGAAAGGCCGTCAGCCTGGAAGAGAAACCGGCCAAGCCCAAGTCCAACTACGCCGTCGTTGGCCTCTATTTTTACGACAACAGGGTCGTCGAGATCGCCAAGAACCTGAAGCCGTCCGCCAGAGGCGAACTAGAAATTACGGACCTGAACCGCATATACTTGAATCAGAACAAGCTCAAAGTGGAACTCCTGGGCCGCGGCATGGCATGGCTTGACACGGGAACCCATGAAAGCCTCTTGGAAGCGAGCAATTTCATCGCTACCATCGAGCATCGCCAGGGCCTTAAAATCGCCTGCCTCGAAGAAATCGCCTACAGCAAAGGCTATATAACCAAGGAACAACTCCTGACTTTGGCCAAAACGCTGGCCAATAACCAATATGGCGAATATCTGAACAATCTTATTGAACAAGGGAGATAAGAGGCCTTTTACCTTTGCCCCGCTTGACATTCCTGACGTAATCCTCGCTGAGCCGAAAGTTTTTCCCGACGACCGGGGATTCTTTTTCGAATCTTTCAAGACCTCTGATTTCGAGAAAGCCAACCTTCCGACGCATTTTGTCCAGGACAACTTTTCCTTTTCAAAAAAGGACGTCATTCGCGGACTCCATTATCAAAAGCACCCAAAGGCCCAAGGGAAATTGGTATTTGTTCTCAAAGGCGACGTATGGGATGTCGCGGTGGATATTCGCAGAGAATCCCCGACCTTTCTGAAATGGGTGGCAGTAGAACTGAATGACCAGAACCATGCCATGCTCTATATTCCACCCGGATTTGCCCACGGATTCATATCGCTCACGGAAGATGTTCATCCCCTGTACAAGTGCACCAACGAATACGATCCGCAAGCAGACGCAGGCGTCCGATGGAATGATCCGGATATTGCCATTCCCTGGCCTGTAGGCAATCCCATCGTTTCTGCAAAAGATGCTTTCCTTCCCTTCTTACAACAGACGGAGCTTTTCTAACCCATGATCTGGCTCATCGGAAATAAAGGCATGCTGGGAAGAGAGGTAGAAACCCTTCTTAAGAAAAAAGAATTGGCCTACATTGCCTCCGATCAGGAAATCGATATCACAAACTTAGGTGAACTGCGGATATTCTCCGCAGATAAACCCATTTTCTGGATCATCAATTGCGCCGCTTATACCGCCGTCGATAAAGCGGAGGACGAACCGGACCTTGCCTTCAAAATCAACGCCGACGGTCCCCGCAATATTGCGGAGATCGCCAAAAATAAAGGCGCAAAACTAATTCACATCTCCACCGATTACGTTTTTGATGGCACAAAGGCGGAGGCTTATGTGGAAACGGATCCTCCGAATCCTTTGGGTGTTTATGGGCAAAGCAAGTATCAGGGCGAAGTGAATGTTGCTGAAGTGCTTGATGAATACTTTATCATCCGCAGTGCCTGGCTTTACGGAAAACAAGGGAATAATTTTGTCTTCACGATGCTGCGCTTGTTCAAGGATCGAGATATCGTCCGCGTTGTGGGTGACCAGTACGGCTCTCCCACCTATGCGCCCGACTTGGCGGTGGCTCTGCTGGCCATTGATAAAAATCCGGTAGTCCTTAAAATATTGAGTGATGACAAGCTACTAAAGCAGGAAACATTTGTTGACCATCAATGGAGGAAGGTGTTGATTGA
>JAPLJX010000410.1 GCA_026388375.1 Deltaproteobacteria bacterium
CACCGCTGTTCTATGTGCTGATCGAAAAGCTCTTCGGCAAACAAAGGAAGCGTGAAGCAGCCAAGACAGATGATGTAAATCCATCAGAGGATCGATGATATGAATAGAAACTTGTTTCTTCTACTGGGTATGATCGTCGCTTTTTTTGGGGGGTGCACGCTGGCCCCGGAATACACGAGACCTGCATCTCCCGTTCCTGTTGTCTGGCCGACCGGCGCCGCCTACGAAGAAGCAAAAATTGCAACCGGCGCACCGACAGCCACGGAGTTGAAGTGGCAGGAATTTTTCACCGACGAGAAGCTTCGTCAGGTCATCGAAATGGCCTTGAACAACAACCGCGATCTGCGGCTTGCGGCCTTGAATGTCGAAAGGGCGCGCGCATTGTACGGCATTCAGCGGGCCGAGCTTTTGCCTTCGGTCAATGCGGTCGGGAGTTGGTATAAAGAGCGTGTTCCGGCTGATCTTTCGACCACCGGGAGCGCGATGACCGCCGAGCAATACAGTGTCAATTTCGGCATCAGTTCCTGGGAAATTGACTTCTTCGGACGCATCCGCAGCCTGAAAGACCGGGCGCTGGAAGAATACCTGGCCACGGATCAGGCCCGCCGCAGCGCACAGATCCTGCTGGTGTCCACCGTGGCCAATGCCTACCTCACCCTTGCGGCGGATCGGGAAACCCTCAAGCTGGTGGCCTCCACCCTGGAGACGCAGGAGGCCTCCTACAACCTGATCCGGAAACGTTATGACGTTGGAGTCGTGTCCGGACTGGACCTCCATCGGGCGCAAAGCCAGGCGGATATAGCCCGGGGAGATGTCGCCCGCTACACGCAACTTGTTGCGCAAGATGAAAACGCCTTGAATCTTCTGGTCGGAGCTCCCATGTCGGCGGCGCTCCTGCCGGCGGAGCTGGGCAGTGTCAGCCCTCCCAAAGAAATTTTTCCCGGCCTCTCCTCCGAATTACTCCTGCGCCGACCGGATGTGCTGGCGGCGGAACATCGGCTCAAGGCGACCAACGCCAATATCGGCGCCGCCCGTGCGGCTTTTTTTCCCCGCATCTCTCTGACGACCGCCATCGGAACCGCAAGCGCCGAACTGTCAGGACTCTTCCAATCCGGTTCGGGTACGTGGAGTTTCGCTCCGCAGATCGCGTTGCCGATTTTTGACGCCCGCACGTGGTCGGCATACGATGTAACGAAAGTAGAGAGGGAAATATCCGTGGCCCAATACGAGAAAGCGATCCAGACGGCTTTTAAGGAAGTGGCCGATGCCCTTGCCGTGCAGGGTACAGTGAACCGGCAGATCGCGGCGCAACAATCGCTGGTCGACGCCGTTGCAGAAACCTACCGCCTCTCCAATATGCGTTATACCAAGGGAATCGACAACTATCTGGGCGTCCTCGATGCGCAACGTTCACTCTATGCGGCGCAACAGGGACTGATCGTGCTTCGCCTGGCCCGGCTTACGAATCGTGTGTCGATTTACAAAGTATTGGGCGGAGGCGCATGAGGCGGAAGATGAAAGTCTTGAGCGAGAACGGCGCCGCCCTGACGATCCAGAAGGCGTCAATGATCATGCTTAATTTCAAACAACAATAATTGATGGGCATCTTCTCAATAGTTATGATAAATGTGCGAGAAATAATTACAGCAACACGGTTTCATCACGGCGGCCTTGGGGTTTGCAGCCCGGTGGACGCCTGATGAGTCCAAATGGGAAAATAATTCTGCGCATGACCCGGGATGATCGATGCCTCTAAACAAAACCGATACGAGAGCCAAACTGATCGACCCGGCCATTCGCAAATGCGGCTGGACCGAGGATTTCATTCGGCGGGAAGAGACCGCAGGCACGGTCGAAATCATCAACGGCAAGGCGCGGCGTTCGCGGGGAAAGATCGACTACGTCCTTCGGGTCAAGGTGAACGTCGACACCCAGCCCGTCGCCCTGGCCCTCATCGAAGCTAAGAAGGAAAACCTCCCGCCCGGTCACGGCCTTGATCAAGCCAAAGGCTATGCCGAATGCCGACGGCATAACGTCCAATTCATCTTCACGTCCAACGGCCATCAGTTTGTCGAGTTCGACTGCTTCTCGGGGTTGACCTCCGCACAGAGGCCGATCGCGGGCTTCCCTTCCCCGGCCGAGCTTCGCGCCCGGTATAAACAGGGGATGGGCTTCACGCTCGAATCTCCGGCCGCCCGACCGCTCTTGCAGCGATACGCCGGCGGCGAAGGCGCCAGGCGCTACTACCAGAACGCAGCGATCCGCACCGTCATGGAGAAAATCGCCCGATGCGAGTCGACGAGGCAGCCCAAGCGGGCGCTCCTGTCCCTGGCCACGGGCGCCGGCAAGACGAAGGAAATCGAGGACGCCGTTTACGACCTCAAAGCCGTCAATCCGAACAAGAAGCCGAATGTGGACACCCGAACTCCGGAACAGCTGATGAACATCATCGAGGTAAAGGGCAAAGAAGTCGCCGCTGCGCTGGCAACCCTCCGGGGGAACAAGAACTCCGTATGATGGTGAAGCAACGCATCATCGGTATGCCGGCGCTCCCCCAGCCCCTCACCATCCGGCATACGGGTCCGCATCGGGTGGTGTTTTTGCTAAAGACAACTTCCTGTAACAAAGCATCTGTCAATTTTACCGGCATACTTTGTTTCAAGCCATATTCAATAAACTCGGGATAGTCCGGCCGTAGACAAGAAAACCAGATTAGACTCTCCATCTCTTTCAAAGTATCCCTCAATATATTGAGGTTCCACAAAATATTGAGGCTTAACCAATCATTTTATACTTTTCTGCTGTCCTCTCCTATTAAACTAACACCCTATTATTAAAGGATGAATCAAAACTTTTGTTTTTCCTTCGGCTATTGGCAGGCCATTTGCATTTACTATTTTTATGATCATGGTCATCTCACCCAAGATCAACCTGAAGGTTGAAGATGAAGAGGTAAAGTCAGCGACCATCCGAATAGAGAAAATTAGATGCCATTCGAAGGGATTTTTTGCAACAGATAAGAGATCTACCCGTCACCCCGGAGGAAAGAGCAGAAATTTCTATCCGACTTTATTCACTTGAAAGGGATATAAACAGGGTTTGGTAAAAGGGATAGGCTCATAATCGTAGCCCATGAATTTGGGAAATCTCGGCTCATACAGAGCTTAGAAAGGAGGCTAGACGACATGCAAATCGGTATATGGGCACAGCCAGTGGTTGCTCTAATCGCGGGAATCTTGATTCTCCTTGTCCCGAGACTATTGAATTATATCGTTGCCATCTATCTTATTATATTTGGCATTCTCGGGTTGGTTCGGTGATTGGCTTGCGAATCTTCTATTGCTGGAAAATTATCATCTCAGCGGTAAAGAGAATGAGGCGATATCGCTGTGGATGATTGGACTTATCTCCGCTGGAAAAAAATAAAGGGAAGAAAGGAGAATTTAATATGGCAGAGCATGAAAAACCACAATGTGATTTCTTCATGGGATTATTGATTGGAGGCGCGCTGGGCGCATTGGCAGGCATTCTCTTTGCACCGAAATCCGGAAAAGAGCTGAGGTCTGATATCAAGGAGAAAGGGAGCGGGGTTTTAAAGGATGGGAAGGAAATTTATGCCGATGCCAGTACAAAAGCAAAAGAGATCATTGGGGAAGTCAAGCATCAAGCGAAGGAGTTGAAGAAGGAAGCCGAAGGTACCGCTGAAAAGATAGCCGGCGAAGTTCAGGAAAAGATCGGTCAGGTCAAGAA
>JAPLJX010000224.1 GCA_026388375.1 Deltaproteobacteria bacterium
CCTCGTGCGTTAATGGGCTTTTGTTGGGGAACAAAACCCATATATCACACTTTGTGACGCTATACTACTAATTATTACAATATATTACATGCTTTTTGCTCCTGCGAAAGTTGAGCCAGTAATCTTAATTGTTGACGACCAGCCCCAAAATATTAAACCTCTCGAAACATATTTTGTTCTGCAGGGTTATGAAATTGTCAAGGCGACAAACGGTGAAGAAGCGCTGGGGAAACTTTCTGGTAATCAAATCGACCTGATTCTGCTGGACGTAATTATGCCCGGCATGGATGGTTTTGAAGTTACCCGCAGGGTCAGGCAAGATAATACACATCGACTGCTTCCGATAATCTTGATTACCGTATTGTGGGAAACGGAAGATCGGGTCAAGGGAATTGAAGCCGGTTGTGATGGTTTTATTTCAAAGCCTTTTGATAATATTGAGATTTTAGCCCGGGTCAAGTCTCTTCTAAAGGTCAAGGCCTACAACGACTTGATGAGTAATTATCAGAAAGAACTGGAGTCCGAGGTAATCAGGCGGACCGAGGAATCAAAGCATGCCTTGGAGAACCTGCAGCAGGAAATCACCGAGCGTAAGAAGGCCGAGGAACAACTTCAGCGTACCCTGGACAGTCTCAGGAAGGCAGTGAACACGACCATTCAGGTCATGGTATCCGCGGTGGAAACGAGAGATCCTTACACCGCCGGTCACCAGATCCGGTCGGCGAATCTGGCCCGCGCCATAGCCACGGAGATGGGACTTCCCCCGGAAAAGGTCGAGGGCATCCGCATGGCCGGTTCCATCCATGACATTGGCAAACTATCGATCCCCGCGGAGATATTGTCCAAACCGACAAAACTGTCTGAAACCGAGTTTTCCCTGATTAAAGAACACGCCCGGCAAGGGTACGAGATTCTCAAGAATGTGGAATCTCCCTGGCCTCTGGCCGAAATCGTCCGCCAGCACCATGAACGAATGGATGGCTCTGGTTATCCAAGAAATCTGAAAGGAGAAGAAATTTGCATGGAGGCCCGGATTCTCGCCGTCTCGGATGTGGTGGAATCCATGGCGTCTCACCGTCCCTATCGTCCCGGCTTGGGCATTCATGTGGCTCTGGAAGAAATCGAAAAGAACAGCGGAACCCTTTACGACAATACTGTCGCAGATGCCTGCCTGAGATTATTTCGGGAAAAAGGTTTTAAACTTGAAGGGACTTGATTTTAAATGGCAATCCTCTCTTTTACCGATACCTTTTTTTATTGACTCTACTGGCACCAATAACCGGAGCATTTCATTTTCTCCTTGATCACGCTCGATCAGTTCGGAATGAAACCTACTATACAAACACATCTACCTTGTAGCAGCATGGTCTCCCAAAAACCGCAGGAAACTGCGCTTTTACCGACAAAAGATGATTGAGATCTATCGGTATTCAACAATTCAACGGGTGTCGATATTTCCTTGACATACAAGTCCGTTCTGCTTATACTTTCCCTGTAAAAATAAATGCTTATCAAAAAAATCAAACAAACAAACAACGGGACTAATTGGGGGGTGAATTTATTACTGAACTATTAAGCTTGAAGGGGTTCCGGTATGATAGATTCTGAAATCATTCTCTTCAAAACCCTTGCCGCCAATACCGACACGGAGAGTACGCTGAACCCAAGTTCATGGTTTTTTCCCAAAATTGGCCCTTTGGGGGCCAATTTGAAAAGCGCATACCTAATAATATCAGATGCATATATGCGATGGACCGTTAAAATGTCGTTTGTAGTGTCAAGATCTTGATTTTGTGGAGATTCCGCGCCAAATCGGCCACTGATTCCGTTTGAAATTTTGCAACTTTTAGCCCTTGACTGCACAACCATTATATGAATTTATATTCCCCAGAACAAATGATCTCGTGAAATTCTGAAGTTATCAACATGTAGTGCCTAAATCGACATTGCCACCGCTATAAGTAATTGATATTAAACATATATTTTTCAGATCATGAACTTGGGATAAGATCGGCCTCTTCTTCGGTGAGTTGAAACATAAAATCGGAAGGAAAGCGCTTGATACCCTGTCAGCTTGGAATCTCATCTTCTGTTGCATAGCAACCTTCCAGGTCATACTCGTCAAACACGTGCTCAACAACCATGTATGGCGGCCCAACAAGATCGAGAGGATCATCGCTGACAAAACTCTCCTCCGTTTGATCGCCATGCGCACCACCCCGCATACGAAACATCTGCCTCGGTTCCAGCGAAATCGCAGTGATCACGCGAGTACCAACGTCCGTACAGCGCCATCTACCCGTCTCCGTGAAAAACTCTGTGCCGATTTGGAAATCCGAATGCTTCATGGCTTTCTATCTCCACAAATCACCGACATCGAATATGGACAAAGCTCATTTGAGATTCATAAGCTTCCCTTATTCGCTAACGGGGGCGGTCAGCGGTGGCGATTAGCCATCCGCTGGCTTATGGTGTTTTACGTGCTTGTCTTGCCTCAAACCATTTTTTAAATGATGTTTGGCTTTCCCCGGATTGTTTTCCTGCCAATAGACCTTCTATGCTGATGTCCTCGTCAATATCTTCCCAATGAATCCCGTCCCCTCTTCCAATCAGCCGCCATTTGTTTCTTTCCTCCGGCTTAGCACACAGAAGACGGGGATACCAAGCAGTGGGAACTAAAATTGTTCTGCCATCACTAAGGTTAACGCTCAGTGTATCATCTGTTACGGATACACTTTCTGCAACTCGAAGTATCGTGGGCATTCATCTATTCCCTTCCTTGGTTGTTTATCCGGAAAAGCGAAAGCGCAATAAATTGCTAACTAACTTGCTTTTGTGATAGCAAAGTATAAGCAGAAGAGAATTGTATGTCAATAAGATAATGGGAAGAACAGAAAAAGCGGACAATTCCATTTGTTGAGAGTAGGGATGATCATGGACGATGGGTTGGGGGAAGGACGCCGGGGGAGAGAGTTGCAATCAAGGTGATTGAGACCTATCGGCATTCAACAATTCAACGGTTGTCAATATTTCCTTGACATATAAGTCCGTTCTGCTTATACTTTCCCCGTCAAAATCAATACTTATCAAAAAACAAGCGAAGGGACTAATTGGGGGGTGTTCGTACAATTGCCATCGAACCGACCAACAGCCGGACGATCTATGATGGGGCGCCGAAAGGCGGGGTCTTTTAGGGGTTCCGGTATGACAGATTCTGAAATCATTCTCTTCAAAACCATTGCCGCCAAATATCTTTGGTGGATGATGCCGGACGAGGCGCTCAAGCGTCCGGAACGGATTGTTATTCAGGTTATGAACCTTGGGGATTTTGCAGACGTAACTGCCGTTCTGGATGCCGTCGGAGAAGATCAGGCCCGTGAATTCCTCACCCGCGCCGAGGCGGGGCAGTTTTCCCCCCGCTCGTGGCACTACTGGCATTATCGACTGGGGCTTGCCGAAACAGGCGGTGTGCCGCCGATGCCGACAAGGAGAGTATGTTGATAAATTCATTTGTACCCCATATGGAGATATTTCTCCCTTCCCAACAAACAGCCTGGTCCTCGCTGGCTCCCGTGCGCAAGGCTGGATTCGTGCTTTATGGAGGCACTGCGGTTGCGTTACGTCTTGGTCACCGTCAATCCATGGATTTTGTTTTTTTCTCCGACCGGCCGCTCGATAAATCAGGGCTTTACAAAAGTCTGCCTATACTTGCAGATGCCACGGTCATCCAGGATACGCCCGATTCGTTGGGGTTTCTTGTGCCGGTAGATGTCTCGGGTACCACGGAATACGTCAAGCTTTCTTTTTTCGGGAACATTGACAATGGCCGGGTCAGCGAACCGGAAGTGACGGCAGACGGGATCATGGTCGTTGCTTCTCTTGCCGACATGATGACGCACAAGTTGAAAGTCATTCTGCAACGGATTGAGGCAAAGGATTATCGTGATATCGCCGCCATGCTCAAATATGGAATGCGGCTCGACGAAGCTATGGCCGGTGCGTGTGCGCTCTTTGGCAAGACATTTCAGCCGCGCGAGAGCCTCAAGGCTTTGGTTTATTTTGAGGGGGGCGACCTTGACGCCCTTTCCGGCGATGAACGAGCGGTTCTTGTGTCCGCTGTAAAAAGAGTTAAAAAAATACCGCCTTGTATAATTCGTTCAAAATTCCTCGTGGATTCGTAAAGAATCAGCGCCTACAGGGTGAGACTTTCGCTATCATTCCAACGCTCCGGCGTCACGTCCAACGTGACGCCGGAGCGTCAGGTGATGCGTTCCCACGGAGATCGTGGGAACAAGAGGTATAAGCAGCCTGTCCCCTTAATACCGAGCGTCCTTGGTGGCGGGTCGGGATTACCGCTTTCGGTTCTCCGGCCGGAGGGCGCGGACGGCGGCGCCGGCCTGCCACATCTCGGTTTTGTTCATTAACTCCAACTCGGCGTTGAGTTTCTCGCGGTAGTCGGGGGCGTTGTTCACCGACAGGACGATCCGCGTCTCTTCGCCGGTATGGACGCTTTCGTAGAGCTTGTCGAAGACCGGGGCGACCGCGTCGCGGAAGGGTCCCTTCCAGTCGAGCGCGCCGCGTTGGGCGGTCGTGCTGCAGTTCGCATACATCCAGTCCATCCCGTTTTCCGCGACGAGGCGAATGAGGCTCTGGGTCAGCTCCTCCACGGTTTCGTTGAAGGCCTCGCTCGGGCTGTGGCCGTTTTTCCTAAGCACATTGTACTGCGCCTCCATCACGCCGGCCAAGGCACCCATCAGGATCCCCCGCTCGCCGGTCAGGTCGCTGAAC
>JAPLJX010000475.1:0-7133 GCA_026388375.1 Deltaproteobacteria bacterium
ACGGTCGCTTTGGGAAACTCCTGGACAATGGACTGGCAGAGGTTGGTTGCCGTCTCTACGACATCTGTTCCTACGTCCATGCGACCATCGGCGGCATACCCGTAGGAACGGGCCAGTTTGATGTACTTCGCGAGCTGATCCGAGATCGACGCCTTCAGGGCCTCTATCTCCGCCGCCCCCTTAAAGGCGCCGGAATCAATCTCCGCCACGGAAACAAAGATAAAATTTCGATAGAGCTTGGGAAATTCCCGAAAAACGGACAGCCAGGAGTGAAGGCCGAACCCGTTGTAACCGCTGACCAGAAGAATGGCAGTCCGTTCATTCGTGTTCGGGGGCTCCTCATTGGGTACGTGCCCGGATGGAATGGACGCAAGGATTTCTTCAAGCTCGCGCACCCCTGCCCGGACCTTTCGGTAATGGCTTCGGATCTGATAACACAATCCAATGAGGGCTGATGTGATCACGAGGGTGACCCAGCCCCCTTCACCAAACTTCTCGTAAACCGTCAGGATCAGGATGGTCAGGCAGAGAATCAAGCCAATGAGATGAATAACGATGTGTCTTGCCCAGTCCTTGTCCTTCTCACGGTTCTGGAAGAAAAACTTCGCCATGCCGAATTGGGACAGGGAGAAGGTGAGGAAAACGTTGATCGAATACATGACGACGAGGGCCGATACGGAGCCGTTGGTATAGAAAAGCACCGCCAGGGAAGCTGCCCCTATGAGGAGAACGCCGTTTTGCATGGTCAGGCGCTCCGAGAGGGCCGAAAAACGCCGGGGAAGCCAGGAATCGACGGCCATATTGGCCATGACCCTCGGTCCGTCGATGAAACCGGCCTGGGCGCCGACCATGAGGAGGGCCCCCTCCGACAGGATGGTGATCAGGGCCAGGGCGCCGCCCAGGGGCCAGCCGCTGAAGGTCAGATCGGCCAGGATGGCGTTCAGGGTTCTTCCCGGGGCGGGCTGGATGGCAAAGAGGGCGTAACAGAAGAGAAGGCCGGAGGCGGTAACGGCGAGGGAGACGGCCAGGTAGACCATGGTGCGCTTTCCCGTCTGCACCCTCGGCTCCCGCATGACATTCATGGCGTTGGAAACGGCCTCGATTCCCGTATAGGTTCCACCACCCATGGAGAAGGCCCGCAAAAAAATCGCCATGATCCCCACAAAACCGATTGTTGACAGATCCTGATTCATACTTCCGCGGTATTTTTCAACGACCGGTCCGATTTCGCCCAGATGGGTTCCCAGGCCATAGCCGATGAGAAGAATATGGGTAACAACAAATACGATGAAGATCGGCGCGAGAAAAGTGACGGACTCCTTCACCCCGCGAAGATTAAGGAAGACGAGGAAGATAATCAGCCCAACGACAAAGGGCAGCTTGTAATGCAAAAAGACGGAGGGAAGATAGCTGAAGATAGCGTCGCCGCAGGAGGCCAGGGAAACGGTGATGGTCAGGACATAGTCCACCAGCAAGGCCGACCCGGCAACAACACCCGCGCCGTCGCTGATGGTATGGGTGGAGACCATATACCCGCCGCCGCCGTGGGGAAAGTGCTCAATGATGCGGGAATAGGCGTAGGCAATAATGAAAACGGTGAGCGCCGTTGCGATGGCAATAAAGATGGCCAGATAGGTGTGAGGTCCAAGGGCCTTGAAGGCCTCTTCCGGTCCGTAGGAGGATGACGACAGACCGTCGGCCCCCAGGCCGATCCACGCCAGAACCGGGATCAGGGAGAGCTTGTGAAAGAGAGACGGCTCATTGATATCCTGAGGCGCGCCGATAAAGCGACGACGCAAGCGCTCATACCATGTTTGTTCCGAATCGCTATCGGGGATATTCATGCAATGGGATTATCCACATAGACCCCATCGGCGATGGTTCCGCAAAGGAAGCCGTGCTTGGCATTCAGCTGCGTCCCCTCATCGTCGTAGATGCCGATCGCAAAATTCCGCGCGTCGACTTTCAGGTGGACGGTTCGGTTATCCGCCATCTTGACCTGAATCGGCTTGCAGATACTCGGCAACCCTTCTTCATTGCTGCCCTGGACGGACAGCTCATATTCCCCCGGTTCCAGATCAACTGTATTCGTCTTCAACGGAGTGATGGTACCGCCGGCATGACCATTGAGTAAAATCGTATAATCGTCGCTGCGGCTGAGGTTCGAAAAAATAATTTTTGATGCCATAATCTTCTGTGAATACTTCTCCTGTAACGTGTTTCTCTGACCGTATAGAAGCTATTGTATATTGCCTTAAATGGGAAATGCAAGGAACAATTCCGGCCGATTACCGGTGGGATTCTTCTGGATGAAGAGATAGACGCCCAGCACAGCGCACCCAAAAAGAAGAAGCATTTTGAAAATAAAGCGGCCATTCATCCATTGGGTGCGGCCCTGTGCAGCCTTCATTCTTTTTTGTCCTCGCTTTTACCAGGTTCTGGCGCATCCGGTTTTTCCCTCGGCGCATCAATTTCTTTTTTGAGGACTCTGATCGCCTTGCCGAGCATACTGCCCAGCTCCGGGAGCTTCCCCGGTCCAAAAAATATCAAGGCAATGACCAGAATGACAATCAACTCCGGCATCCCGATACTTCCAAACATAACGATTCTCCTTCTCCGCCTCCGCTCATGCGGCGGGCCGTCATGTGCCGACGGCTAAAAAAGCAAACACAATTTAAAGGATGTGGCCGGATGAATCGGACCGGGTCGAGCAGGGGGAGATGGAAATCTGCAAGAGTGATCCGTTTCATCGGCCCGGTCCTCTCATTCGGCCATCCCTGTTGATCGGCGGGGGAGATCATGACGGCCCTTCGAAAACGCCGTCATGATCGGAACCTCCCGGAAACAGCCTGTCGCTGAGGGCATGCTATCCATTGATGGTGCTGCTCGTGAGGCATTTCGTACAGGTGACCTTAATTGCATCCTCATCATACGGAAGGGGGTGAGGATACACCAGGCCCCCGCTGATAAAGAAGATGAATATTTTCCAGGTGCGGATTGCGACCCGCACGGACAGGGAACGCGCCGGTACATGTGTCGTTTCCTCATTGCATTTGGTACAATGGTGACTATAAGTCTTGTTTGCACTCATCATGGTTTCCTCCTGGACGAAAACGGCACTGTTTTCTACAAGGCTTTACCTCCAATGAAATTTCACCATTCAAAGAGCTAACGGAAATAAAACCTTTCGGGGATATCCCGCCCCTCCTTTGAGCTTCATTTTTCCTTATTCTGCCGCATCATCCACCATATCCAGACACCGAGACCCACCACCATAACCAGCATGATAATTCCACCGAACCACGGGCTTTGCATTGATCTCTCCTCCTCTCTTACCTGGAAACCTTCCCCATGTTTACTTCTGCGTTGGATCGCCTGATTTTTTCTTGGCCTTGCGTATCTGCCAAATCTGATAGGCAGCCCAACATACCATCCCCACCACCAAGACTAGTCCGATCAACCGTGAGTCCATTCGTTTTCTTCCCTCCTTCAACTTGAAAATCTTCAAACATCCCTGATGCTATCGCAACATCAATCCTGTCGAACACATGACGATGTCCTCTGCAGATCAAGGACTTATGTTTCATGGAAACTGTTCACAGCCACCTGTGGTGAACGACAGACCAGCCATCGTTCGGCCACGGGTTGACAACGTTTTCAGTGTGGATTTAAGGAATCCGAACAGCGGTCCACTAAGACCGGGAGGGAGGAGCCCTGAAGCCGTAGGGCAACAGATGCAAAAATGAGATTTCAACCGATAACTTCCGGTGAACGGAGCAAAACAGCACAACCGGTTCCAGCACGAAGTCGACATTGCTTATGATCCCGGTCGTGACGTTGTTGTCCAGGCTGCTGTATGGGCAGGAGAGGATGTGAAGCTCTTCGCGCAGATCGAGGACGTCCGCCGTGAAGGCGGAAAAAGCGATGAAAAGGATAACGAGAAACAGTGTTTTCCTTTTATGAAGCGAAGCCGAAGCAGTCATAAACGATTCTCTTGCCGCATTTTCGGCAAGGGTAGCAGAAACAATGGTCTTGTCAAGGGTTATTCATTATCGGTAACACTCCAACCTGACTGGCTAATTGATGTCGATCAGCAATACGTCCTTGGGTTGAATTTGAATATAGACATCGGATCCGATTTTTGCTTCGACTTTAAAAGGAGTCCGACACCGGAGCTCCTTGCCCTTGACTTCGACCACCATATCGAACAGTCCGCCCAGAAAGTTTTTTCGGACCAGCCGGGCCGGCCAGGTGTTTACTTCCTCCTGCGGCTTATCCGGATAAATAATGATATTTTCCGGTCGGACCGAAGCCAGCACCTTTTTACCTTCCGCATAATCGGTGCGGGTCGTGTGAATTTCGGATTGAAACCCCTCTTCCCGAATGCTCACAATAGATCCACAGTCCTGGCAGTTTAAAACGGCGCCGCGTAAAAAATTAATCTTGCCGATAAAATCAGCCACAAACTCATTGTGCGGATCAAAATAAATTTCTTCCGGATCACCCCGCTGAATGACCTTGCCGCAATCCATCACCAGCACCTCATCGCTGAGGACCATGGCCTCTTCCTGGTCATGGGTCACATAAACCGTTGTGATGCCGATCTTGCGCTGCAGCTCAAGAATCTCAAACCGCATTCGCTCCCTTAATTTAGCGTCCAGATTGCTGAGTGGTTCATCCAGCAGCAACACGGCCGGGTCATACACAATGGCCCGGGCAAACGCCACGCGTTGTTGCTGCCCCCCGCTGATCTCGCTGGGTAGCCGGTCTTTTAACTCCTCGATACCCACCATACGCATGGCCCGCGCCACCAGCTCATCGACCTTGCGGCGTGAAGTTTTGCGGATCCGCAGTGGAAAGGCAATATTTTCAAAAACAGACATATGCGGCCAGACCGCGTAGGACTGAAAGACCATACCCATGTCTCTTTTCTGAGGAGCCAGATTTATTTTTTGTTTGGAATCAAAAACCAGTTGGTCACCGATCCAGATCTTTCCTTCATCGGCACTTTCGAAACCGGCCAGACACCTCAAGGTCGTGGTTTTACCGCACCCGGACGGGCCCAGCAGGGTTACGATTTTACCCTCAGGTATCGTGATGTCGACCCCGGCTACGGCAGTAACATTTCCAAACCGCTTGACAAGTTTTTCTATTCTGACATCCCGCATAAGCCTCAAGCCCTCCCTTATTTCCTTACTTTACAACCTCGGTAATCCGAATTTTAAAGAGCCATGAAAACAGCATAAGTACCGCAACTGTTATAAAAAGCTGTAAGGTACCGATAACGGCCAGCTTGGGGAACATCCCGTCGCGCCACAGATCGAACATCGTCACACTAAACACTTCACTACCACTCGAATACAAAAGAATCGAACAGCTCAACTCGCGAATAAAAGTAACAAACAGCAAGATAAAACCGGCCACCAGTCCGGGTTTCAGTAGCGGCAGGGATACCGACCAGAAGGTCCGCAACCATGAAGCGCCCGAGATGTTGGCCGACTCCTCCAGGCTCTTATCGATCTGTCGCAGGGTGCTTTCGATCGAGCGCAAACTATACGGGATAAAGCGGGACACATACGCAATCATCAATATCCAGATGGTGCCGTAAATGGGAATCGGGGAGCGGATCCACGCCCACAGATAAGCAACACCCAGAATCAGCCCCGGCACGGCCACCGGGAGGGTGGCGATGGTATCCAAAGCATCCTTGCCGAAGGCCTTTGACCGAACCACTACCCAGGCAATGACTGCACTGATCAAAACGGCTATTGCGGCCCCTCCGATCGAGAGCAGAAGTGAATTTTTTACCGCAACCCATGTCGTTGGATATTCAAAAAGGATATAGCGCCAATTATCAAGTGTAAGATACTTCATTTTGGGATGAATGCTCCAGAATTTGAAAAAAGAGATGGCTATGAAAGTACCAAATGGCAAAATAACCGAGAGCATAATATATGCCAGCAAATAACTCAGGGCAAAGTAGCGCCACTTGCCCAGCGGGATGACATGAGGCCGAAAACTTTTCCCCCCAACGGTGACAAACTCCCGATGACGCATGACCCGATTGCGCATGAAAACCATACCGCCGGTAAAAACCAGCATCACCATAGCTACCGTAGCGCCCATAGAATAGTCCTGGGGATATCCCCGCAGAAAATAAAAAATCCGCGTGGTCAGGACATACCAGCGCTGATTAAGCGCAAGGACACTGGGAATGCCGAACTGCTCGGCGGCGGCCACAAAAATCAGGATAGCGGATGCCAGAATGCCCGGAGCCATCAGCGGCAACGTGACGCGCAGCATGGTCTGTAACTTATTGGCGCCGGCACTCAGGGCTGCCTCTTCCAGGGTCGGGTCCATGTTACGCAAGGTGCCTGACACAATCAGAAAAGCATAAGGGGAGTAATACAGCCCCATGACCCATATGATGCCCCATGGCCCGAAAATTTCAAATGGGCGGACGCCAAATAACGCTTGAAACCAGCCGTTAATCAATCCATAATCCGCCGAAGCCAGTCCGGTCCAAGCCAGCGCCCCGATAAAAGGTGAAAGAAAAAACGGAACAATCAAGGGAATTTCCAATTTCCCCACCCATGGCGTATCGGTGCGGGTAACGATCCAGGCCATGCTCACCCCCAGAAACACACCCAAGATTGTCCCTCCGACGGAGATCCAGATGGTATGGCCAAGCTCTATCCAAAACCAGTCGCTGGAAAACATCGTTACATAGTTGTTGAGGGTAAGCGCCGATGGCACCCCTGGCGGCGTTGATTTAAAAGTTCCTAAAACCATGATGGAGAGAGGATAAATCACCGTTATGCCGATCATGGCGGTGATAACGATAACCAGTATGGAGTCCCTTCGCATAAGAAGTCTGAGATATGGCATGATTCGATTCATCGTTTTCCACCTTCCACTCATGAAATCCATTATGAAGCGATCTATAATTTACAGTGATAAAATGGCCGGGCTTGACCTAAGCCCGGCCTCGGGTGTTGCAATCAATCATTATTTGGATTTGGCTTTCTTCTTAGCCCCGCCGAATACCTGTTCAAATTTCGCCAGCAGGTCCTTCTCATCCTTATCCAATTGCCGGTAATCAATATCAATGATGTTGAGCTCGTCTAACGAGG
>JAPLJX010000475.1:7298-22535 GCA_026388375.1 Deltaproteobacteria bacterium
ACTTGATAATCCCCGACTTGCGGGCGGCATTGCTGGAGCCGCCTTTTTGAAACGCCTGGCATCCTTCGGAAGAGAGAAAGTAATTATAGAAAAGTTTGGCGGCATTGGGATGGGGAGTCTCCTTGATGATCGCCACCGGTCCCGGAGAAACCGACACGCCGTCCTTCGGCCAAATTCCGGTTAAAGGTGTTCCCGCGATGATGTTTTCATTGACGCGGTAATCAAGATCCGACATGGATATCGGGTATTTCCCGGCCAGAATCTCTTTGTCCATGGCGCCGTGACTGGAAAAGGTTCCGGCATCGGCTTCACCCCAGATGCGGATCCAGTCCCAGGCGGTGTCCCCATATTTTTTCACCATTGAATAGATCCAGGCCACGGCATTGGCGCTGCCGTTGGGATCGCCGATGGCGATCTTGCCGAACCATTTTTTCTGTTGCGCCAGTTTTGCGCCATCCGCATACGATTTCGGGGCGTCCTCCTTTGAAACAATGTCTGAATTCCAGGCGATACACATGGTCGTAAACCGCACAGGCGCATAATAATCCGGGTTCGTCCACTTCTCCCAGTAATTTTTAATTTCGGGGGATCTGTATTTCATGAAGCGGCCCCCATCCGTCATCGTCAGAAATGCCCCATAGAGTGAGCTGTGGAACACGTCGCAGAAGGTTTTTCCGGCCCGCCATTCGGTATCCAGTTTGGTATGACAATCCCCGCTTGTGCCACGATATACATTACATTTGATACCGGGATATTTTTTTTCGAAAGCCTTTGCAAGCATGCTGCCCGCCTCGGTTGAGGAAGCCTGATAGAGAGTGACCTGACCTTCTTTCTTGGCAGCCGCATACAGTTTTTCCTGTTCGGCCAGGGTAGCGCTGCTCATCGGCTCCACCGCGGCTTCAGCGATTGACGTCTGAAGCGGGTTGATCCCCAGCATGGCAGCGCCCCCGACGATCCCGGTTGTCTTGATGAATTCCCGGCGGTTCATGAATAAAAATTTCCCCTTCTCTTTTTCTTTCATAGCTGGCCTCCTTTATGCTGTTGGTATTAATTTCTCCTGAGTAAAACCCCGACTCTGCCGGGGGACTCACAGAGTTTGACAGTTCCGGGAATATGTCTTTAAACTCGCTTATTGGTAGCGCAACTATATGAAATGGCGCTTGTATGTCAAGAAAAAAGTGACCCACAAAGGAAACAGGCCAAGCCCCGGTTCCTGCCTCCCGCCGTTTATGAACGATTGTTCTATGATAAACGACTCGCAGCACGAAATATTTGGTGTCCACTATTGACAACCAACCGCATTGAAACGGTGGCGTCCGCAGGCCGGCGCTACACTTTTAGATTCCCCGCATCCACCAAGAGAATATTATCTGCCAGGACGGTCGGTTTCAGCATGAGTCCGTCAAGATGCACGCTGCTTTCGACGACCCCTCCCAGGGATTTGTTGTCTCCGACTGCAAAATGAACCGTTCCGCAGAGTTTCTTGTCTTCAGCGAGGTTTCCGATCAATCGGGCATTCGGATTGGTGCCGACGGCAAATTCGGCGATGTTGCGGGCAGTGGGGTCCCGCTTGAATATACGCTCTAGAAAATTCACGTCTTCGTTTGATCCGTCAACCGAGATCACATTGCCGTCCTTGACCCGGAGAATCAGCGGTCGACTCAATTTCCCGATACCGTCCATGGAGTAGTCAAACACGATCGTCCCGTTTGCCGTTCCCTCTACCGGGCAGGTGGGGGCCTCACCGGGGGGCAATGTGGCAAAGCCGTAATCATCATGGAAATAACCGTCGAGCGAAAAAGCCTTTCGCCCGAGAATACTGAAAGTCACATCGGTCCCATTTTCGGAAGAAACCTTTATGGCGCTGGCTGCGGAGAGTATGTCGGCAACCTTGCCGGTGCGGATTTTAAGTTCCTGAAAATCGACGGTCATGGCGCCTCTTACCATCATATCTTCATTGACTCCTCGCAGGATGGCAACCCTGGCGCCGGCGGCGAATGCCTCCAGTCTTGCCCGAGTATGCGTTATGGCATGTGTGGTGGGAGCGAAAACCACGTCGGCCGCCTTCATCGCCGCCGCAATAGTTGCCGGAGGCTCGCTGCCATGTTCTCCGGTCATCGGCATCAGGGCGATGACGGTTTCAGCCCCTATCGACCGACATACCAATGCAAACGCGTTTCCAACGGTCAGCTTGGCGGCATCGGTAACGACAAGAATCTTATCTTCCTTTTTTACCGCCATAACCACTTCCGCCAACTTGCGCGCCGATTCCATCAGCTCAAGCTCGAACATCCGCACCCACCTCCCTCTCCGAGATTGGCCCTTTCGGGCGGGTAAGCCTAAAGTATAAGACAATGGCATGTCAAGCGCAAACACTGGATCGTTTAAGCTGGTCGGTGCGTTCGGTTTCAGCGAGGGATTTGCCCACGTCTTTGGCTTCGATGTAGCCGATGGTCAGGCCATTGCGGGTGATAATGTAGTCGGGTGCCCCGCAAGCGATGCGTTTCGGTTCATTGGTGGCGGTCACCTGAAGATCAATGGATTCAAGCAGGGCCTTCAGGGCGGGCCGATGGGTGTGTTCAGTGGCGTTGCCTGCCTTGAGGGCATTTTCGACAGCGTGGAGGTAGTCTTTAAGACGGACCATCATTACGTTAACCAGTATTGTGATTTACCCGGAAATATGATAATCACCCTAATCTCAAAGAGTCAAACCCTTACCAATTTTCATCATCACTTTGGACTGCACCGTCATGTGAGTTTCATAAAGATAACGCCTCACCAACCCCGGGTGAGGCGTTATCGTACATTTTGTGAATCTGGACGGTTACGGCGTAAACAGCGGGAAGTCTCTATATACAAACCCGTCGTAAACATCGGTCATGGTAAAGAAATTGGCATTGAAAACGGGTGCACCACCCGCACCTGCTGATATGTTTCCCGATTCTCCCAGCGGGAACATGCTCTGGATCTTGAGGGGGCCCGAGCCGGCGTATTCAACGGTGTGCGCGTAGGTGGAACGCGACGAGAAGGGCATTTCCCATACCTTTCCAAACATAGCGTGGTTATACGGGATGACGCCCCGCTGATTGGTACCCCAGGGCCTGGCTCCCAGTTTGGTAAGCGTATTGTCCAGTGCCTTTACGATGATGGCGTTGGCGGTCTGAGGCGCTGTAGGATCCAATTTGTTCTGGAACCAGTTGTAGTAGTTATCGATACCTCCCGGCATAAGGCCGTGGAGGAGTACATTGAAGAGCACCAGGTCGTTTTTTGCTGCTGGAAGAGTGTCAAGCTCCTCGAAAGTGAGTTTCAGAACCTCTTTGATCCATGCGTCCATGAGCATCCATGCATCGGCACGGTTCTTTCCTGTGGCCCAGGATCCGACTCCCCCGTCTACGAAATGTCCGTCCCACGCGGCAAGAAGGGCAAGAGCCGCTGAACGAGCAGGATTGGGGTCAGCGTTTACAGCAGCGATGAAATAACCCGACACAAACTTCCAGGGATTCCCCCCACTGCCGAAGGAGTCCGTCGTTGCGATGTTGAGTGCAAGGTTCCTAACTTGTTCAAAGGTCAGATTGTTATTTGTGGAAAGGTAGTCATCGATTACATGCGCTCTGTGGAACGCGCCTAACGAATATGAGAGGTTATTGGGTGAATTGGCGTAGCCTGGATTCGTCTTGTTGTTCCAGCCGCTGTAATAACCCTGGCTGGTATTGCGATCGGTTGAACGGGGGATCAGGTTTGCCGAATCCCATTCAAGGGGTGTCCCTGCGGCGCCCTGCGGCAGCCGCCATTCACCGTAAGGACGGACGGGGTCCCTTCCCGACATCCAGTAGGCTATATTTTTATCTCTATCGGCATACGTGAAATGCTGAGATAGCGGCACGAGTTCGATGGCCGCCCCAAACTGGTCCATACTGGTCGCCCGGGCAAGACCAAGATATGCCTTGATAACCTTGAATTCATACCCCCACTGGGAATATTTCCATGAAATGACGGGGCTTGCATTAATAACGGGTCCGTGAGCCGTCCTGTATATCGGCAGAACCACATCGGCCCCGCCTTTCACCTTGATGGTCTCCGTCCTGTTCAGGGTCATGGCAGCCGCGGATTCCATGTAATAATCCACGGTATGGGCATGACCGACTTGCATGGACCATGCATGGTGCGGCGTGCGACCGATCACGATGCAGGGAAGCCCCGCGATGGTCATGCCGGAGACATTCAAACCGCCGGCCCTGATCGAACCCTCGCCGATGATCGAGGGTACGGTAAACCCCATCTGCGGACCGGAGTAGATGATCGGATTGCCTGAGGCTGTTTTGCTCCCCTTGATCGCCCAGGCATAACTGCCCATCTTGACGTAGGCATTGATCTTCTTCAGGTTTTCGTCGATCTCCGACCGCTGCTCGGCCATGCTTTTGGCGACCTGACTCATATCGGCAGAAAATGAGGGAGGATTGTCCATCAGCGGGGAGAGTGCTCCTTTTGACTGTACAAGAGCCATGGGAACCCTGAGAGGCTTGGGGATATAGGTCAGTGCATCGGGATCGTTGACCCATCGCAGATCTTCGAACATCCGCGGTCCCTGTGTGGTTCCATAGGCAGCTACGAGCCCCTGGTACAATGCCGCGTTATCGATCTGTCCCTGCGTCTGCGCTTCGGGATCGAAGTTTCTCATCATCAACGACGCCCAGGCCAGGACATCCTTGTATGTCCAGTCCTCAAGCGTAATACTCGTAATTCCAACTGCGGAAAATTCTAACGGAAGCAGGGAAGGATCCTTGCGAATGTCGGCGATGCGTCTGTTAAAGCCTGCCACGTAACCGTTGATCACGTCCTGCGCCTCCGCATCCATGGAAGCGAAGCCGTCTTGCAGTTCCTGATCGGAATAGCCGGTGGTGCGTACCAATCTATCCTGGGCTAACTGGGTGGAGCCGAATATCTCGGCCAGCCTTCCCCGGGCGGATCGCTTGAACGTTTCCGCCTGCCAGAGCCGGTCCGTGGCAACGGCATAGCCCATGGCTTCAAATACATCATATAGTCTGTCCTGCTCCGAACCGGTAATGAACCACACACCTTTGGCGTCACGCGTGGTGGTTACCGTCGACGGTGCGGGGGGTGGCGGGGTTGAGTCGCTGCTGGAACATCCCAATGCAACGATGGCAATGGAGATCAGCAGAATGGTCAATGTGAGCCAGCGGGAATATAATTGTCTCAAAGCATAAAAATTTCTTTTCCGCATTTTGGGTTCCCTCCTTTTAATGCATTGAAAGATTAGGTTGAATTGGGGAATTCATACGTCTACGCTTCCTTACCAAAGGACCGTTCACTGATGACAAAAAACATCTAAAAAACATTGACTTCGTGTCTTTGCCTTTATTGCGATCTAAAATACAAAAGCCTCCGGAAAGGTACTGAGACCCTCTTGAAGACATCGTATTGACAGCTTCCGACAAATCCTTTTCATGGCACGGTCTCCAGAAAGGTTAAGGGAAGGGTCGATGGATTTACTGAGTTATGAAGGGCACCTTCATTTTGAAAATATTCTTATGCCAGTGGAAAGTCAAGAGGGAAATGGCCCCGGTTTTAGCAAAAATTGAAGGGTTCCGTATGATGCTTGCCATCCCTTCCATCCTCCTTCTCTCTTCCGGTAACCTAACATGCACCTTATCCATCTGTCCAGTTTTGGGGGAGTGTTATGTATGAACGTTGAACGTCACTTTGTTTTTTCAGTCGTCTTTTCTTCCGCCGGCATGATGACAATTTTCTGTCCCGTCGAGTCTGTCGTCACTTGGTTAGACTTATTCAGCGTTTTTGCGCTCGTCGTTCCCACGTTCAGGTTGATTTGGGGCATACGTCGCCATGAAAAGTTCCTCCTTACTTGGATTTGTCGCGGCCAGACTTTTCTCTGCAGGGGATGATAAAGACCGGGATCATGCTGTGTCTGATGATTTTTTCGGCTACGCTTCCAATAAAGAAATGTTCTATTCCCGTTCTCCCGTGCGTGCCTATCACGATAATATCGATATTTTCCTCCCCAGCGAACTCGAGGATTTTCTTATCTTCACGACCGGATTTGGTGACGATTCGGACTTTAGTCTTATCCTTGATATGGCTTAGATATTGATCGTTATATATCTTTTCACGATCTTCCCGGAGGGTTTCCTTTACCCTGTCCAACTCCTCCTTGGTCAAGCAACGTTCTAAATTATAATGATCGGGATTCGTCGGTATAACATGCAGGATATAGAGAACACCCTCGTCTCTCTTAGCAATACCGAAGGCATAATCAAAGGCACAATCTGAATTTTCAGAAAAATCGGTACAGAAGAGCACTTTTTTATATTTTGGATAGTCAATCATTTTTTGTTCCTCCCTTTATGGTTTCGTAATGTATTACTTTGATAATAAAATGCTTTCTACCGGAGGAAGCATAAGACGAACGGCCTTGTGTGTCAATGAAAAAAGGATAGCCGTCCGATGCTGTTTGCCATCTGAGATCATCAACTTTTCTTGTTTTTCCCGGATTGCTGAAGACGGGCTACATTACCCTTTAGACATTCGCTATCAGGGTCGCATGGGGTTCCGCTTGCGGATTGGGGATATGATAATCAAAACGGCCATTTTTTTCATCCCAGGCGAAATCCTTACAGCCCAGTTCAAGGAACCTCTCGTGAATCATCCTGTCGTAATGGGCCCGGATGGATCTTACGTGTCGATGGATCTCCTTTATTCTTTCCCGCTGGGCGGTGTTGCCGATATGCTGCAGGTAGCACAACCTGGGAACCCTGACCATCCGGGTCTTCAGAAAAGTTCGGACCATGATCTCAAAATCATCTGCAACATGAAGCTCCCTGTTATGACCGCCTATCGATTCGTAAAAAGATTTTCTCCACGCCCGTATATGGTTGGGGGTTGATGCAATATGCCGAATCGTCTTGGAATTGATGTTGCCAGCACTCCCCGACTTATACAGCCTGCCATGATATTCAACATCGGTGTAGGAACCGTAACCAAAGGCCCAGCCATCCCTGTATGTGTAACTGGTACCGTCTTCATAAATCTCAGCGGTGTCCGTATAGAGAAACCCGGCCTCCGGAAACTGTTCAAAACCATGGACAACGCAATCCAGCGCATAATCGGTCAGTTCATCATCATGGTCCAGTTCCACGAGGATATCGCCCCTTGCGAGTCTGCAGGCCAAGTTCTTGACCTTCCCGATGATGCCTGAGTGCTCCCACGGTTTAAAGACCTCGATCCGGTGATCTTGCCTGGCAAGGGCGCCGAGCATTTTAAATGTTCTCCCGTCGTCATCCGAATCATCCACGATCACCCATTCCCAGTTGGCATAGGTCTGCTCCCGAAGAGAACGGAACGCCCGTTGGATTTTTCCCCCGCTCTTGTAGGTAGGGGTAAAAACGGTAACAAGGGGTTTTCTTTCCGTTTCACTGCCGTCAAACATGTTTTTCAGGTAGTGGTCGTAGGCCGTTAAGCCAAGCCGGTCCAGGTCCGGCAGGGTATCGTAATGGAGCCATCGCCGCTGGATATCAAAAGGGGCTTGGATCAGATTGGGGTAGGACGATCGGTTCCCGACCGTTATGATGACATGCGGCCTGTCCTGCACGAGAACCTGTTCGAGGCTGGAATCGGAAGAATAACATCGACAATCCAGTCTCTTCTCTTCATCCCCATTCTCCGCGGGGGTAATCAATTCAACGTTCTTGCAGCCGAAGATACAGATTACCGGCAGCTTATCGCCCTTTGCCTTAAATAATTTATCTGCAAATGCTTTCAGGTTCATTGGCCCGTTCCTCTTATTGAGGCAACCCCTTTTGATCAAGAGGAAGGGCATGACTGCGCGCATCCGTAAAGCGCCGTCATGCCCTGAAAATCCCGGAGATGGTCTGCGACGAGAGTGCGCTATCCATAAGGCGTAGGGCCACGCGTGCCGCATTTTGTACATTTGACCATCAATTCATCATCGGGTGAGAAGGTATGTGGATACAACATGGCAAAGCTGACACAGAAGACGATGATTCGCCATGTGCGGATTGCAACCTGTAAGGGCCTGGGGTGCACCGATTCATGGACCGTTTCTTCGTTGCACTTGGTGCAATGACGACGATAGGTCTTTCTTGAGCTCATTATGGTTTCCTCTCGGACGAAAACGGTACTGTTTTATAGAAGGTTTAACCTCGAATGAAATTCCACCCGTCAAAGTGATAACGAAAATACAACCTTTTGGGGTATCCCGACGGCCTCTTTTTCTTTATTTTTCCTTATTCTTCCGCATTGCCCACCATATCCAGACACCGAGACCGACCACCATAACCAGCATAATGAAGATGATGTGCAGATCTTCGCGCAGATCCAGAATATCCACCGTGAAGGCGGAAAAAGCGATGAAAAGGATAACGAGAAGCAGTGTTTTCCTTTTATGAAGCGAAGCTGAAGCAGTCATGAATGATTCTCTTGCCGCATTTTCGGCAAGGGTAGCAGAATCAAGAGTCCTGTCAAGAGTTATTAATATTGGTAACCCTTTGATAAAAATCGTTTCTGTTCCTCAGGGGGATACGGGGATACCCCCTGAGGACGAGGGTCGGGTATGCTATGGCCGGATTTTGGACAGGTCGTCGATCACTTCCACGAGTTGTGAAGAATCCTGGTTGCCGCCGCCGCGGCCGATCAGGGCGTTGAACATCTGCGTCACCAGGGCGGTTCCGGGGAGCGCCATGCCGAGGGTGTGGGCCTCGTCCAGCACAATCTGGATGTCCTTGTAGTGGAGACGCGCCTCAATTCCGGGATCGTAATCTCTCTCCACCATCCGTTTCCCCAGCACCTCCAGGATTCTGCTCTGGGCGGAGCCTCCGGACAAGGCCTCATACACCTTCGCCGAATCCAATCCGTTCTTGCGGGCGAAGGCGAAGGCCTCGGCCAGCCCCTGCAGGGCAATGAGCATGACCATCTGGTTGCACGCCTTGGCCACCTGCCCCGCACCGTTCGGACCGATATGAACGATGTTTTTGCCCATGCAGGAAAAAAGGGGTTTGACCCATTCAAATATTTCCGGTTTGCCCCCGACCATGATGGAAAGGGTTCCGCTGATGGCCCCGATGCCTCCACCCGAAACGGGGGCATCGAGGGCCTCGATGCCGGTTTCGGCGAGCCGCGCGGCGATTGCACGGGTCGCGGCGGGCGAAATGGTGCCCATATCGACGACAATGGCGCCCGGCCGGGCGCCGGCGATGACGCCGCGCTCCCCCAGGACGACCTCCTGGACATCCCGGGTTGTGGTCACCATGGTAAAGATGACATCGCACCCCCGGGTCGCCTCTTCCGCCGACCCGCAGGCGACGGCGCCGGCCTCCGCCAGGGGGGCCATCGCCTCTTTGCGCCGCCCGTAGACCCGAAGGCTGTAACCACCCTTGATCAGGTTCAGGGCCATGGGTTTTCCCATCACGCCCAAACCGATAAAACCAACGCTCGGCAACCCCCCTGCCCCGTTTCGTTCCCCGGAACATTCCCCCGGTCCACCTTTCCCATGGGGGGGTGGGGAGGGGCTTCCCCCGCGCTTTGTCTCTCCGGGAGACCCGGACATTCCATGGAGTTTTTCGATAACCTTGATCAAGGCGGATGAATCGAGTTCACCCTCTCCGCTCCCGATGAGGGCGTTCAGGTGTTGGGCCACCAGGGAGGAGCCGGGCAGCGCAATCCCCATCTGGTGCGCCGTCTCCATGACGATCCGCAGATCCTTTTGATGGAGGCGCACCTTGAACCCCGGCCGGAAATCATGATCCAGCATCCGCTGTCCATGGACTTCGAGAATTCGGCTGTTCGCAAAACCGCCCAGCAGCGCCTCCCGCACCCGTCCGGGATCCACGCCGTTTCTCCGGGCGAAGGTAAACGCCTCGGCCACCCCTTCGATGGTCAGGGATGCCACAATCTGGTTGCAGGCTTTGGTGGCCTGCCCCGCGCCGTTGGCGCCGATATGAACGATCTTCTTTCCCATCTGTTCAAAGAGGGGCTTGACCCGGGCGAATATTTCGGGTTTGCCGCCCACCATCAGCGAAAGGGCGCCGTTTACAGCCCCGGTTTCGCCTCCCGATACCGGGGCGTCGAGCATCTCTATCCCGCGTTCCATCAGCCGGGCGGCGAGGGAGCGGGCGGCCACCGGGGAGATGGTACTCATATCGACCACGATGGCGCCGGGCCTCGCCCCTGACAGGACACCTTTCGGTCCCAGGATCACCTGTTCAACATCTTGCGTATCCGATACCATGATGAACGTCATATCCGCGGCGCGGGCCACCTCTTCCGGCGAGGCGCACGCGTGGGCGCCGGCGGCGGTGAGCGGCGCCATGGATTCGACCCGGCGGCCGTAAACCCAAAGTGGATAGCCGCCTTTGATAAGATTCAAGGTCATGGGTTTGCCCATGATCCCCAGGCCGATGAAACCGACGTTCAGATTCATGTTCGACATCCCGATTCATTTCCGGTCATTTTCGTCAGAAGATGATGGAGATTCACGGCTTCTCCATCCAGGAAGGGAAGGAAAACAACCCTTCACACCAATGGGCCGAAGAGAGTGTCCGGCCATCCTTCCCGCGCGGTCCCACGATCTGCAATCCCAGCGGCAGCCCCTGGGGACCGAATCCGACCGGGATCGTAATGGCCGGGACGCCGCAGAGGCTCCAGATGGAGCAGAAAGTGGGATTGCCCGTCTGCTCCAGCGTTGCCGGCGCTTCTCCCGTGGCGGGCGGCGTGATGAGGGCATCGTATTTCGTCAGGAAACGGTCCAGTTCGTCTTGCAGGGCGAGGCGCATCATCAGGGCCTGCAGATAGACCACCGCCCGCGCATCCGCTCCTTCGGCGATAAAATCCTTCAAGGTTGAACTCAGGAGGGGGGCCTGTTTGCGATGCAGCTCCTCCAGGTTCAACGCGGATTCGACGGCCATGATGGTTCGGATGGCCCGGTGGGCGTGGCTGAATATCTCGGGCAGTTCGACCTCCTCAACGCGGGCGCCCCCTTTTCGGATCGTTTCAATGTTTTCCCGGAAATTCTGTTTGGCATCCTCCCCGGCCTGCTCCCAGACGGGGGTTTTGACCGCCGTCAGGAGGGGAGGCGTTGATCGGACGCAGCGCTCGGGCAGGCGCGTTGTACCCTCTTCGGCCAGGGAGGCCGCGAGGAAGGCGGCATCCTCCACGCAACGGGTGAAGATGCCCGGCTGATCCAGGGTGTGGCTGAACGTCAGGGCGCCAGCGATCGGAATGAGTCCCTGGGTCGGTTTGAAGCCGACAACCCCGCAAAAGGCGGCGGGCCGGATGACGGAACCGTTGGTTTGCGTACCCAGGGCGGCCGGGACAAAACCCGCCGCAACCGCGGCGGCGGAGCCGCTCGACGACCCGCCCGGCGTATGCAACGGATTCCAGGGGTTGCGCGTCTTCCCGGGGGAGAGAAAGGCGCATTCGGTGGTCACGGTCTTTCCCATGACAAAGGCGCCCCGGGCCTTGATCCGTTCAATGACCTTGGCCGACCTGTCCGGGATATGGCCGGCAAAGGCGGGGGAACCCATTTCCGTGGGCACGCCGGCGGTGGCAAAGATGTCCTTTACCCCGATCGGCACCCCCTGGAGGGGGCCGGGCGCCGCACCGGAGTGGAGATGAAGGTCGGAAAGGCGTGCGGCCTTGATCGCCTCTTCCGGCTTGAGCCAGGCCCAGGCCCGGATCTTTCCATTTTGATCCCGTGCGCGGCTTCAATCAAGCTCAGGGTGTGCATGGGCTTGTCCATGATTTTACGACCTCCTTTTTATCCGCTTACTTTCCTTTCGCCCCCGGATTCAAAAGATTCGGTGGATTGCCCGTGGTGAGGGCGGCGACGCAATTTTCCGCGGCCATCATCGCCATTTTGAAGCGGGTTCGCTCGGAGGAACTGGCGATATGGGGCGACAGAACGACATTCTTCAACTCCCGGAATCCCGGCTGAATGGCCGGCTCCCCTTCGAAGACATCGAGACCGGCGCCGGCGAGGGTTCCCTTCCGGAGCGCTTCCACCAGCGCCGCATCGTCCAGCACCCCGCCCCGGGCGGCATGGATGAGAATCGCCGATGGTTTCATGAGGGCGATCTCCGCGGCGCCGATCGAATGGTGGGTCTCCGGGCTGTAGGGTATATGAATCGTAACGATGTCCGCCCTGCGAAAGAGCTCATCCTTTGTCGCATACCTGGCCCGGCAGGCCGACTCGATCTCGGCGGAGGCCCGCCGGACATCATGGTAGAGCACCTCCATCTCGAAACCCATCGCGCGGCGGGCCACGACCTGGCCGATCCGTCCCAGACCGATGATGCCCAGCGTTGCATGGTGCACATCAAGGCCGAGAAATTGCTTGAGTTTCCACTTGTCCCACCGTCCTTCCCGGACGTAGGCCTCGGCCTCGTTCAGCCGGCGGGCCGTGGCCAGGATCAGCGCCCAGGCAAAATCGGCGGTGGTATCATCCAGGACGCCGGGGGTGTTGGTGGCCATGACCCCATGCGCATTGCAGGCGGTCAGATCGATATTGTTGTATCCGACGGCGATGTTGCATACCGCCTTCAGTTGGGGACAGCGGCTCAGCAGATTCTCGTCGATCCTTTCGGTCAGCGTGGTTAGCGCCCCGTCTTTGTCGGCGAGAACCCGGGCCAACTCTTCCGTGGTGAGAACTTTGTCTTCCTGATTGGCCGCAACCTCGAAATGGGGCGCCAGAAAATCCAGAACCCCTTGAAAAACCTCCCGCGAAACCAAAATTCTTTTCTTCATCTTGTTAGCCTCAAATGGTTTTGAATGAATCCGTGGAACGGCATGGGCGACTTTTCCGCAGCCTATATCAGTTTTCCGGGCAAGGAGTAAACGGAAAATTTCAATTTTCCCCTGTCAATTTTCCCCTTGACAAGTAATTTCTCAGGATGTTACCGTTCGACCACTTTTTACGCTTCTCGTTGATGTATTCTCTCATTAATGTATAACAGATCAAAATGATAGCCCCCCGCCACGGTGTGTCGGGATGGGGTGCAAAAGGCCGGAATCGGGTGTTGCCTTCGAGGACTATGGGATTGATGAGGAGGTGTGCCGAATAACCGGGGTCAAGAAAGGCTTCGGAAGGGCTGTGATAGTCGCGTAATTGGTTTTTGATTCAGACAGTCGTCATTCATCAAGAAAACATGGAGGAAGATTATGACAAAGAAAGTACTGGGCAAAGACACAAAGACAGAGGGTGTATCACGCCGCAAGTTCCTCACAGGCGCTGCTGCAGCGACGGCCGGCGTCGCGACGCTGGGTTTCCCGATGATTGCCAAGGCGCAGGGGCCGATCAGCATGCGGTGGCAGAGCACCTGGCCGACCAAGGACATCTTTCACGAGTATGCCCTTGACTTCGCCCAAAAGATCAATGACATGACCGGCGGCGATATGAAGATCGAGGTGCTCCCCGCCGGCTCCGTCGTTCCGGCCTTCGGCGTCCTGGACGCGGTCTCCAAGGGGACGCTTGACGGCGCCCACGGCGTCATCGTCTATCACTACGGCAAGCAGAACGCCCTGGCGCTGTGGGGGTCGGGACCGGGGTACGGGATGGACGCGAATATGCTGCTCTCCTGGCACAAGTACGGCGGCGGCAAGGAGTTTATCGAGAGGCTCTACAAGTCGATCGGGGCGAATGTCCAATCTTTCGCCTACGGGCCGATGTTTACACAACCGTTCGGCTGGTTCAAGAAGCCAATTACGAAACTCGAGGATCTCAAGGGCATGAAGTTCCGCACCGTGGGTCTCTCCGTCGATGTCTACACCGCCATGGGATGCGCGGTGAACGCGCTCCCCGGCGCCGAGATCGTCCCGGCCATGGACCGCGGCCTCCTCGACGGGGCGGAGTTCAACAACGCCTCCTCCGACCGCCTGCTCGGCTTCCCCGACGTGTCGAAGGTGTGCATGCTCCAGAGCTTCCACCAGAACGCCGAGCAGTTCGAGATCCTGTTCAACAAGACCAAGTACGACGCCCTGCCGGCGAAACTGAAGGCGATCATCGCCAACGGTGTGGAGGCCGCCTCGGCCGACATGGCCTGGAAGTCGATCGACCGCTACTCGAAGGACTATATCGAGCTCCAGACCAAGGACAAGGTAAAATTCTACAAGACCCCCGACGCGATCCTGGCCAAGCAGCTCGTCGTCTACGACGAGGTCGTGAAGAAGAAGTCGGTGGACAATCCGCTCTTCAAGGAGATCGTCGAATCGCAGATCGCGTTCGCCAAGCGCACGGTGGCATGGGACATGGATTATAACGTCAACCGGCGCATGGCCTATAACCACTACTTCGGGGCCAAAAAGGCTGCACCCGCAAAGGCTGCACCCGCAAAGGAAGAACCGAAGAAGAAATAACGGATTTTAAAGCATCACCGATCGGCCATCCGGGTGCCGCTTGCGCCCGGATGGCCCTTTTTGGGACAGGATTGAACATATGCAGAAACTACTACTGACCATCGACAAGATCAGCACCTTCGTAGGCCAGGCGTTTTCCTGGTTGATTATCGGGCTCACCTTCCTGATCACCTACGAGGTGTATGCCCGTTACGCGCTCGATGCACCGCACTCCTGGGCCTTCGATATCATGCTCCAGATGTACGGGACCCTGTTCATGATGGCGGGCGCCTACACCCTCTCGAAGAACGGCATGGTCCGCGGCGACGTCCTCTACAGTTTCCTCCCGCTGCGCGTGCAGGCCGCCCTCGACCTGTCGCTCTACATCCTCTTCTTCCTCCCCGGGGTGGCCGCCCTCTGCTGGGCCGGCTTCTACTATGCCGGCGACTCCTGGCGGATCTTCGAGCACTCGAGCATCACCGCCGACGGCCCGCCGCTCTATCACTTCAAGACGATCATCCCCGTTGCCGGGGCGTTCATCCTCGTGCAGGGGATCGTCGAGATGGTCCGCTGCATCCTGTGCCTCAAGACTGGCACGTGGCCCTCGCGCATCCAGGACGTTGAGGAGGTCGACATTGAGAAACTGAAGGCAACGGTGCACGTCACCGACGAGGATATCGCGAAGCTCGATGAGTATGTGATGCACGAGAAAGGGGGCAGCAAGTGAAAAAGGAAGCTTGGATCGGAATATTTTTCATGGCCTTGACGGTGGCCGCAGTGTTCTGGCTGATGCCCCCGCCGTCGCAGTGGACGAGCGGCCACCTGGGCCTTTTGATGCTCGCGATGATCATCATCGCG